>JBHHZP010000241.1:0-4004 GCA_046758085.1 Acidiferrobacterales bacterium
GATGAAGACATCCGCGGGTTCGATCGGAAGCGGAAAAAGAAGGTGTCCAACAAAGAATGGATGTCGCCGAACGATCCGGATGCACGCATCGCGAAGATGAAGGATGGCCGTACCCACCTGGCGTACAAGACGGAGCATGCGATCGACATTGACACTGACATCGTGTTGGCCGCGGGGGTGTACAAGGCGGATGAATCAGACACGGCCACGTTTTCAGAAACGCTGATCAAGGCTCAGGCACACATGGTTGTTGCGGGCAGTGAATCGGAAATCAAAGATGCCATTGCGGACAAAGGTTACCACAGCACGGCCAATCTGGTGTGGTGCGAGGACTTTGGGGTTCGCAGTTACATTCCCGAGCGCGAGAGTCGCTGGCGTCGTAAGTGGGGTGACAATCCTGCGTCACACAGACATGCGGTCTACGGGAATCGTCGGCGAGTCAAAGGTGCTCGCGGTAAGCGTTTGGGCAGGTTGCGAAGTGAATACGTGGAACGAAGTTTTGCTCACGTATGCGAGACGGGCGGGGCAAGACGCAGTTGGCTCCACGGATTGGAGGACGTGACCAAACGTTACCTGATGTACATTGCCGGTAAGAACCTCGGCGTGATCATGCGCGCGTTGTTCGGCATGGGCAAACCGAGAACTCTGCAGCCGGAAGGCAGGGGTGGTTTTTCGTTGATTCGGTCTGGAATCGTCGCAGTGTTCGGGTTATTCCGCCCGTTCGGTGACGATCTGGCGCATCGAATCCAATTGGCCGTGTTTTGGCCCCGGGAATCGTCGCCCGCTACAGCCGCGTCATTCCGCGCGCCACTCTGGCCGCAGGCTGAAAACGAGACTATTTCAACGGGCTGCTAAGTCCGTTTGCGCCTGTTTTGTGATCCGGCCTACGCCGAAACAGGAAACAGATCGCCCCAGCAAATCTTTGAATCAAATGGCACTGCTGGCAATGCCATATATCGGCATCCTCACTTCATCCCGTACCTACGCCACTTCATTCATGGTCCTAGCCTGCCGAAGGATGTTATTGATGGTCTCTGCACGATTCTGAACGAGGATCGGGGGACGTCAGGTATGGTAATGGATCAATACCGTAAACATGTGGTAATCGGCGCGTAAAGGGGGCCCACCCAGGCTGTTAAAAAGCTGTGATATGGGCGCCTAATCTGGACCCACCGTAGCGGGCCCCGGACGCTGGCTCTTTTTCGAGAGACCAAGTTGTCCGGAGGCGAAGGCTGCTCACGGTGGAAGAGTACGGACGCGTTGGCAGAGCCCATCGGGACGGGATGAGCATTCGGGCCATCGCCCGGAAGCGGCATCATTCTCGACGCAAGGTTCGGGCGATGCTGGTCAATCCCGAACCCAGGCCCTACCCGCGCAACAAGGACCGGCCGGCGCCGAAGCTGGATCCGTTCAAGCCGATCATCGACGAGATCCTCGAGGCGGACGAACGGGCGCCGTGCAAGCAGCGGCACACCGCGGCCCGGGTCTTCGGCTGCCTGCGCGATCAACACGACTACCGCGGCGGGTACGACCAGGTTCGGCGGTACGTCGGCAGACATAGCCAGCGTCAGCGGGAGACGTTCATCCCACTGGTGCACGATCCCGGGCAACGGCTCGAGTGCGACTTCGGGCACATCTACGTTGATTTCCCCGACGGGCGCCAACGGGTGCCGGTGCTGATGCCCACGTGGGCGTATTCCTACTGCCCCTTCGCCATCGCGCTGCCCACCGAACGAACCGAAGCCATCCTGGCCGGGATGGTCGAGGCCTTCGAATTCTTCGGTTGTGTGCCTCGTGAAGTCTGGTGGGACAATCCCAAGACGGTGGCCACGGCCATCTTCAAGGGTCGCAGCCGCAAACTGAACGAGCGGTATGCCGCTCTGGCCAGTCACTACGCGTTCGAGCCGCTGTTTTGCATGCCGGCCCGGGGCAACGAGAAGCCTCACACCGAGAATCGGGTGTACGACCTGCAGCGGCGTTGGGCCACGCCCGTACCACAGGTCAAGGATCTGAATGAACTGAACGTCTACCTACGGGCGTGTTGTCTGAAAGATCGTGATCGGAAGGTGGCCGGTCAGACCGAGACCATCGGCCAACGTTTCGAACGCGAACGCGCGGCGGCGGATCCCCTTCCCGCCCGGGCGTTCGACGCCTGTGTTCTATCCGAAGCCAAGGTGGACAAGTACCAGACGGTCCGCTTCAACACCAACCGCTACAGCACGCCGCGGAACGGTGCCTTCCGGGCGGTCACTGTCAAAGGCTACATCAACCACATTGATGTGGTCGCCGATGGAAAGATCGTCGCTCGTCATAACCGTTGTTACGGGCGCCAAGAGCAGATCCTCGATCCGATCCATTACCTGGTGACGCTGGGCCGGCGCCCGGCCGCCCTCGACCACACCAACGTCTACCGTCGCTGGCAACTGCCGTCGGCGTTCACGCAGTTACGAGAACGGATCGAGCAACGTCACGGTTCATCGGCCGGCGCCCGCCGGCTACGTCCGGGTTCTGCAACTGCTGGCCAAGCATCCGGTCCAACGCGTGCAACAGGCTATTGAACATTGCGATCATGCCGCAGAACCGCACGCCGAACCAATCATTCCATACACCCATCACCTGGCGGAGTTGGAAGCAAAGCAAGTGCAGACGCGCGACTCGAAACCATCCGAGATCGGAGATCTCGATGACGCTCTACGGACGGTTCAGGTCCCGTTGCGTGGCCTGGACCACTTCGATCGGTTTCTTTCACGACAAGGAGAACCTGCTTATGCCTGACAATCACAACATGCGGTTGAGAGCCAACCTCAAACAGTTGCGGCTGCCGACCGTGGCCGCGGAGTTCGAGAAGCTGGCCCGCGAGGCCGCCGAAGCCAACGAAGGATTCGATCGTTACCTGTTACGCCTGACGGAGTTGGAGGTGGCGGCGCGGTCGACCAATGCCTTGAAGGCCCGCACCAAGGCGGCGGCCTTCCCGGTGCACAAGGACTTCGACACCTACGACTTCACAGCCCTGCGCACACTGAACAAGCCGAAAGTCTTGGAGTTGGCACGCGGTGATTGGATCGATCAGCATTTCAACACCTGCCTGATCGGCAGTCCCGGTACTGGAAAAACGCACGTAGCCACCGCACTGGGACTGGCCGCTTGCCGGCAGGGTCGGCGCGTGCGGTTCTTCACCGCCGCCAACCTGGTCACCCGTCTGGAGGAGGCCCAAAAGCAATCTCAACTCGATCGCTTCCTCAGCCAGTTGGACAAGACCGACCTGTTGATCTGCGATGAGCTTGGATACTTGTCCTTCACCCGCGCCGGAGCCGAGTTGCTGTTCCAGGTCTTCGCCGATCGCTACGAGCGGGCCAGCCTGCTGATCACCAGCAACTTGGCCTTCAGCGACTGGGGCCAGCTCTTTCAGGGCGAGCGCATGACGGCAGCCCTGCTGGACCGCCTGACGCATCGTTGCCACATCTTCGAGATGAACGGCCAGAGCTACCGCTTCCGCGAATCGATCAAGGGCAAGAAGCGATCCGCCAAGGACAAGAATGGCATCAAGCCGAAGTGACGCACCAGACGCACTCGCTCGGCGCCGAGAGTCGGCGTCGACGAATCGCACGGATATCACATGAATTCACAAAAGAGAAAGAAAAAAGAAGCAAAAAAGAAAGAGAAAATGTACGGATACGGCGATGTTTTTGGGGTTCAAAAAGCAGGGGCCTTGCGGCCCCTGAAGGGAGGATTAACCTGACCCCGGTGGGCCCATTTTAGGCGCCGATGTGGGCCCCTTTTACACGCCGATTTCCACCCGTCTCGATGATTCTGGCAAAGGTCGCTTGCTTTGTGAACGGGTGCTGCTACGGCGCCGAGTCATCTGTTCCGTGGGCGATGGCCCTGGCGGATGGCGCACGTGGTCCCGCCGGCATTCCCCGCCACCCCACGCCGCTCTATGAAATCTTCGTGTTGGCTGTGATCATGCGTCGTTTTTGCGAAGCTTGACCAACACCGATGGAAGG
>JBHHZP010000242.1:0-3947 GCA_046758085.1 Acidiferrobacterales bacterium
CTTTTTTTGGCCCCCGTGGTCAAGCCGAGCCCCGAGTGCAGACGAGGAGCGGGCCCGAAGGGGCGCGCGAGGGATCCCGCGCGTCCAGGCCAGGCAACAAGGAATGTGCCTTGCCTGGACCCCCTGAGGCAAGCTCTGGGGCGAGGGCAGCCGCGGTGTGTGCGGCCGCAGACCCGGGGGAGCGTTTCTTTGGGTACTTTCTTGTCGATACAAGTAAAGTACCTCGCCTTCGGGTGCGAGAACCCGATTAGAATACTCGCCGGTTAGGCGACAAACTCACTGCCTCGCCACGAGCCGAAAGGTCGGGAGAGATGCGCCTGGCGCGCCACGGAGATACAATTCCCCTCTCAGGAAAACGTCTCACAGTTCACGATTCTATGCGTAAGATCAAGATCACCGCCGGTACCGTGAGTATCCGCGCGGAATTATTAGATACGCCGACGGCGAATGCGATTCATGCCAATCTGCCTATCCATTCTGAAGCGCGCACCTGGGGTGACGAGGTCTACTTCGAAACGCCGGTCAGTGTGGCGCGCGAGGCCGACGCGCGCGACGTTGTGGTACCGGGCGAACTCGCGTTTTGGGTGGAGGGGGACTCGATCGCCATTGGTTTCGGGCGCACGCCGGTCTCGCGTGGCGACGAGATCCGGCTCGCCGCGCCCACTAATATCTGGGCCAGAGCCCTCGATGATGTGAAACAGCTGGAAGCGGTCAAGGATGGAGATCGCGTCACGGTGGAAGCGGTCGAAGATTAGGCTTAAGTTGCATGGAGCTAATAACGAAGGGGAAGTACTCGGTACCCGTAGATAAGGCGACCGTCACCGAGGAGTGGGCCCGCCACGGTTACTCCTGTCGGTGGTTTGTCGATCCGCCTGGACAGGAATGGAACGACTTCGTGCACGATTGCAATGAGCTCGTGACCGTGGTGGAAGGCCAGCTCGAAATGACCGTTTCAGGGCGCTCGTGCGTGGTGCGCCCGGGTGATGAGGTCTTTATCCCGAAGGGGGCATTGCATTCTGTCAAGAACATCCACACCGGCACGACCCGTTGGCTCTACGGGTACGATTGAAGCGAGCGCCCAGTAATCGCGCAGGGACTGACGGTCCCCACACCGGACGTGATATAAACGAGTCGTGGCCGGGCGGGCCGTAAGCCACCGCGCCACGGCCGAGGAAGATCATGCCGAGTGACGATGAAAAACCGATTCAGCCCGTAAGCGGTAAGGTCATACCGCGATTCGCCGGTCCGTCGACTTTTGCCCGGCTGCCCGAGCTGCGCGACGTGCCCCGCTGCGATGTGGCGATACTCGGTATACCGTTTGATGCAGGCACCAGTTATCGGCCCGGGGCCCGCTTCGGCCCGCAAGCCATTCGTCAGGCGTCTCGTCATC
Source organism: Acidiferrobacterales bacterium (assembly GCA_046758085.1). Classification (GTDB taxonomy): domain Bacteria; phylum Pseudomonadota; class Gammaproteobacteria; order Acidiferrobacterales; family SPGG2; genus VRUB01. The sequence continues at coordinate 1,391 of JBHHZP010000242.1, forward strand.
TTAGAACACAGTACCACCCTGCCTACGGCACCGAGCCCTTTGTCGAGCAGCAGGTGGCCGATGCCGGGGATGTCACCTGCAACCCGTTTAATATCGCCGAGGCAGTGAAGCAAGTGCAAACGGCCGCCACCGATCTGCTCGGACGGGTCGGCGGTATCGTAAGCCTTGGCGGCGACCATACCATCGCCCTGCCGCTGCTCCGGGCCGTGAACCATCATGTCGGGCCGGTCGCGCTGGTGCATTTCGACGCCCATCTCGACACGTGGGACACTTACTTCGGCGCGCCTTTTACCCACGGCACGCCCTTCCGCCGGGCCGCCGAGGAAGGGCTGTTCCTGGACCATGCCTCGATGCATGTCGGGATCAGGGGCCCGTTGTACAGCCGCGACGACCTAAAACAAGACGAGGAGCTCGGTTTCAAGGTGGTCCACTGTGATGAGTTTGAGACCGAGGGGGTCAAAGGTGTCGTAGAGCGCATTCGGGCGCGCGTTGGCAATCACCTACTCTACTTGTCCATAGACATCGACGTGCTCGATCCCGCGCACGCGCCCGGCACCGGAACCCCGGAGATCGCCGGTATGACCACGCGTGAGCTTGTCAACGTCCTGCGCGGGCTAGCCGGGCTCGGTATCGTCTCGGCCGATGTGGTGGAGGTCGCACCGGCATACGACCAGGCCGAGATCACCTCTCTTGCCGCGGCCACAGTCGTGTACGAGTTGGTAAATTTGTTCGCCTGCAGTCCAAACGGGCGAACAAAGTCCTCTGAGAAGTGACTCACAGCTCGCGGCTCACGGCAATATGTTTGACAAAAGCGATTCGCTGTTTCCCGTAAAGAAAAACTACATTTATCTAAGCCACTGTGCGATCGGCCCCATGTATGCACCCGCGGCCGAGAGTGCGAAGCGCTTCATCGATACGCATTCCGAATGCGGTAGAGTTCTTATCCAGCACTACGAGCACGTGCTTGTGGCTTTTCGCGAAAAGGCCGCGCAGCTACTTAAGACCGCACCCGACAACGTTGCCTACGTGAGTAACACGGCCGAGGGTATCAACCTCATCGCCAACGGTTATCCGTTCGAGCCCGGCGATCAAGTCATCAGCTACGTGCACGAGTATCCGTCCAATCACTATCCTTGGGTACTGCAAAAGGCGCGGGGCGTAGAGCTTATCTTGTTGTCGGATACCGACCCATTCGGAGGCCTGCCGGCACACGGACCACGCGCATGGTCGATGGAAGAGTTAGAGCGCAAGACCACAGACCGCACACGGATCGTTGCACTCAGTCATGTCCAGTTCGCAAACGGCTACGCAGCGAATCTCGCAGAGCTAGGGATCTTTTGTCGGGATCGGGGTATCGATTTGATCGTGGACGCCGCGCAAAGTCTGGGTGTTCTGCCGTTTTACCCGGAGGAAGTTGGCATCTCGGCAGTCGCCGCGTCGACTTGGAAGTGGCTCCTGGGGCCTCGTGGCGCCGGACTTATGTATACGAGCCCCCAGCTCAGAGAAAGGCTGGACCATATAATGGTAGGGCCGGCCCTGATGACTAATAAGTTCGACTACCTGAGTCACGCGTGGGACCCGCTCGAGGATGCACGGCGCTTCGAGTACAGCACACTACCGTGGGAGCACCTGGTGGCCATCGACAAAGTGCTCGAGGAGGTCTTCTTGCGCTACCCGATTGAAGCGATACGTGACGAAATTTTCAAACTGCAAGATCGCTTGCTTGCGCTGATCGACACAGAGCGTTTCAAACCGCTGTTATTCCCGCGGGAGCATCGCTCGGGAATTCTCGCTATGCAGACCCGAGGTGATCCGGTTACCGTAGTCGGTGCCTTGGAGGGGCAGGGTGTTATCGCCACAGCGCCAGGCGGCTATCTGCGCCTCGCACCGCATTTCTATCTGACAGAAGAAGACGTTGCCAAGGCGGCCGAGATTCTTAACGCCCTTCGCTAGAAGCTGTAATAAAACTGTCAGCGTTCTTCGTGACGCGCCAGGCGCATCTCTCCTGGACACGTCGACTGGCGGCGAGAGAGTGAGTTTGTCGCCTACCGGCGAATATTCTAATCGGGTTCTCGCACCCGAAGGCGAGGTACTTTCTTGTCGCGACAAGAAAGTACCCAAAGAAACGCTCCCCCGGGTCTGCGGCCGCACACCCCGCGGCTGCCCTCGCCCCAGAGCTTGACTCAGGGGGTCCAGGCAAGGCACATCCATGTACCTGGCCTGGACGCGCGGGATCCTTCCCGCGCCTCTTCGAGCCCGCTCCTCGTCTGCACTCGGGGCTCGGCTTGACCAAGGGGGCGGAAAACAACGTAAACGACACCGTACTCAGCCCTGTAAGCGTCCTCGGTGCTTGGCTCGGCGAAAGGCGCCTAGAAAAACACCAACGCAAACCTTGCTCCCATGCAGACGGGGGTTGGGGTGGTTTTGTCCTGCTTTTAAAATCCCTTACTCAAGCCGAAGCGAGGAGGGAGAGCGAAGCGCAAGCACGAAGTGGCGGGGCAAGGACCCCCGCGTTCGCCCCAGGCACAGGGATGTGCCTTGGGCGAACCTTCTGAGC
>JBHHZP010000243.1:0-3941 GCA_046758085.1 Acidiferrobacterales bacterium
GCACATTTTTCGAACACGTAAGTGTTTGAAAAATGGAGCCGAGCAAAAACCACGCTTTTTGCTCTGCGAGCTGAAAAAGCCAGGGATGGCCTTTTTCAGCATCCTATTGTTAATTTTAGACCATGATTTGGTCTGGACGTTCATGGCACACACCCCTGTGGCGAGATCCGGCAGGGAGGCTCAATGGAGCAAAACGATCGGGTAGTATTGAGTGTAAATGTCCAAACGGTACGGCGGCGGCTCTTGCGCGCTGCGCGTGGTCCATGTCGTCAGCTGTACTAATGCACTCGCACAGATGTTCCGGCGAGCACACCCGTCACGAAGATCTGCTTGGCATCAACGCGATCGAACTCGTATTGTTGATTGCAAAACTCGCAATTGACGCTGATGCGTCCTTCGTCGGCAATGATAGAATCAATCTCGACTTGACCGAGCAGACGCAGCACGTTGGTCACGCGGTCACGCGAGCACGAGCATCGAAAGCCAAACGGAATGCTGTCGAATATCCGGATATCTTCTTCATGGTATAGGCGGCGGATGATATCGCGAGCCGGCAGGATCAACAGCTCCTTACGGGTTATGGTGTTGCTAAGATGCACCGCGCGCGGCCAGTCGTCGGGATCGACCCAGTCGGTGGTGGGCAGGCGCTGTATCAGCATGCCGCCAGCCTGGTAGCCATCGGCAGTAGCCCATATTCGGGTCTCCAGCTGTTCCGAGTGGGCGAAGTAATCCTCCAATGCCTCTGCGATGGAGTTTCCAACCAGCCGGACGATTCCCTGGTAACGCTCGGATCCTTCGCACGGTTCGAGCGTGATGGTGAGCTTTCCGTCGCCGACCGCTGCCGCCAACGAGCCAGCGGGCACGTTTCCTTTCCACTTCGCCATCGCGCGCATCGTGTGGTTGCTCGTGCACTCCACCACCAGCAGCTGTATCGGCCCGCGCCCTTGAATCTGCATCACAAGACGGCCAGTAAATTTGGTCGTCGTGGACAAAAGGGCGGCAGCGACCATGCATTCACCGAGAACGGCGCGCAACGCAGCTGGATAGCGGCGGCGTTTCAACACGGCGCGCCAGGTGGCGTCCAGGTGCACAATCTGACCACGGATCGCGGCGTTTTCGAAAAGGAACCGTTGCAGGCTGTCATGAGCACGAATGGGATTATTATCTAGAATCATATCGGTCAATGCTGGTGCGAGTGTCGTATCGCTTACCGCGAAGAATGATGTGAATGTAAAGCCAGAACGGGGCGCCCCGGCGCGAGACGGCGGCCCCTTTATATCGTGCAAGGAATTTTACACGCTGCCCGTGCTGCTGTCATACCGACACCTTGGAGGGGTGCGGCGCTCATGATCGCAATGCCGATCCGTTGACGCACAGTAAGCACGAAGTCTGTACGAAAGGCGCAGATCTGCGTGACGTATGCCGACGGTTCAATCAGAAACAAACGCTTAATCGATTTGCTGGGCACCCGCGCATCGCTCGGGCAGGTTGCCCCGCTGCCGTCACTTCCCCAGCAATAATCCCTTGGCCTTGTTCAGCTGTGCCGCCAGATAGGTCGAACCCCCGCGATCGGGGTGGAGCTTTTGCATCAAGCGGCGGTGGGCGTCGATAATGTCCTCTTCCCGCGCGCCGGGGGAAAGCCCCAGGATGTCGTAGGCCTCATCGCGCGTCATCGGGGAGCCCGCCGGTGGCGGGGTGGTGCCATCGGCGGTGGCACCCGCATGTTCGCGCCACTCATCCCCATGCATGCGATCCAGATACGCCTCAAGCACCGCCGCGGACTGCGCATCATGCGCCTTGTATTCATCAAACAAGGCGAGCAGTTCTTGGATATCAAGCTCGGCGAGCCTGCGCCCTTGGAAGCGGCCTTCGAGGACTTCACCGTCCATCGCACCGGTGTCGTGGTCGAGCGACACGCGCAGGTAGCGCGTCTGAATGCGGGATGTCTGGCCGGGGGAAGCGCCGTGGCTTGAGTGCAGGGTGTGCGCCGTGGCGAGCAGGCGCTGGATCAACGGTACCATCCCCAGCAGTGCGCCCAGGCGGTATACCAGCGGGACTAGTGACCCCAGCAGCGCATACAACCAGTGCAACCGACCGGTGGCGGCCAGCAGCACCAGCAGCGCGATGGCGGTGCCAATGCCGGCGCGTCGCAGAGTCCGTAAGATGTTTTTCGGTGGCGTCTTGATGAACCAGCGCAGCAGCAGGATAACAGCGCCCACTATCAGAAGGGCGATAACAAGACGCGATAACAACGGCCTACCCTTTTCGCACCTGGCGCGTAAGTTGCGGCACGGCCCCGCCGCGGCGCTTACCAAAATCCTGTAATGCCCTGTGGCCGCCGGCTGCATAGACCGCGACCGCGCTTAGCAGGTCACGCAATTGCTGGGCGCTGCTGACGTCGAAGCGACAGTAGGCGCCGCCAGTGAGCTGTGCGATTTGCTTGAAGGCGCTTCCCGCGGTGATTTCCCCGCCTTCGTGAAATATAAAGGCCGGCACTCCGAGCAGGCCCAGCTCTCCGGCCAGGTGGCACAGCTGGTCGATATCTTCCTCCATACAGTCGCCAACGAATACGAGCGCATTCACCTTTTTCTTCCTGGTTTCGCTGATGGCGTGTCGCAAGACTTTTTCTATCTGGGTTTGACCGCCAAGACAAAAAACACGAGTCATGCGTTGAAGCAGTTCCCCGGAACCTGACATCCAAGGGCTGGCGCTGAACTCACCCACACCGCGGTAGTAGCACAGCTGAATATCGAGTCCGCCAAGACCAGCGGTTTCCTTGAACATCTGCCCCTGGATATGGCAGGCGGTGTCCCACGTGGGTTCACGGCTGGCCGTGGCGTCCATGGCGAAGATCAGCCGGCCGCGATCGCCGGACGGCCTGGTAGCCGGAGTGGCAGCCACCTTGCGCAAGAACTCGGCCACCTCGGTGGTGGAGGATACTTTTGGTAGCTTGCTGTCCTTGTTTCCCATACTTGGTTCAGCGGAGTGCGCAGTCGCGTTTCTATTGGCGCGCATCAGCGCGCGGTAACAGAGATTTTATCGCATAAATCGGTCAAGCTGATGGTCCGGCGATTATTTACTAACGGGCTTGCTGCGCTCCGCTCTCCGTGCTCTCGCTTGCAAGTCCAGGGCTTGCCGTCCGTGGCAAGCCCGTTCGGCGGGGCGAAAGTTCGCTGGACTTTCGCCTTTTTCCGCCTCACCCACCCCCGTACGACGGGTTCTTTAATGTAGCCCCAAAGACAATTTTGTCTGGAACAAAATTGGACCTCACCAGCGACCCGCAAGGGGCCGCGCCAGGGACGGTGCGGCTCAAAGGAACCCAAAGAAACGCTCCCCCGGGTTCCGTGTAGGGAATGTACCTATGCCGCGGGTGCAGGGACGCACAGGAGCGGCCTGCGGCCGCACACCCCGCGGGTTTCTGCGCTGCGCTATCCCTGCTGCGCTTGAAACCCGGGGCTTGCCCTCCGTGGCAAGCCCGTTCGCCGGGGCGAGCATTCACGGGACGCTCGCCTTTTCCCGGCTCACCCCTCGCCCCAGAGCTTGCCTCAGGGGGTCCGCCGAAGGGCCCTCCCTGTCCCTGCGGCGGACGCGCGGAATCCATTCCGCGCCCGTCCCGGCCCGCTCTTCGTCTGCACTCGGGGCTCGGCTTGACCAAGGGGGCCAAAAAAAGCACTTCACATCAAACCACTCACGTCTAACGCGCGTAGGCCTGGGCTTCGGCTGTGCCCCTCCCTCGGCTTGAGTAAGGGGATCCCCCTCACCCTACCCTCTCCCACAAGGGGAGAGGGGACTAAAAAAACAAAATGCCATGTTGCGAAATGACTGCCTTTCCTCACCCTGGCCGGTTATAGTGGCCAGGCCTCTCATCCCTCGCTACTTGGCACTCGCTACTCGCCACTGAAGTTCAGCTACTCGCCACTGAAGTTCAGCTACTCGCCACT
>JBHHZP010000244.1:0-3935 GCA_046758085.1 Acidiferrobacterales bacterium
ACCAGGGGCACCCGACACGCCTCCAGCCTATTCCAGTCTCAATATATCGGGCACCACTATGCGCCTGCGCTCGACAACGGTGGTCAAGCGTTCATAGCTCGCCGCCGGAGCCTGTAAGTCCGTCAACACGTAGGCGTCGAATGGCCCCGCATGATTCAAATCGCGCCAAACCTCCTTGCCGATGAATCGCGTGCACTCGCTATGCGGGTCGTAGATCCCCGCTATCTCTACGTTCGTCTGCCCGGCGCGCAACGATGCAATCTCCGCCAGGTCGGACACCCCGCACAGCACCACCTTGTGCCAGCCGCTGGCGGCGCACTGCGCGAAGGCTTCGGTGCAAGACGCGCTGGCGCGGCGATAAAAGGCAAAGGAGATGGAAAGATACTTGGCGGTGAGCCGGCTTTTTTCGGCAAAACCCTTGGGCGTCAAATAATAAAGGTAGCGATTGGCGGGGGCTTCGCTAATCTTGACAAATCCCTTACGAATACAACGCTTTAGGTAGGAGTTCGCAAGCCCAAGGGCCACTCCCATGTGCCGCGCGAGATGACGTTGGCTGACATCGCTGTTCTTCCCGATTGCGTCGAGCAGCTCCAAGACGAGCTCATCCTCGCGCTCTCCCTTAGTGTTCATATGATGAACACTATAGGTAGACACTCCCGCCGTCAACCCTGCCCAGCCTCGATATTCCCTCGCTCAGGTCGCTGGTTCCACGGAATCCTCGCCCACTTGCACCCGTGCCTGCTTGCCCATGATGTCCAACAGCACGACTACCCGGTCCTTACCCGAGCGCGCCAAGAAGATTCCTTCGTAACCGGCCATGGTACCCTCGGCAATTCGCAGTGTATCGCCACGCGTCCAACAAGGCGAAGGCAGCTCCTGGATTCCCCGCTCGTCCTCGCGCTCGCGCAATATCTCGATCAGATTGTCAGAGACCGGCGCAGGATGCTGGCCAAAACGCACCAGCGACGTCACGCCCAGCGTGGAGCGAATCGGGCCCCAGTTGTCACGCTCGCGGTCGAGGCGCACAAACAGATAGCGCGGGAACATGGGCTCGATCACCATCACGCGCCGGTTCAAGCGCCGGCGCCGCTGGCGCACCCTCGGCAGGTAGGTCTCGAACGCCTGATGCTCGAGATTACGTCTGGCGACGTCCTCCTGGCGAGGTTTGCAATAGATCACGTACCACTTCTTGGCGCTCGTCTCGGTCATCGTGAAATAGCCGCTCACGCGCTCGAGCTCCCGCCCCCCTTGTCACTTGGCAGCGGTTTGGCGCGCACGTTCGCTGCCCGTGTACAAGAACCTCTGCACGTAACGCTCCACACCCTCCTCGACGGTAAGAAAATCACCCGAATATCCAGCGCCACGCAAAGCGCTGATGTCCGCCTGTGTGAAGCTCTGGTATTTCCCCTGCAAATCCCCAGGGAAATCGATGTACTTAATAATTCCTTGCTGTTGCAGCTGCTTGAGCGCAAGCGCCTGGTGTCCTTCGAGGCGCCGCACGCTGTTTACGACGGTCATCGCCACATCGTTGAACGTCTGACCGCGACCGGTGCCAACATTGAAGATGCCGCTCTTTGCGGGATGGTCCAGGAAGAAAAGATTGATATCGACCACATCCTCCACCGAGACAAAGTCACGCTGCTGCTCGCCATCACCATAGCCATCGCTGCCCTCGAACGGCCGCACCTGGCCGCTATCGCGGTACTGGTTGAAAAACTGAAAGGCAACCGACGCCATGCGCCCTTTGTGTTGTTCGCGCCCGCCATAAACATTGAAATAACGCAGGCCCACGATCTGGGCCGTCTTGCGCGGTAATATTCGTCGCACATGTTGGTCGAATAGACACTTCGAGTAGCCGTAGATGTTCAGCGGCGCCTCATGCTCTCGTGCCTCGCGGAACACCGGCCCCGCGCCATAGACCGAGGCCGACGATGCATATATATACGGGATCTTTTTCTCTTGGCAGAGGTAAAGCAAGGCCTTCGAGTACTCGTAATTATTTTCCATCATGTAGCGGCCGTTCTGCTCCGTGGTGTCGGAGCACGCGCCTTGATGAAATACAGCTTGCAGATCCTTGCGCAGCTGCCCTGCCTCAAGCGCACCAAGGAAATCGCGCTTATCGAGAAAATCGGCAATCTCACAGTCGACGAGGTTCTTGAACTTCTCCGCCCGTTCGAGATTGTCCACAACAACGATGTCAGCGATGCCGCGGTCATTCAGCGCCTTGACAAGGTTGGCGCCGATAAAGCCCGCGCCACCGGTAACAACGTACATCAGCTATCCTCAAGTGCGAGTTCGTGCAGGATCTCCGCTGGGGTGGCTGACGCCGCGCCGACCTTGGCGACGACGATTCCGGCGGCCACGTTCGCCATATGCAAGGCATCTTCCGCCTCACCGCCCACGGCAAAGGCACAACCCACCGCCGCTATCACGGTGTCGCCGGCACCCGTGACGTCGAACACCTCTTTGGCGCGCGCCGGATAATGCAAGACCTCTCCATTAGCTTTGATCAAGCTCATGCCCTCTTCCCCACGGGTTACCAGCACGGCACCGAGTTCCAGTGAGTCGATCATGTTATTGGCCTTTTCTTCCAGCTCGGCATTATTGCGGAAATGGCCTGCTACCTGCTCGAACTCCTTTCGATTCGGCGTAATCAGGTCCGCCCCCCGGTAGCCGCTGTAATCCTCGCCCTTGGGATCCACAACCACGGGGGTGCCGGAATTTCGCCCCGCGTCGATCATCTCCTGGATATAGCCGAGCCCACCCTTACCGTAATCGGAAACGATCACTACCTGAAACTCGGGCAGGTGCTTGAGATAGGAATCGAGCAGGCGAACGCGGCAATCCTTGCTTACCGGCATATCAAAGTCGATACGGATAAGCTGTTGGTTTTGCGATATTACACGCAGCTTGACCGTGGTATTGAGCAGCTTGTCGCGCTGCAGGATGCACTGTACCTCATCCTCGCCGAGGATGCGCTGTAGCGCGTCCGCTTCGTTGTCGTCGCCACTCGCGGCGAATAGCGTGCAGCGCGCACCCAGCGCCCGCACATTGCGCGCCACATTAGCCGCACCGCCGGGGAGTTCCTCACAACGGCCAACCGCAATGACGGGCACAGGCGCCTCCGGTGAGATGCGCTCAACGGCTCCATACCAATATCGATCCAACATGGCATCACCAACCACCAGGACCCGGGTGTTGGCGATCTTTTGCAACAATTCTGGCAGCACTTATTAGTTTCCTGCGGATAACAGCTGCGGAACCGACCGTCTCCCAAGGGCTCCTCGATCATTCGGGCTCGACCCCACAGTTTACTGGCGGCTCCGTGTCCACACGTATCTGCAACCCATCGTTATTTATCCCGTAGCTATTATCGGGCGTTTTACCGCAGCTGTCGACCGGTGGGCTCGGGCAAAACAACCGGACAATAGACGCTGGCCTCGAATGTTGACATTTGGCCGGTATAGCGCGACGGCATCAATGAGGTTCAAGATCCCTATTAATTGCCTCCAGTACATCCCGGGGATTCGCCGCTCGGGTAATCGGGCGGCCGATGACCAGATAATCGGCACCCCATTTGACGGCTTCCCGCGGTGCCATGGTGCGAGCCTGGTCATCTTTCGCGGCCGCTGTGGGCCGGATGCCCGGCGTGACGAGCACAAATCCTGCACCCATGTTCTTACGCAATCGTGCGACCTCCTGCGGCGAGCACACGACGCCGTCCAGTGAGGCCGCTCGCGCGAGCGCCGCGAGCACATCCACCTCGTGCATGAGTCCACCGTCGATTCCTACGCCGGCGAGGTCGCGCTCAGGGCGGCGCGGACGTCTCCAGATGTTCCGCCGCCAGGCGTCCCCAGTGGTCCTCGGGGAAGCGCCGCGCACCCTGCTCCCCGGCGTCGACGGCGCCCTCGAAGTCGCCCAGGCGGGCTCGGCAC
>JBHHZP010000245.1:0-3922 GCA_046758085.1 Acidiferrobacterales bacterium
ACTCTTGATCGCCCAGAAGAGGCCGAGCAGCCGTATTTATCGAGGTGCCCATATGGAAGCCCTCGATTCTTCGTATTGTCTCAGCTTGAAATCTCAAAGACCGGAATGGTTGGATTGACCCAATGAGGGCCTTCGTGCCACTCATCAAGCAGGTAGGAAGCTGTCATTCCTTGATCGTCTAGCGTGAGACGCTTGCCAAGGTCTTTCCCGAAAAGAGCAAGCGCTTCCACGCGGTCTTTGGCCGGAGTCGATAAGATGCGGCCCGGCTCGTTTACAACTGACAGATTGTAGTACGGCATGATAAACGCTCCGTTATTCCCATGTTGCGCTTATTGTAGGAGTCCCTTGAGGGAGCTTGACCCGCTCGCGGATTCATGGGCGTCGGCTCGGCCAAATGACCCATACGGCAGGATCAATTGCGATAACTTTGTCGACGAGCGACCATGTAATCGTGTCCCACACCGCCCCGTGTTCCGTCGACCGAACCATGGCTTCGCGCACTCTCGTCGGGTTCACAACAGGCCCCTCAAGCCGGCGCCAGACTTCATACATTTCGTCCCATAACTTGACCGGCCTGAATCGTGGATCCGGTTTCCCAGAAAGGCGTCGCACAACGCGCCTCCCCCAGGAGAACAATTTGACGATTAAGTATATTGAGATGATGAGAGCGTAGACGCCGACCAGCACCCACGCCGTCCGGTCGTACTGAAAATAGAAGGCCGCCCAGATCGCGCCGACGGGTAGGAGGATCACCCCCCATACGAATTTAGTAATCTTCTCATGGAGTGTTTCAATAAATTCCCCCCAATCTATTTCTGTCATCTTCTCAAGATTGCCCTTTGCTTTGTAATATCGGTGATGTATGCTGAAAAGCTCGTCCCGCTTTCCGGGCAATGTTCTTTTCTTTACTTCTTCCCCTAGGAGGCAAAGTTTTCGGCTCACCAACATATCGACGAAAATCCAGTCTAGGGATGGATGCCTTAGCCACGGTCTCTCCACGTACCTCGTGATCGTGTCGCGAATCCCTTCAACGTCAAAGGCCGTGTACTGATCTGATTCGAAGCCTTCTTGTAATGCGCGTATCGGATCGCGCCTTTTCCAGATCACGTGTTGGGCGTCTTCGATCTTATTGGCTTCCTCTTCATCCGGCTGATCATCTTCGTCCCTTCGTAGCTTGGTGGCATACGCCGGCGCAGCCGCATACCATGCGGAATGTATGATGTCCCACGCCTCATATAACCGATTGTTTAGACCATCCTCGTTCTCTCGGTTGCGAAGTGTCTCCGCGATACAATATCTCGCTAAATCGCCCATCAGTGAACGGGTTTGCGAAGGACCCATTGGCTTCGGGATGCGGGTGTCGATCCACTCACGGGCAAGCGATTGAGCTTCAACGTCCGTCAGCCTATCAGTGTCGTCGTCTGCCACAGAACCCTTGCCCGCATCGTCATTGATGAGCCGACCCTCATCGTCTTCTACAGCCCGTACTCGCGGCCCAACTTTGAAGTTGTAGTGTCGCACCTTTCCGCTCAGCTTATCCGTCACCGCAAGGAGTTCTTCTTCCCCATTTGTAAGGTTTATGGTCAAGATCACCTCGTTTTCGAGCGCCTGCGTGAGCATCGGGATGATGAATTCACGGGCATCCTCGCGAAGGTGCCGCAGATGAAACGTGAAGTGGGTTGATGAATACTCTTCGTTTGGCACCTTCACCCAGTAACTAAACTCGCCGAAGTAGGCCCTTTCCGGCAACTCATGATGCCTGTTCCGCTCAAACCAATCGAACTCGATTGCTGCATCCGCGCCGTCATAAGGCGTTCCTCTGCCGTTGATCACGCGACCCTGGCACGAGATGGCGTGAAAGAGCGCATGCTCGACGTAGACGTTATAACGAGCTTCGGTCAGCAGGACCGAAATAGTGGTGCCATAGGCCTCCTCCCGACCGGGCTCCACTTGCAGAACTCGCCCCCGTCGGTGATCAAAGTAGCGCGTGCCAGATATCTCGAAGCCTCTGACGCCATAGTCCTGCGCCTTCGATACATCCAGGTCTTTGGGTTTGAGGGGACTCACAGCGGGTCTGTCTGTCTCGGGGAGCGTATCACCGATGAGCGTCACCTTCGCCTGAAGGATGCGGCGGTGGTCATAGGCCTCCGCCGCCTGACTCCGGATCGCTTCGAAGGCATCGGCATTGACCGCCAGCACCACCCTGACCGCGGCGTCCTCGACAGTCTCACCGAATAGCTCGAACTTTTCCGGTTCGACGCCGGCGGTCACCGCGGCCAGACCGCAAGCGTGACTGATACTTGGTGTGTCGCGAATATGCTTCGGCCACCCCAACCAATCCGAGTCTGGCGGTGAGTAGACATCCAAGCAGATAGGTTTACCGTCGAAAACTGAATCCCCCGGACCAAACTCCTGGATGTCACCAATGGGATTTTGGTACGGATCGTCGATATGTCCGGACAGAGTGAAACTTTGTTTGATTCCGCCCTTGGCGTCGTATGTCGTGCTCACGCCGCTGTACCGGGACAGAAGCATCCTAAGGTCGCAGTGCCTCTCTTGAGGCTGTTCCTCCCGCATCTCTATATCCCGCCATCAGTAGTGAATACCCATAACCCAAGAGGCCGCGCTATCGAAGGCTACCAGATCACATCCGGGTGCCATTGCTCATCCGTTTGCCACCACCGAAGGGCAATACGTGCAACGTTAGATCGATGGCGCATGAATCTACAGCAACCGAGTGGCCAAGGGGACCTCGAATTCCGGCCCAAATACCACAGGGAAGGCGCCTCGATGTGTTGTTCGGCAGCGCGGTTTCGAGGCTCGAACTGTGCGTCGTCGGAAGGGAAATCCGCAGGCGAGATGTTCCGAACCGGGCGCAGCTCACTGCGTAGGAAGGACTGGTGCTCATCCAACTCGATCCAAGTAGCGCGTAGTCGAGCGTGCAAACGGCGAAGAAGACAATGAGGGCAAGATAAAAGGGCCGGCACCATGGGGTGCTAAGTCACTGCCTGGACATCATTTTTTCGGTGCCATCCGAAAATGGGCTGGCGCCATGATTTCCTGCAACGCTTTGTGTTTACTACGTTTTCCCGGTGCCAGCGGTCCAAGACCGCCGGATATGACCAAACCCACGTTGCGACAGCCCCGCAATGCGGCGCTGGATCGCCTTTGGTGCTTGCGGGCAAGCGTGCCGGGCCGCGTCGGGCTGTCAAGGGTCTGCGACTGCCCGAGACGGCGGCCTCCGGCCGCCCTTGACAGCCCGCCTTGTGCGGCCCGGCATAAGCTCGCCAAGCACCAGAGGACAATCGGGAAGCAAAATGCTTCCCCTCTTGACCCACGAAGCCCTTGAGGCTATGCCGGATCAGGCATATATTGGAGAGAGGTTCAGGCACGTGGCGCAGCGTCCCAGCGATGACCAGCCCAAGCCGGTGCGCTGGGTCGGCAACAGCAAGGAGGACCTGAGGGAGTTTCCCGAGGAGGTCCGGCGGCGCGTCGGCGGTGCCTTGTGGGAGGCCCAGCTTGGCCGCAAGGCGCCTTACGCCAAGCCATTGAGGGGCTTCGGCGGCGCGAGCGTGCTGGAGATCGTGGACGACTTCGACGGCGACACTTACCGCGCCGTCTACACAGTGCGTTTTGCCGGGGCCGTCTATGTGCTGCACGCGTTCCAGAAGAAATCCAGGCGCGGTATCGCCACGCCGAAAGCGGAGCTGGACCTGATCGAGCAGCGGCTCAAGCGAGCGAAAGAGGATTACGAGCGATGGTCAAGAAGCGAGAAGCCGAAATCCCGGTGACGCCCGGCAGCGGCAACGTGTTCGCCGACCTGGGCTTTGCCGAGCCCGAGGAGGAGCTGACCAAGGCGCAGCTTGCGAGCCATATCCGGCAGATCATCAAGCGCCGCCGCCTGACCCAGGTGGCCGCCGCG
>JBHHZP010000246.1:0-3909 GCA_046758085.1 Acidiferrobacterales bacterium
GTTACCACGCGCGTGGACCCAGCGCGCGACACGATGATCATCGAAAATACGCCCATGGACTATCTGGATTTCGCATGCCCTGTCTCGGGCCTAGGCTCGAAGATGGGGTTTGACGCCACGAATAAATGGCCGGGCGAGACCAGTCGCTCGTGGGGTCGGCCCATCGCCATGTGCGGCGACATTGTCAGACGCGTGGATGTATTGTGGAGGCATTTGGGAATAGAGGGATAGCTCGGGGCAAAAATTAAGAAGGTTTTGCAACACCTTCCGCGCGGCGGCTACGCAACCTTCCGGGAGACTGCCCGTCCGACCACGAAAAAAAACAGCAACCAATCTCCGTTGTCTTTGACTGGCTTCTGGGTACCGTGCGCCGACCCAAATTCCATCGAGGGAGCGACACCTTTAGCAATTTAAACTAATAGGGCGACACACAGCGGGCGCCGGTACGATCTCATGGGGTAAAAGCCGCCAATATCCTTGTTTGACCATTGGCAGTTTTGTACACACTACTTTTTTTCTAAGAGGCGATGTCTTTGATTTAGGTCAATACGCCGACGCGTGCGTTAGATAGCATTAAACACGTTATCCCGGTGCCGAGGAGCCAAATGGTTACATCCGTTAGAGGAGTTTCTCAAAGCGCGCGGCTTCGACCACGACGCCCGGTCCGGCTACTGCTCATCAGTCCGCGCTTGCCGGAAAGCTTTTGGAGCTTCCGCTGGGCGCTTGCCGGGATCCTGCCCGGAAAACGCGCCCTCAACCCACCCCTGGGCCTCGCTACCGTGGCGGCACTGTCGCCGGCGAACTGGCAGGTGGACATCGTCGACGAAAACGTCGAGCCTATTCCGCTCAAGCCCCGCGCCGACCTGATCGGAATCTGCGGCATGGCCGTGCAGTTCCGTCGGCAGTGTGAGCTGCTCAACTACTACCGAAGGCGCGGCTATTACGTGGTAGCAGGCGGCAGCTACGCTTCGCTGTGCCCAGAGCGCTACGAGGCGCTAGCGGATACCGTGTTGGCGGGAGAAGCTGAGTACATCTGGCCCGAGTTCTGCCGCCATTTCGAGCGCGGGCTGCCCGGGCCGCTCTCCCGGGAAACCGGCGTGGTCGACCTGACCGACTCGCCAACACCGCGCTTCGACTTGCTGCAGCTCGACCGGTACACGACGGTGGGCATGCAGTTCTCTCGAGGTTGTCCCTTTCGCTGCGAGTTCTGCGACATCATCGTCATGTTCGGCCGGCGGCCGCGCACGAAGAATCTGGAACAGATTAGTAGAGAGCTGGACCGGCTTCGGACCTTTGATATACACAATGTGTTTTTCGTCGACGACAACCTGATCGGCAACAAGCCCAAGGCCAAGGCATTACTTCGTTTCCTGGCGGACTACCAGCAGCGGCACCGGTATGCGTTCTTGTTCGGAACTGAGGTGTCCTTGAACGTGGCTGACGACGACGAACTGCTGTGCTTGTTTCGGGCGGCCAACTTCGCCTGGCTTTTTATTGGCATCGAATCGCCCGACGAGGCAAGCTTGAAGGAAACCAAAAAGACCCAAAACACGGGACGCGACATGCTCGCTTCGGTGCACAAGGTCTACCGCTACGGGATCGACGTGCTGGGAGGCTTCATTGTCGGCTTTGACAACGACACGCTGGAGACTTTCGACCGACAGTACCGTTTCATCGTGGCCTCAGGAATCCAGGTGGCGATGATCGGACTGTTGACGGCGCTGCCGCGCACTCCGCTGTACGAGCGGCTCAAACGCGAAGGGCGTCTCATTGCCGGCGCCGAGCACGGGGATAACACGAAGCCAGCGACCAACTTCGTGCCGAAGCGCATGGCCTATGAAGCGATGGTACGGGCGTACAGAATCCTGTACGCACGCGTGGTGCGAGACGATGCTATCACTGCCCGTATCCGCAATAAAACCCGCTTACTTCGGAATCCTGTCTGCCAGGGCGAGTACTCACTGCGCCAACGCGTGGCTATCCTAGGCAGATTACTGGCCCGGGGAATCGTGCCGGGTGGACCCCGGCGCCTATACCGATTCTTGCGTACAACCACATGTCACCCGCAGGTGTTGCCCCAAGTTATCATGGACTGGATCGCGGGGCTGGCCATGCGCGAGTACATCAAGCGCTACTTCGGTATCAACCCCATCCGTGAGCGGCGCATAGCGCGAAGCACGCTGGAGTTGATTCGCAGGACCTATGCCGGCTGCCTGCGTCGGGGCGACTTGGAAGTGTCCCTAGCGTTGACTGAATCCGTTACTCGCTTCGCAATCACCCTGCGTGGCACCGTGCACCCACGGTTCTACACGCACGCCGCACGCCGCCTCGAAAAGCTCATGCGCAAAACTTCGGCCACGCTTTCTCTACGTATCGACGAGCTTTCTGAAAGGCAGTCGTACCACCTCAACCACCTGCTGCGCCGATTGTCCCGTTACGGGGACCGGGTCTCGCTCCAGGTGAATGACAAGATCTGGCATTTGCTTGCGATTGACCTGTCCGCGTTTCACCTGGTCCTGGAAGACGGGACAGCCCAGCCTTCGGCCTCAGGATGAATCGCGCGTCCCATTCGCATACGCGCACCCGAAAAACAAAGGCACGGGTCATGCCAGCTGTCATTCCGGGCGTTATCGCAATCTCCTTCCATTTGTTTTTGAACCTTCCTTTTGCGAGGTTTGAAACATGCAAAATAAGCGCCTTGCGGCACCAAATTGCAAGAGGTTTTTGAATCACGCCAAGTTGGTTGAAAACCGGTACCCTGTGGGCACATCCTGGACACAGCGCTTGGCACCAGTACGGCACAACCACGTATAACTCGCTGATCTCCAAGTGAGAACGCTAGATCCGTATCGGAGAGCACCGGACTAGGAATCCGGTGGGTGCGCTCGGAGAGATTCGAACTTCGACCTTTGGTTTAATCGCGTCCGTCGAATGACTGCTTACGGCCAATTGGTTTTGCCCCGATTTAATGGACAGTTTCGTATCGACCTTTTGTCCGCTGCTCGAAGGTTGCTGGGCTGATGTATCCTAGATAGCTGTGGCGACGTTTTCGATTGTAAAAGCACTCGATGTAATCAAATATGTCGGCCCGGGCTTCGTCTCGAGTTCGGTAACGTACCCGGTTCACGCGCTCCCGTTTTAATAGCCCAAAGAAGCTCTCGACGACGGCGTTGTCGTAACAGTTGCCACGCGCACTCATACTGCATTGAATCCTGTGCTTCTCAAGCTCATCTCGAAAGTCATCACTCGTATACTGCGCACCCCGGTCAGAATGATGGATCAGGTTATCCTCTGCGCAACGGGTCCCTAGTGCCATTGACAGCGCATCAACAACTAAGTGCCGATTGATCCAACGGCTCATCGACCAACCGACGATGCGCCGGGAATAAAGATCCATCACCACCGCCAGATACAACCACCCCTGATGGGTTGAGATAAAGGTAATATCCGACGCCCAACGTTGATTCGGCGCCGCAGCCGTAAAGTCCCGCTGGATCAAATCCTGGGCTACCGGATGGCTCGGCTCCCGCTCGGTGGTGACCCGAAAGCGCCGCTTCGGACAGCCTCTAAGACCTGCTAAACGCATTAATCGGGCGACTTTGCGCCGGCCGCAAGGGTAGCCTTCGTCCTTGAGCTCCGCGGTCATCTTGGGACTGCCGTAGACCCCTTTCCTCTCCTTATGAATCCGACGGATCACTCGGGTTAACTCTCGATCTGTCTTGTCCCTGTCACTCTCAGGCCGTACCCGCCAGACGTAGTACCCGCTCCTTGACACCTCGAGCAACCGGCACATCATGCTTACCGAATACTGTTGGCGGCGTCGATCAATACCGATGTATCTCATTTCGACTCCTTGGCAAAGAATACCGCCGCATCTCTTAAAAAATCCCGCTCCTGCTTGACCTTAGC
>JBHHZP010000247.1:0-3902 GCA_046758085.1 Acidiferrobacterales bacterium
GCCTGGGCGAGGACGGCCATGAGCTGCGTGGCGATTTTTTTCCATCCGTGGAGCTGCCGCGCCGCATGTGGGCCGGTGGGCGCCTGCAGTTCTTGAGGCCCATTGTCATCGGCGAGGAAATCGAGCGCGTCTCGGAGATTCTGCACATCGAAGAAAAGCATGGACGCAGCGGCGATCTCGTGCTCGTTAGGGTGCGTTACGTAATCAATGATAAAACGGGGGCGTGCGTGGAGGAAGAGCAGGATGTCGTTTATTGCGAGATTCCGAAATCGGCTTCGTCGCCGCAGCCACAAGCGGCCCTGCCCGACGACCTTGAATGGCGAGACACGTTCCTGCCCGATGCCGTCGTCCTGTTCCGATACTCGGCCCTCATGTTCAACGCCCACCGGATTCACTACGACTACCCTTTTACCACGGAAGTCGAGGGTTATCGCGGCTTGATTGTGCACGGCCCATTGACGGCCACACTTTTATTGGACGCCGCAAAACGTAACGTAGGCGGCACCCTGACATCCTTCGAGTATCGGGGAATTGGCCCGCTGTTCAACGACGAACCCATTACACTTGCCGGGCGCAGCAGTGCCGATGGCTACGACACCGAGCTGTGGGCCGCCGGCCCGTCCGGTGCGATCGCTATGCAGGGTCGCGTGACCTGGACGTGAGCGTCCGGCAGCGAGGAAGGCGAACGTCCTTTTTCCCCGTCGGCCAGCGCGACGCGGTGTCCTGCTCTATTCCGAAAGCAGAAAGACTTGCTCGCTTGCGAGACTCAAGCTGACCTCGGCGCCCTCCGCAAAGGCAGGCTCGCCGCGTTGGTGCGAGTCATCCACCAGAATCATGTTCTCGCCAACGGCTACTGAGTAGCGAATCAAGCTACCCAGAAACTCGCGGTGACGGACGATACCCCGCAAGTTGACATTACCTGGCGGCCCGTCCTCACCCGCTTTTCGAATCGTGACACTCTGGGGTCGAAACATGATACTGAGCGCAGTCTCAGCGTCGCCCTGACGTGCCTCGATCTGTCGCTTGTCCAGCGGCACGGTCACACCGTCGCTGGCTTCGAAAACGGCTTGACCGTTTCGCGTGGCTATGGAACCGTCCAGCAAGTTTGCCGTACCGAGGAAACCGGCGACAAAGCGGTTGGCGGGGTTATCGTAGAGCTCGGGCGGAGTGCCGATCTGCTGAACGACACCCTCATTAATCACCGCGATGCGATCGGCGGTAGTATTCGCCTCTTCCTGGTCGTGGGTCACGAATATCGTTGTGAGCGACAACTTGCGTTGTAGCTGCAATAGCTCTTGCCGCATTTGTATGCGCAAATTGGCATCCAGATTCGAGAGCGGTTCGTCGAGCAACAGCACTTGTGGCTCCACCACGATGGTCCGTGCAAGCGCCACGCGCTGCTGCTGCCCTCCGGACAGCTGCGACGGACGCCGCCCAGCCAACTCTGACAGCCCGACGAGCTCCAGTGCCACGTCGACACGTGTCTTGATTTCCTGCTTCGGTACCTTGCGCTCCTCGAGCCCGAAGGCCACGTTCTTTCGTACCGTCATGTGCGGCCAGAGCGCGTAGCTCTGAAACACCATACCGACATTGCGCCTCCAGGGCGGCAACGGCGTGACATCGTCACCGCCGATATAAATCTTCCCCGTCTGCGGCGACCCGAACCCGGCGATGAGCCGCAGCAAGGTCGTCTTGCCGCAGCCGGAGGGACCGAGAAATGTAAAGAACTCGCCGGGCTCAATCTCCAGTGACACACCCTTCAAGACGTGGTTCTTGCCAAACGAGAGATTGATGTTCTCGATCTTGACACCGCCCGCCTGTCTTCTGCCTGCAGTCAACTGCTCTTTCATCGTCAAGCCTCTGTGCCTCAGAGCTCCTCTCCCATCCCACGCGCTCGCTGGCCACGCTCGATCACACGGTGCGAGAGATAGGTCGCAATGCCCACGATCAAGACAGCGATTATACCGAGTGCAGCCCCCGGTCCGCGGCCTGCGGCCGATTGCATGAAAATATAGAGCCCGTAGGCCAATGGTGCATCGGACTCGACCGACACCAGCATGATGGTCGCAGACAGCTCGACCGCGGCAGTCGCGAAACTGGTGACAAACCCGGCCACGATCCCGCCGATCATGAGTGGCACCACGATCCGCCGCACTGTCGAGAGCTTGCCGGCCCCGAGATTCTCGGCTGCCTCTTCAAGCGCTTCGCTGAGCTGCTGCAACGCGGCCGTGCACGCGCGCAGCGCGTAGGGCAGCCGGCGCACGGACAGCGCGATCACCAGCATCACCCACCAGCTTGCGAGCGGCTGTCCGCTCCACGGTACCTCGACACCGAAATAGGTCCGCAGGTAACCGATTCCCAGCACCACGCCCGGCACGGCGAGCGCGGCCATGGCTGTATAGTCCAGCCAGTGCCGACCGGCGAGCTTGGTGCGCAGGACTATGTAAGCAATGGCGGTTCCAATGATCACGTCGATCATCCCGGCGAGCGATGCGTACAAAAGGGTGTTGGTAATGAACTGCGGCGATTGCTCGAACACTTCGACGTAATGGGCGGTGGTATACCCGTCGGGCAGCACGGCGAAAGACCAGATGGTCCCGAACGACAGCAGCGTGAGGCCAATATGCGGCGAGAGAACGAGCACCAAAATGAGAATTATGACGCCATAGGCAAAGACGCGTTCCCAGGGTCGCATCGCTCGCTTCGCCAGACCGCCGCCGCCACGCTGCACCGTCGAGTAGTCCTTCCCTCGCAACGCCAGTGCGGCAACCCACATCGCGAGCAAAGAGAACACTACGAGGAATACGGAGATCACATAGCCCATCGGGTCATCGATGCCGATCGACGAGATCCTGAGATAGGCCTGCGGCGCGAGCATGTTGTTGACATTCAACAGCAGCGGGGTGCCGAGATCGTCGAATACCTTTATAAAGACTAACGAGGCGCCCGCCACGTAGCCGGGCATGGCCAGCGGAAAGACGATGCGGCGGAACAGCCGAAAGCCCGAGGCCCCGAGGTTCTGCGCGGATTCTTCCATGGCACGGTCGATGTTGTTAAGGCTGGCCGACAGATTGATCAGAATAAACGGGAAGTAGTGGATGCTCTCTACGAATATGACGCCATTCAGACCCTCCATGAACGGGATATTTATGCCCAACCATTCGTCCAGAAGTAAATTGACACTGCCATTGCTGCCAAACAACAATAGCATCGCGACCGCCCCCACGAACGGCGGCATGATGAGCGGAATGATCCCGAGCGTCTGGACGATTATGGCACCGCGAAACTCGAAGCGCGTGGTGAAATAAGCGAGCGGCAACGCAAAGATCGTCGCCAGCACCACGGATACGGCCGCGACATACAGCGAGTTCCAGAACGACTCGCGAAACAGCGAAGTATTGAAGAAATCCTGGAAGTTGACCAGCGTGAACCCGCCGGTTGCAGGATTCTGGAAGGCGACGAAAACAACGTTCAGAACGGGTATGACGAGGAACAACAGTAAGAACGTCGCGATGAACAATGCGACGCCACGCTGTCCCCAATGCGCGCCCATAGGAAAATGTCCTGCGATGACAGAATAATCGGGCCCGGCATTCGCCGGGCCCGATCGAACAGAGGATTACTTCGCCATCAAACTAGCTTGCTCGGCCTTCGCGAGGGCCTGGGCATAGTTCTTTTTGATAAACGCATCCCACTGCTCCTCGACCTCGGCCTGACGCTGAGGCACCACATCAGTTTTCTTCTTGCGCTTCTTCTTGAAGATGCCGGAAAACGCCGGGTCCGCAGCCTTGGCCTCCGTCACGGGGAGGGCGGCCACCAGTGCGCGCGCCTCTTCCAACAGCTTGGCAACTTGCGGGTTCGGGCTTTTCATTAACGCCGCTTCGGCCTTCTGGATGGCCTTG
>JBHHZP010000248.1:0-3870 GCA_046758085.1 Acidiferrobacterales bacterium
CAGCACTAAGCGGTGTACGGCGGCCGACGAACGGTATTAAAAGGCCGATAAAAGGCACGCTGTTTTCGCGCGTTTGCCGTGTTGCGTCACCCAATCTTGCACCGTTCCCGGTCCCTTTCCACCGTCTGCGTGGAATTACTAACGCTGTATACAACATGTTTTAAAACCTGCTCACCTATAAAGTCTAATCGGTCAAGCCAGCGCCGCAATTGCCGTAGTTCGTCACTTGATTGGTTGCGATCGCCGAGCCCGGGGTGGGTCGTGGGAAACATCGCTGGCCACGACCCGTGTGGCGAGGCTGATTGGTCCCTCATGGATTCGGAGTAGTGCCCTGAGCCTGTGCCGCCGCGGCGCTTGCTGTCGCCTGTGTTTACTCCCCGGCGGGCGTTTCCGCGCTCGGTTGGATTTCTTTACGGGCCGGTTCGGTTCCTGCTAACAGGCTGGCGTCACGGCGGGTGCCATCGGCGGCGTCAGCGTTGCGCGCGGCGGCCACCCGCTGGCGGATAGCCAGCGCTCGCTTGTGGATCGGTGCGGCCTGCACGTTCTTTCCTTGCGCATCGTAGACCGCGGCGAGATTGCTCAGAGCGCTGGCGAGGTCCGGGTGGTCAGGGCCGAGCATGCGTTCTTTAATGGCCAGCGCCCGTTCGTACAACGGCTCCGCCTTGGTGTACTTGCCCTGAGCGAAGTAAAGCTGTGCCAACTTGCTCAGGCTAGCGGCCAGGCGCGGATCCTGGTCGCCCAGCTTTTCAGCCAGCGCGAGCGCGGCTTCCAGCTGCTGTTCGGCGTGGCTGTATTTGCCCTGGCGGTAGGCCTGGGCGGCACCCTCGACGTAGGTTTCCCAGCTAATCTCGGGTTTTTTCGTGGTGACGGGCGAATTGGCGCCGGCGGCTCTGAGCAGCCGTGCCACCCGCAGGTGACGGCCCCTGCGTGCCAGCTTCAGGGCCGTTTCTTTTCGCACCGAGACTGCGTACAGATCCGCGCCTTTTTCCAGCAGTGTGGTGACGATCTCGGCGTGCCCAGTGGAGGCCGCGATCATCAGGGGCGTCCAGCTCTCTTCGCTGTGCCGGTTTGGGTCGGCGCCTTTGTCGAGCAGCGCGCGCACCACCGCCGAATGCCCTTCGCGTGCGGCGTACATCAGTGGTGTCCAGCCGTAGTCGTCCATGATATCGGGTTCGGCCGCGCTTGTGAGGAGGAGATTTACCACCTCGAGGTGCCCTTTGACCGCCGCCCAGCCGAGCGCGCTCTCGCCCAACCAGTTCCTGGCATTGACCTCGGCGCCCTCGCGGAGCAGGATTTTTACGATCTCGGGATAGCCGTTCATGGCAGCACCCATGAGCGCGGTCTTTTGCAGGTGGTTCCGCGCGTTGACATCGGCATAGTGATTAACCAGCAGATCGACGATACCGACGTAGCCGCGCCGCGCTGCCAGGATCAGTGCCGTTCTACGGTAGGGGTCGCTGGCGTTTGCATCGGCCCCGGTTTCCAACAGGGTTTGGACCTCGTCGACCTCGCCTTGCGTGACTGCCAGCAGCAGGTCCCGGTCGAGATCGGCAAAGGCCGTGAACGGGCCAAGCAAGGCCGCCAGCAGTAGCATACGTATCTTCATAATCACAGCCGTGTTCTCGCGCTTAATCCATGTGAACTCCGTTTACACTACCAGTAGCAAATTTCGAGCCAGGATATCGGTATGGTCTGAATTTTCCATTCAAAACAACGAGTTTAGCCCACCTGGTGCAGTGCAAGCGGGTGTCTGCGGCCGCCGCCCGCACACCCCTCCGAGACGAGCGGGGCGAAACGGCGGGCCAGCGGTCGTGTCTGCCGGCTTCGCTGCCATGCCCCGTCAGCGCCAGACCGTGGGTGGCACGCCACGCCGGGGTCGGCGTTGCGCCCGTGAGGCGGCAGACCCGGCCTGCGGCGCAGCGCCAGCGCGACCGGTAGCGTCGTCGAGCACCGGGATCGGTTGCCGACCCCGTGGTTGATCTTACAGGGTATATACTTAATTAGCAGACTTCCGCCGGGGACGGGTCGATACGCCACACGGGGTGACGCTTTCCTGAGCTGCTGGTGCCGCGAACGATAGCGCGCGCGAGCGGTCGTTGGCCGGAACAATCCATTGTCGTTGATACAGAGCTGAGACCATGAAGGAGACGGAAAAAAAGCGAGTCGATGTCCGCGACCTGCGCATCGGCATGTATGTCGCCGGGCTCGATCGGCCCTGGCTGGAGACGCCTTTCTTGTTCCAGGGGTTCGAGCTGCGCAGCGAAGATGAGCTGAAGCAGATCGAAGAGCACTGTAAGTACGTATACATCGATATCGAACGCGGTCCGGATGTTACGTCCGGCCGCGGTCACGACGAGTTGCCTACAGGCACCAAGATCATTCGGGCGGAAGAGGAGAGGCTGCGGCGCGAGTTCAAGATCCTGCTCGAAAGCCCCGCCCGCCAGCGCAAGCGCTCCCACCACAGCCGCCCGCCCTACCGGGACCAGGTGCCGCTCGAGGAAGAGATTGAGCAGGCAAAGGAAATTGAATCCAAAGTCATGGATGTGATGGACTCGACGCTCGATGATGTCCGCCAGGGCAAACCAGTGGATACGGCGCGCGCGAAAAAAGTCGTGGACGATATGGTCGAGAGTGTTGTGCGTAATCCTGATGCACTGATGGGCCTGAGCCGTATCAAGTACGAGAATCAGTTCACCTCCGACGACGACGTCCCGATGGAAGAAGAGGTCAGTCGTGCCCGGGATATCGAGTCGAAGGCACGGGAGATCATGGATGGCACCCTGGAAAGCGCGCGCGAGGGTAAGGTCGTGGATACCGAGCTCGCGACGAAGGTTGTCGACGACATGGTCGCCAGCGTCGGCCGCAACCCGGATGGCCTCATTGTCCTGAGTTACCTCAAGGACGCGGAGAAGTACAACGCACTGCATAGCATCAGGACCTGCATTCTAGCGCTCGCGTTCGGCCGCCATATGGCGTTCACTAAGGCCCAGCTCAGGTTAATAGGACTCGGTACGCTGTTACACGACGTCGGGATGGTGAAGGTGCCGACGGAGATTCTGGAGAAACCAGCCGGCCTCAGCGAGCGGGAATTCGAACAAATGGAAAGCCACGTGCACCATGGCGTGGCGATCCTGAAGGCGTCGCCGGGATTTCCACCAGAGGCCATACAGCTGGTGGAGCAACACCATGAACGCCATGATGGCTCAGGTTACCCGGCCAGGCTGACCGGCGAGGCGATCGGTATGTCGGGCTCCATTGGTGCGATTGTGGATGTCTACGACGCCATCACGAGCCAACGGATCTACCGCGAAAGCGTGTCCGCCGAGGACGCTTTGAAACGCATGTACGAGTGGCGTCACAAGGATTTCAACGCCGAGCTGGTCGAGGAGTTCATCAAGTGCATGGGTATCTTCCCAATTGGCAGTCTGGTCGAGCTCAATACCGGCGGGATCGGTGTCGTAATTACCATAAACCGTGTGCGTCGACTGAAGCCGAAAGTGGCGCTGGTGCTGCAGGCAAACAAGGAACCGTACCATAAGAAGTTGATTGCCGACCTGGCCGAGCATCGGGATAGGCTGGGGCAGGAGCTCAGGATTCGCCGGGTGCTGCCGGCCGGCGCCTTCGGCATCAACCCCGTCGATTACCTCGTGCAGCTGTAAATTTTCACCGCGCACAGCGGGTCTCAAGAGCCCCCGCCCGCAATTCCCCTTGGCCGGAAGAAATCACTACGGCGCACGCAAAGAGCGTCAAGTGTAGGAATGCACGAGTACAGCAAATATAGAATGCATTTGAGTGGTGTCGCCTGCCGGCGATTATGTACTAACGGGCTTGCTGCGCTTCGCTCTCCGTGCTCTCGCTTGCAAGTCCTGG
>JBHHZP010000249.1:0-3857 GCA_046758085.1 Acidiferrobacterales bacterium
CCTTGCTCAAGCCGAGCGAGGCGTGAAGGCGAATAACACGCCCGAAGGGGCGCGGAAGGGATTCCGCGCGTCCGGGCCAGGTACATGGACGTGCCTTGCCTGGACCCCCTGAGACAAGGGTCGAGCGAGGGAACCCGCGAAGTGCGCGGGCGCAGAGTCCGGGATGCCCTTTCTTTCGGTTCCTTTCTTTGGGCACGCAAAGAAAGGAACCCGTCGTACGGGGGCGGGACCCCGTTAGTATGCTCGTCGCCATAGGCGACCCAATTAATAGAACAGCCGGAAGCCGCGAGTCATCTTCACAGAACCGGGTATTCCCCTCACGGTGCTGGTGCATTAACGGTAGCCCAGCAAAGAACGTCGACGTCGCCACCAGCGGCGCAAGTGCTTTGCCATCAACGCAAAGCCTGGTACTGACTCGGTATAGACAGTCAAGCTCTGAATCTGTCCTTTTTTCAGCGCCATCAACATTGGCATTATCCATTTAGTCTCGAGCGTCTGGATAAATCGAACCCAACGCTCCGAGTCACCGTACTGTACCGCGCCACGGCCCTCGTCTAACACCATAAGGTGCTCGCCAGGCACATCGGCCTGATCGAGCCATTCTTGCGCCTGGGCCGGCACCGGTGCGCAGGCGGTTTCCGACAGGCGTGCGAGCGCCAGGCTAACAGGCTCCGTGCTCCAGATCTTTGCCCACTGCACGTGTGTAAGCTCGGGCAAACGGCCACCGCCCCAGAACCACACGCTGTTGATTGGAAGCTGACCTTGCCGTTCGCGTTCAGCGTTCACCGGCGCGGTGTGCAATAAGATTTGGATCTCGTTCAAGATCGTGTGCCACGCCTTGGCGTCCTTGCCTCGTGGGAGGTAGACGTGAATGTCACGGCCGACAACCGTCGGCAGAGGCACAGTCTGAATATCTGGGACCTGCGGGGGCTTGAGATACCAGCGATCCGACCGCGCGGCCTTCAGCATCCATCCGTCTTCTGCGTACACGCCCATGAGCTCGGCGACCAGCCGATCTGCTTCGTCTTGCGTGATGTGCAATATCGTTGCGTCAGCGAGAATGAGGCGATCACCTGCAGGCCGCAGGTGCACCGGATCGGCGCGCATCCACCAGCCTTTGTCGATAACGCCAAGATCCGTCACGCGCGTCACGGGCGCCACGGGCAAATCCCTGGCGCTGTCCACACTAATGTGAAACAGATCAAACAAAAGACGTTCGAGATCCGGGGCCGGCCTGACAGCCACACGGTCGCTTCGTGCTAACAAGGTTTCGAGGTGCGGAATCGCGAGCTCGGGCGCAGGCGGACCGTTGCCGTGCGGCATCCCGGCGGGCGAACCCAGCAGCCCTGGGGTGACCAGCCTCACGTGCTTGGCGATGTCCGGTCCAGGGTTCGCGGGGGCCATGGGACGCCGATTATCGTACTGGATTTTCTGGAAAAACCGAGTATTCTTACGTTTCGTCCTGCTTGAAGTCCTGTAGAGCATCGGAGACGCCGCATGCCCAAGACCTGGATGAACTTCCCCGCCCTACTGGTCGCGCTGCTCTTACCATTTATGCTGCAGGCGGCAACTGACAAGGCGCCCCTAACAGGCATTGGAGTCTTCGAGATCCCTTCGTGGTTCAAGCCATCGTTTCTAGACCTACGCGAGGACATCAGCGAGGCGGCGGCGGCGGGGAAGCGATTGATGATATTTTTCGACCAGAATGGCTGTCCCTATTGCGCCGAAATGATCAATAATAACTTCAGCCAGAAGCATATTGTCGATTATACCCGAAAGTACTTTGACGTAGTGCAAATCAACATGTGGGGTGATCGGGAAGTAACCGACTTGTCTGGCAAGGGCTTGACGGAGAAACAGTTTGCCAGGCAGGTAAAAGTCTGGTTTACACCAACGATGCTTTTCTTCGATGAGCAAGGCAAAGTCATTCTACGCGTCAATGGTTACTTTCCGCCACATCAGCTCCTGTCAGCGTTACAGTACGTGGCGGAGAAGAAAGAAGATACCATGAGTTTTCCCGAGTACTATAAGAAGGTGTCGCCACCATCTGCCAGCGGAAAGTTGCACCAGGAACCTTTCTTCGGCAAGCCGCCGTACGATTTCGCGAAGCGCGACGGTGCCAAGCCGTTAATCGTATTATTCGAGCAAAAAGATTGTGTTGGCTGCGATACCCTGCACGCCGATGTTCTCAAGCGACCCGCCACGCTGGAGCAGGTGAAGCGTTTCGATGTATATCAGCTCGATCGCTGGAACAATACACCGGTGGTCACGCCGGCAGGAAAGAAAACGACTGGACGCAAGTGGGCCAATGAGTTGAATATCCTATATGTGCCGGCGGCCGTCTTTTTCGACGATGGCAAGGAAGTGCTTCGCATCGAATCCATGTTCAAGGCCTTTCACACCCAGTCGATCATGGATTACATCGCTTCCGGTGCCTACAAACAAGAGCCGAGCTTCCAACGTTTTCTTTCAGCGCGCGCCGACCAATTGCGCGAACGTGGGATCGCGATCGATTTGTGGAAGTAACGCCGTAAAGGGCGTGAGGAGTGAATGGTTCGGCGTGAGCCGGCGCTGATCCACGTGGTGATTACTTACGGTTTTCTCGCCGCTCGCAACTTACCACGCCTCAGGTTAGGTTGTCGACTATGGCCTTGTTGACCGCGGCCAGCTCGGCCTTGATCCTGAGCTTCGGGCCGGTCGACTGCTTGATGGCCGTGTCTGGATCTTTCAAGCCTTGCCCCGTTAGTGTACAAACGACCCGGCTGCCTTCTTTGATCTTACCGTTTTCAATGTCGTGCAACGCACCCGCCACGGAGACGGCTGAGGCGGGTTCGCAAAATATTCCCTCGCGCTGCGCCAACAGGCGCTGAACCGCCAGAATTTCCTCGTCGCTGAAGCGCTCGAACCAGCCGTTCGACTCCTTTTGCGCGCTCCAGGCCTTGTCCCATGATTGCGGGTGACCGATGCGAATCGCGGTCGCAATCGTCGCCGGCTCATCTACCATTTTCCCGAGGACGAAAGGCGCGGCACCCGCTGCCTGGTAACCCGCTATGACGGGCCGTGTCCGGCTGATGCCGCGCTCGGCATACTCCGTATAGCCCATCCAATGGGCACTGATGTTCCCGGCGTTTCCTACCGGCAAGCAGTGATAGTCCGGCGCAAATCCCAGCTCGTCAATGATCTCGAAGGTGATTGTTTTCTGGCCCTGGAGGCGAAACGGGTTGATCGAATTGACGATGGTCACAGGCGCCTCTTCCGCAACCTCCTTGACCAAACGCATACCGTCATCGAAGTTTCCTTCAATCTGAATCACCACCGATCCGTGCATCATGGCTTGTGCGAGCTTACCCAGGGTGATCTTGCCCTCCGGAATCAGGACAAAGCAGGTGATGCCGGCGCGTGCAGCGTACGCCGCTGCTGCCGCGGATGTATTCCCGGTCGACGCGCATATGATGGCGCGGCTACCCTCCTCCACCGCTTTACTGACGGCCATGGTCATCCCGCGGTCCTTGAACGAGCCTGTCGGGTTTGATCCCTCGAACTTAGCGTATAAGTCGATATCCTTGCCCAGCGCGCGTGGAATGTTTTGCAACCGGATGAGAGGCGTATTGCCCTCACCCAGGCTGATGACAGGAGTGCTCTCCTCGACCGGCAAGTAATTGCGGTAACGATCGATTATTCCAGTGTAACGTTTCATGGTTGTTGGCATAGCAATCGGTATTGCCTAACCGGCGCATGTTTACCAACGGGGTTTCGCCCCCGTACGAAGAGCGCATAAATTTAAGAGCACATATTAATCCTATCGCCTAACCGGCGAGTATTCTAATCGGGTTCTCGCACCCAAAGACGAGGTACTT
>JBHHZP010000250.1:0-3840 GCA_046758085.1 Acidiferrobacterales bacterium
CCTACGATCATCCCTACGGAAACGCCTCGGCCGTGCCCACGTACTACTGTGCCCGGCTCGCGCGAGACGATGGCGTAGATACGTTATTGGCCGGCGATGGGGGCGATGAATTATTTGGTGGCAACGTGCGTTACGCCAGGCAGTGGCTGTTCTCCCTGTATAGTGATTTGCCGGCGGTGCTGCGCAAGCGCCTGATCCAGCCTTTGCTCTTCGGCATTCCAGCGGGGGACAAGATATGGCCGGTGCGGAAGTTGCAAAGCTACATACGGCAGGCCTCCCTACCGATGCCCGAGAGGCTGGAAACGTATAACTTTTTATCGTGGATCGACGTTGACCGTATCTTTCACAAACATTTCTTGGAACAGGTCGACCAGGGCCACCCGCTCAAAACGCTCACCGAGATCTACGATGGCGTTCATGCAGACGGTATGCTGAACAAGATGCTGGGTTTGGATCTTAAGATCACGCTGGCCGACAACGACCTTCCCAAGGTGACCCGCATGTGCGAGTTTGCGGGTCTGCAAGCGTGCTTCCCACTGTTGGATGATGACCTGGTGGCGTTCTCCGCCCGTCTTCCGGCCGAGCTCAAGCTTAGGCGAACGCAATTACGGTATTTTTTTAAGAAGGCGCTCGAGGATTTTCTCCCGCAGGAGACTCTGAAGAAAAGCAAGCACGGTTTTGGCCTGCCGTTCGGCCCGTGGCTGGTCAACCACAGGATACTAAGCGATCTGGTCCACGACAACCTGCGTGACCTGGCAGCGCGCCGGATCGTGCGATCGGAGTTTATTCAAGAGCTGATAGACGCCAGGCTGGCGGTTCACTCGGGCTACTATGGCACCCTGATCTGGGTCCTGGTGATGCTGGAGGAATGGTTCAAGCACCACATCGATTGAGGTGCGCGCTTCATTTGCCCAGACAAAACGGGGCTTACCCGGTTAGAGAATGCCTCAACAGGCTCAGGACGAATCGAACCGGTGTCGGGTGCCAGGCCGGCAGCCGGGGTAGTTGATACACGTCAGTGGATCGCGTGGCGGCCCCGGGCGTGGTGGAAACGGCGGCGATGAAGCCAAGTTCGCTGACCATTGTGACATGCCTGGGCGCGTAGTCACGATCGGGTTTGCCGCTGGGGTAAGCGAATAACGTGACCTCGCGCCGGGTGATCGTCTCCAGTCGTTGCCTGCTGGCTGCGATTTCAAGATGCGCCGCGCGGTCGTCGAGACTGGCCAAGATGGGGTGCGTCACCGTATGTGCACCTATGTCCATCCCGCTATCCGACAGTCGCCGGACCTGCTCGGGCCGCATCATTAGATCGGTGGGCAGTGCATTACCGCTGATCTGCGCAATCGCGTCAATCTTAAGCTGGCGTCTTTCCGGTTCGAGATATCGCAGCTTCTCGAGCAGCGCCAGCGCGGCATCATGGCGCAGCCCGGAGCTGGCAATGTCGTATCTGCCGAGGCCGATGCCGGTGAGATCCACCGTAGGCTCCGGCACATTTCGGATTGCCTCGATGACCGTGTCATTCCACATGCGCCCGCCATCGAGAAAGTCCGTGGCGATGAAGAACGTCGCCGGCAGGTCCCAGTGCCTGAGTATGGGCAGCGCCAGGTGATAGTTGTCGGCATAGCCGTCATCGAAGGTGACACACACGGCGCGTGCGGGCAAGGATCCTTGTTGCAATTTGGCTACGGCCTCGGAGAGCGACAGCACATTAAAGTATCGGGAGAGCACCCGCATGTGGGCGTTGAACGTATTGACCTGAACATCGCCCGTTCGCATAGGATCCGGCTTGGCCAGAATCCTGTGATAAGTGAGGATTACCAATCGTCTTGGGAGCATCTGCGAGCGGAACAGTCAGAGAGCAAGCGACATAGCCGCGAGCGGTGGCGGGTCATCCAGCCGTTTTACCGAGCAACTGCGAAAACAGGTTGCTGACCTTCAAGGCGTTGTTCTCCCACGTCAAGCCGCGTTTGATCACGGTCTCGCGGGCGCCGCGGCCGATCTTGTCGCGCAACGCGGGATCACCGGCCAGCCTTTCCACAGCCTGCAGGAAGGCACCGGACTCCTTGGGATCGAACAGAATCGCGTCTTTCCCGTCGCTGAGGATCTCCTTGATGTTGGGCGTGGCCGGTGCGACGATGGCACGCCCGACCGCCATATACTCGAAGAGCTTTAACGGCGAGGCGTACTCGACAACGTCTGGCTGCAGCGCAATGTCAAAGGCGGCGATATGTCTGGCTAGGTCGTCGCGGTTCACGGTGCCCGTGATCGTGAGCTTATCCGAGATCCCAAGAGCGGCCGCCCGCTGCTCCAGGTTGTCCCTGGCCGGGCCGTCGCCCACCAGATGCAGATGCCGGTCGTTGTGCTCGTTGTCGGAAAGTAGCTCGAGCACCCGCTCCAGGCGATGCCATTCGCGCATGAACCCCACAAAACCAAGCACAAGCTTGTCTTGCAGGCCAAGTGCTGCCTTGGCGTCTTCCGTGCGCGGCGTCATGTTGAAGCGTTGAGGATCAATGGCGTTGGGTATGAGCGCTATCCGCGTCTCCCGTACGCCCGCCTGTTTGATCTGTTCGGCCAGGACCCGGCTGACCGGCAGCACGTAGTCGGCGGCATGCCAGGTCGTGCGCTCACTCCAGCGGGCCAGCCGGGCGATCGCGATGCCGCCGTATTTCTTGCGCTCTTCGTAAATGGGCGCGTTGACCTCCAGCAGCATCGGTAACCGGTATTCGCGTTTCAGCCAGACACCGGAGAGCAGGTAAAGGTTGTAACGTTCGTACAGGCAGTCCGGCTTGAACTCATCCGCCGCTTTTCGCAGCCGGCGGTAATCAAGAACGTTGTAAAACAGCTCGAGCGACTCATAGATGACCCCCGGCAGGTATCGTTTTAACAAAACCAGGAAGCGGGATTCCGCTCCGAACGCGTCCTTTTGAACGGCTGGGGGGCCGACTACTGCCACGGCCATCCCCAGGGCCTTCAAGGCACCGATCAGTTCCTCCATGTGAACGTACTGGCCGTCCTTCGAGCGAATACGATGGTGAAAAAGGATCTTCATGCCGCAGGGCGCTGTTGGAGAATCCGGCGAAAAAGCGATAACTGTCCCCGGGTCGTCTCCTCCCAGGTAAATCGCTGTGCGTAGCGCGCTGTCGCGCGGTGGTCAGGGTAGTTAGCGAACAGCGCATGGTATGCCTGTACAAGCGCTCCCGGAGATCGTTCAGCCATCAGGACGCCGGCCTCAGGCGAGTGCACCAGCTCGGGCGTGCCCCACACGTTACTGGCGATTACGGGGGTGCCGCAGGCCATCGCCTCGAGCAGCACGTTCGCCAGCCCCTCACGACTGGAGGCGAGCACCAACGCGTCGGCAGCGCCGTAGTAGTTCGTCAGCTCGCAATGCGGCACCGGTCCGAGAAAGGTCACACGGCCCGCCACCCCCAGGCTGCGTGCAAGGCTGCGCAGTGCTTGTTCTTCAACGCCGTCACCTGCGATAAGAAGCCGTACGCGCGGCAGTTTTTGCAGGGCCTTTATGGCGATGTCGTGGCCCTTGCGTTTGATCAGCTCTCCGACGGACAGCAGGCTGATCTCATTAAGCCCGAGTCGCGCCCGCCAGGCCTGACGATCGATGGGATGAAACACCTGCGGATCCACGCCGTTGCGCAGGACCACGATCTTTTTTTCTGCGACGCCCAGCTCCAGGAGCGCATCCTTCAGAGCCTGGCAAACGGTGATGATGCCCGCGGCACGCCCCGCCGCCCATAAGATCATCCTACGCGGCAACGCATATCTCGGGACAAGGTTGATATCCGTCCCCCTCGCCGTTACGACCACCGGCTTTCGGAAGTAGCGGCC
>JBHHZP010000251.1:0-3794 GCA_046758085.1 Acidiferrobacterales bacterium
GGTTGATCGCGTGCGATGGTGTAGGCAAACACCCAACCCGATCCGGGTGTCGCCTTGAACCCGCCGGTACCCCAACCGCAGTTCAGGTACAGCCCTTTGATCGGGGTTTTACTAACGATGGGACTGGCATCAGGACAAACGTCGACGATTCCGCCCCACTGCCGCATCATGCGAAGGCGCGAAAAGATCGGAAACAGCTCCAACAGCGCACCGGTTTGGTGCTCTATGACCGCGAAGCTGCCGCGTTGAGCGTAGGAGTGAAAGGCATCGATACCGGCCCCGATTACGAGCTCGCCCCTGTCAGACTGACTCACGTAGACATGAACCGTACCGGACATCACGACCGTATGCAGCACCGGTTTGATGGGCTCGGAGACCAACGCCTGCAACGGATGGCTTTGGATCGGTAGCCTGAGGCCTGCCATCGCCGCCAGCACACTCGAGTGCCCCGCTGTCACCACACCGATCTTGTTGGCCTTGATAAAACCCCTAGAAGTCTCGACGCCCTCGACCTTAGCACCGTTGCGGCGAATGCCGGTTACCTCGCAATTCTGGATGATGTCGACTCCGCGCGCATCGGCGCTCCGGGCAAAACCCCAGGCGACGGCATCGTGCCGCGCCACGCCACCGCGGCGTTGTAACGACGCCCCCAGCACCGGGTAACGCGCGTGCGGCGAGGTATTTATGATGGGTACCAACGCCTTCACCTGCTCGGTCGTCAGGATCTCAGAATCGATGCCGTTTAGACGGATGGCGTTGACCCGCCGCGAAAGCTCGCGCAGATCGTGCAGGTTGTGCGCGAGATTAATAACGCCGCGCTGACTGAGCATGATGTTGAAGTTCAGCTCCTGGCTCAGTCCCTCGTAAAGCTTCAGCGAGTGCTCATAAAGGTGGGCGCTCTCATCCCAGAGATAGTTCGAGCGGATAATGGTCGTGTTACGCCCGGTGTTGCCCCCACCAAGCCAGCCTTTTTCCAGCACCGCGATATTCGTGATGCCGTGCTCCTTGGCCAGGTAGTATGCGGTCGCCAGCCCATGCCCGCCGGCGCCGATTATCACTACGTCATAGGCCTTCTTCGGCTCCGGGCTGCGCCATGCCTCCTGCCAGTTCTGGTGATAGCTGAGGGCGTTGCGCACAAGGCTGAACAGTGAGTACTGTTTCAATCCTTTTTTCATTATATTTTCTACCCCATCTGGGAAAGACGCGGGCTCGCGTTGCGATTATGAGTTCATATTCGCATCTTATTATGATGTCAAACAAAGTGCACCCATACGGACCAATTGTCCACCGTCTCAAGTTCGAACGGCACTGAGGCCATGCTCGTGAAGGCGGTGATTGGCCGAGGCGAGGACGCGCCCGTCCGAATCAAGCCCTAATTTCTTGCCCTTCCAGTCGGAGATACACCCACCGGCCTGCTCCACCACATTGACGAGCGGAAGGAAGTCATAAGGTTGCTGGCCTGCGGTTACGACGATGTCGACATGGCCCGAGGCGAGGAGACCGAAGGCGTAACTGTCGCTGCTATACCGGCGAATGCGGGTCAGATCGACCAGATGTTTCAATGTCCTCAATTCATTGGTATCAAAATTATCTGGCGACACGACAGTCACCATGGCGTTTCCCAGTGCACTGCATGCGCTTGTCGTGACCGGGCGACCATTCAGGGTCGTCGGTTGCTCGTGCGCGCCAATCCAGCGTTCATTAAGCGCCGGTATGTCTATTATGCCGAGCACTGGTGACCCCTCGCACAAAAGTGCGAGCAAGGTGCCGTACGTGGGCGCACCCGCGATAAAGGATTTCGTGCCATCGATGGGATCGACGATCCAGGCGCAGCGCCGATCCGAAGCATCCCCACCCAGTTCCTCGCCGAGAATCCCGTGCGATGGATAGGACTCGGACAACATCTTTCTAATAGCCAGCTCGCATTCGCGATCCGCAACCGTCACCGGCGATCCATCGGCCTTGACGTCTATTGCAGACTTCTCCCGGAAATACTTGAGTGAAATCGGCCGGACCTTGTCGGCGACCTCGGCGGCGAACTTCACGAGATCAGGTATTGTCTCTAAGGCCATCGGTTTCTCGCCCGGCTCATCTTTATCGGCGCGACCGGCTACGCCAACCCCCATCGAGGTAAACGGTGTTTTCGACCCGCTTGCGCTGTAGCAGCTGCTGGTAACTGCCGGCGCCGGTCGCAAACTCTTCCGATACGGTATCGGGGATGGCACCTTCACTTCCTGCCATTGCCTCGTAAAGCACTCGACCATCCGTGCTATCGGGTAGCGACATCCCTAGCCCATGGAGCACGGTCGGAAGAATATCGGTGATGCCGGAACAAGTTTCAATGCGCGCTGATTCACGAAAGAAGGTCCCGCCCGCGATCAAGGTGCTATGTATCTCCTTGGGGTGCAGGCCGCCATGAATACCCCCGCCCACCGGCAGTTCGCTGTCAAAATAGCAATTACCGATGTAGCCGTGCCCATCAGACTCGTTCTCGGTCCGCAGAACATAGTAAATGTCGGGTGAACGCGGATGATCCACCATCACCAGGCTTTTGGAAAAGCTGCCGGGGATAATCCCCTCGACCTCGTCGCGGCCCGCGCTGAACACCATGCCGCAACAATCAAACGCCATCAGCGCCTCACCGATGGCTCGGGTAAGACCGGGATCGTTGTCTCGCACGAGAATACCGCCGCAGTATCCCGCGATCAGCGCCAGGTCAGCGCCGTCTTCGAGATGGTGATCGACCTTGAAACCGGCATCGCGCAGCAGTTCGGCCAAGGACACTTTGGTCTTCTGGGTAATCTGACCGTGATCCGACGCCACCAGAATCTGCAGTGAGTCTTGCTGGTCCGACGAGCGCCACCACTCGATGACGCGTGCGAACTCGCTATCGGCATGCCACAACGCTTGCAGACTCTCCGGCGCACCAATGCCGTAGGCGTGGTAACTGTCATCGGGCTCGTCGTACCAGAGAATGGTCAGATCGGGTAGCTCGCGCCGGCAGATGTGCTCGAGGAAAACGTCAGTCGCGTAGGTGATACCTTCAAGATTGGGAAAAACCTTCTGCGGGGGGGCGCCCAGCCGCGCGACGATCTGCGCCACCTCGTCAGCGGAATAAGAGGTCTCCGGAGTGTGGCACGACAGGCAAAGATGCGAGTGGTCGAAGACCTGATGATGCTTGAGCCGGACGCTGCCGGCTGTGTTCGTGCTTATGACCGCCAGGCGCCGCCCCGCCAAACCCAGGATCTCGCCAGCGGACAATGTACCGTAGAGCTTGCCATTGTATGCTTGCTGTGCCTTTTCGATGCGCGTCACGCTGGAGCCTTCGAAGCGCTCGCGCGGATCGACACTCCGATCAAGATAATAGTTAGCGACAATCCCGTGCTGAGCAGCCGTCGTGCCGGTTACCAGTGAGGGCAGGTTGACATAAGTCGAACTCGGAAAACAGCAACGATGACTCTCGAAGTTGACACCGCGTTGTGCGAAACAGAATAAATTGGGCATCAACTCTTCCACCACCATCTCGGGACGGAGACCGTCGAAACCGACAACCAGAAATTTCATTCGTAAAAAACCTTCTCAGCTAGAGCCACGTACATAATCTACGTGCGTATTTCAATTTCGACCACTCTTTACTTTCAGTGCCACTGTCCTTGAAGCTTACTCAGGATTTCGAATTGAGCTAAAGCGATACATCCACGCGTCCGAGCTTGGTCTCGGCCCAGCGTGCGAGCCGGAGCATCGGGTAGCAGTACACGAAGTACATCAGCGCGACCAGGCCATAGATGACTAGG
>JBHHZP010000252.1:0-3789 GCA_046758085.1 Acidiferrobacterales bacterium
GAAGGCACACTTTGTCGCCTCGACCAAAAGGTGAACGTAGTCGAAACTTTCTGCTTGCGTACAGCCCAGGCGATCGAACACACCGAGCAGGATCAGCGAGGCTAGCCCCTGCGTGGGCGGCGGCAGGTTGTATGCGATCCCGTCTTTGAGTCTTACTGCAAGCGGCGCCACCTCTCGCGCCTGGTGCCGCGCAAGGTCTGCGATGCGGACCGGGCTCCCCGCCTTTTCCAGCTCGCTCGTTATGCGGCGCGCGAGCTCACCGCGATAGAAATCATCCAGGCCATTGTGACCCAGATGCGCGAGCGTGTGAGCCAGCGCGGATTGTTTGAACAAGGCCCCGACCGGCGGTGCTTTGCCGTTGTCGAGGAACGCCTGCGAAAAACCGGATGTGTCTACGAGTTCAGGTTGCTTGGCGACGGTGTTGGCGTGTTGACTGCGCGTCACCGGCACGCCCTCGCGCGCGTAATACATGGCATCTTCCAGCAAGCGCGACAGCGGCAACTTACCACCCCAGCGCCGGCTGACCTCGAGTGCCGCCTGCCATCCGGAAACCGCTCCCGCGACCGTGTTCGCAGCCAGCGCTCCGCGCGGCGGGATCTCGTCGTAGCCCTGTTGGCGGTAAAATGCGATGTCGGCCGCACCCGCAGCCGCGCCGCAGGCGTCGATGCCCAACGGCTGCGCGCCCCCGTTACTGATCAGCCAGAAGTTGTCACCGCCGAGGCTGTTCATGTGCGGGTATACGACGACAATGGCGGCGGCCGCCGCCACCATTGCCTCGATCGCATTTCCGCCCTCGCGCAGCACCCG
Organism: Acidiferrobacterales bacterium; assembly: GCA_046758085.1. Classification (GTDB taxonomy): domain Bacteria; phylum Pseudomonadota; class Gammaproteobacteria; order Acidiferrobacterales; family SPGG2; genus VRUB01. The sequence goes on from JBHHZP010000252.1 coordinate 808, forward strand.
TAGCCCGGCCTGCGCCGCGAGGTGATGCGGCGCGACTACCATGCCACGTGTGGCTCTTGGTGTCTGCAACATACGAATATCCTATTGGGTTTGCTTTCCCGCGTTAGTTGTCGTGACGGCTGCGATCCCCATTGAGAAGTCGCATACTCATCTCTGGCGCCACCGCAGTCAAGTCGATGTAATTGATGTCTTATGGTTTGGTTCCTTGCGGTTGCTAGAATTCGTGCTTGGACGAACCCAACCTGGGAGGCCCTCAATGAAGATCATCCGCTTTCTTGACACGTCGGGACAAGAACGTTTCGGCGAAAGGGTGGACGAACATACGGTTCGACTGATCACCGGCGACATCTTCGGTGGTTTCCGAGTGACGGATGAAACCACAGCGGCAAAAAAACTCCTTGCCCCGATCGTGCCCAGCACCATTTTTTGCATCGGGCTCAACTACAAGGAGCATGCCGGCGAATCCGGGATGAAGGTCCCGGACTACCCGGTCCTTTTTATTAAATCCATGAACGCCGTGAACAACCCGGTCGACGCCATCGTGCTGCCGCAGATCGAGCCGGTGGCAGTGGACTACGAGGGGGAGCTCGTGGTCGTTATCGGCAAGACGGGAAAGAATATTTCGCGTGAGGCGGCGCTCGATCACGTCCTCGGTTATACCTGCGGGAACGATGTGAGCGGCCGCGACTGGCAGATTAAAAAAGGCGGTGGTCAATGGTGCCGGGGAAAGAGTTTCGACAGCTTTTGCCCATTGGGTCCGTGGCTGGTCACGCCCGACGAGATCCCCGAACCCAATGACCTGGGTATCAGCACGAGGCTCAATGGGCAGGCCATGCAAAGCTCGAGCACGGCAAACATGATCTTCGACGTCCCCGAGCTGATCCGTTTCCTGAGCGAGGGCACGACGTTGTTACCCGGTACGGTCATTATGACCGGTACTCCCCCGGGCGTGGGGTTTGCACGCAAGCCGCCGGTATTTCTCAAAGACGGGGATGAAGTCACGGTCGAGATTGAAAGGATCGGTTGTCTGACGAATCCTGTAACAAGGGATAAAAGTAGGGAGTAGCGAGGTTCGAGTAGCCAGGGCGCACCAACGCAACCGCGGTTTTGCCTAGCTACTCGCGACTAGCCACTAGCTACTGTCTTTTAGATTTTTTGCCATCTCCAACAACGCCCGTGCGCGCCTGACCACCGGTACGTCGACGACCTTGCCGTCCAACGACGTCGAGCCGCGCCCGTGGCGTTCGGCCTCCTCGAAGGCGGCGACCACGCGCCGGGCATACTCGATCTCGGCGGGGGAGGGTGAGAAGATCTCGTTAATGGGTTCGACCTGGGCGGGATGGATGGCGAACTTGCCCTTGAAGCCGCGCTTTTTTCCGGCAACCGCATCGCGTCGCAAACCATCGGGATCACGAAACTGAAAGTACGGCGTGTCCAGTGCCAGCACCCCCGCCGCCCGTGCCGCCACGCACACGACGTTTCTTGCATACTCGATTTCCGAGTCGTCATCGTCGCGCTCGATCCCCATGTCGTTGGTAAAATCCTCGGCGCCGAAGCCAACGGCGATGATTCTCGGCGACGACAGGCAGATATGATAGACATTGACGATCGCCTCGGCGGTCTCGATCCACGGCACGAGCTTCAGTTGCCCTTTCACCAAGCCGGCTTTTTCCTCGAGACGGTCCATTGTGTCAGAGATCCGCTCGATATCCTCCGTCGTGCATACTTTGCCCACCGATACGCCCAGGATGTGGGGCCCGACGACAGCCGCCAGGTCGTCCTCCATCAACCCGGTCTCGCGCGCATTGGCCCTGGGGATGACCGCGCGCCCGCTCTGCGAGAGCTTCGGCAGAAATGATGCCGTGACTTTGCGCGCGTTGGCCTTCTCCTCGGCCGGCACCGAGTCCTCGAGATCGGGCATGTAGGCATCGGGCGCAAAGCCGAGCGCCTTGTCCAGCATCCTCGGCTGGTTACCCGGCACGAACAGCAGACTTCTTAGTATGGTCATCACCAGGCCTCGCCATTATAGATCAGGCTATTATGCCAGTGCCTGGCGTGAGCCGCATTGCGCTGCATCAGCCCACTATCCACTCTCCGTGTATGCGACAGAATAATGAATCGTCTTGGCAACCCGATGATACCGGAGATGATAGAAAGTGTGTTCCAAGGTTATCGCTCGTTCATGCGCGGGGTTCCTAGTGCCTCTTGTTGATCATCCTATTTATTTGCAATACTTTAACTGTTATTTCTCAAGCATTCCTTGAACAAGGTGACCCTGGATACCACGGCATGACCCCGATGCCGTCACGTGGCATATTTTATTCCTGCTCGCCGCTCGTGCGTCGTTATTTGATTTCCTTTTTGGGCTCCGTTACGGTTGATCCAATCCGTCACGTTTGCCAGGAACGCACGCGCTCCAGGAAATAGCCGAAGAAATGGGCGGCGCAGCGAAGTGACGTTAGTATCCCCCTCGGGGATGGTGGAAACCCCTCGCCTTCAGGCGAAGCAAGTTTTCGTGTAACGTGGTCGCGTGCGCAGAATATAGGCCTGGCGCACACACGAAGAGCGACCTTAAGGTCCGTTTGGTGTGGATACCGAAGTATCGCAAAAAGGTACTCACGGAAGAGGTGGCGGTTCGTGTGCGCGACCTCATCAGGCAGATCGCCATGTAACATGAGCTTGTGATCATCTCCGGGAAGGTCGCACGCGACCACGTACACGTGTTTTTATCGCATCGACCGAATCAGTCCATCAGCCAAATTGTGCAGTGGCTCAAGGGCATCAGCTCCCGGATCCTCCTTCAGGAGTTCGCGCACCTGCGCCGCCAATTCTGGGGCCGAGGCTACCTCGCCGTCAGCTCCGGTACCATCACCGATGAGTTGATCAAGGAGTACATCGATGAGCAAGAAGGTGAACAAATCACCGATGACAGTCAATTTCCAATTGACAACCCCTAAACCCCTCGCCTTATAGGCGAGGGTT
>JBHHZP010000253.1:0-3784 GCA_046758085.1 Acidiferrobacterales bacterium
GGCTGGATTGAGTCGGCCGTGGGTCACGGCGTCGAGACTCCGGGTTCGGGGTACGCGCAGATCTGAAGCGGAGCGATGCCGCAACCGGCTTCGGGGAGAACGTCTGAGCTTACACCATGCCCTTGAACGGAGAATTGCGTTCACTATGGGCGGTGATGCGAGACCCGAGTTGGCGTCGGACCGATCCGGCAATCCTACAGATCGTCCAGGGGGCTGAGCACGCCTTCGCCACCCTGCTGCAGGACGTGCGTGTAGATCATCGTGGTTGAAATATCATTGTGTCCAAGCAGGGATTGAATGGTTCTGATGTCCGTACCCCGTTGGAGTAAGTGGGTGGCGAAGCTGTGCCGCCTATGTCGATAAAGACATAGACGCCACTATCTACCCTTCTTGACTATGTCGGGTAACGCGAGGACTTTTTCAGATCGGCCCTGAAATAGTAGATCACAACGATCATCGCTAATCCTGTGTACCCGACATAGTTTTCCCGGATTAGAGACTGTTGAGAAAATTCAATAGCTCATCGCCAGGTTGATAGCGACCCAGCTTACCCTCTGGCGGGGTCGTTTTGGCGAGTGCCTGCTCTTTCATCGCCAGCGTGGCTTCCAGATACATCTGGGTGGTTTCAACCGATTCATGCCCGAGCCACAAGGCAATCACGGATCGATCCACACCGTTTTGTAGCAGCTCCATGGCCATAGTGTGCCTCAAGCAATGGACCGTGACCCGCTTTTCTAAGAGCGAATGACAGACTTTGCCCGCACCTAAGCGATGCTTGTTCAGCAGGTACTGCACCCCATGCACACTGAGTCGTTGCCCTCTGGCACTGGGAAACACCACCTCCCCATTTCCTCGCGGAGGCTCTTGCAACCAGGTTTGCAACACCGCGCGTGTGGGTTTGGCCAGGGGAATACAGCGTTCTTTACGCCCCTTGCCAATCACGCGGACGTGAGCGCCAGTACCTAAGAAGAGGTCTTCGCGTTTGAGACCCGTCATCTCAGACAACCGCAACCCGGTCTGCACGGCGGTCAAAATGAACGCGTAGTCGCGCCGCCCAGACCAGGTGCTGCGATCCGGAGCGTCGAGCAAGGCATCGACTTCCGAGCGGCTCAAAAAGCAGACCAAGGTGCGGGTAAAGCGCTTGGAGGGAATGGCAAGGACCCGCTGGATCTGGGCCGCATGGGTGGGCAGTTCGAAGGCCGCGTAGCGAAAAAAGGCATGGATGGCGGTAAGCCGTAAGTTGCGACTGCGCACGCTTACGCCCCGCTGATACTCCAGATCATCGAGAAATGCCACAATCAATGGCGCGTCGATCTGCTCGATGGCTAGGCGGGCGGGCGACTGATGCAAGCGCTGTTGGGCGAAGATCAGCAAGTGCCGGAATGTGTCGCGGTAGGACTTGATGGTATGCGGACTGGCTTGGCGCTGTTGCATCAAGCGCTGAGTAAAAAATCGCTCCAACAGGGGAGCTAAACTGGTGGCTGTTGTCATGATCGATCCTCCCAGCAGTGTTCAAGGCGATTCATGGCTTCCCGCATCAGCTCCGGCGAAGCCTCCAAATACCACTGCGTATCGGCAACGTGCACATGGCCGAGGTAGGCGGATAAGAGCGGTAGGCGCCGCGCGGGGTCCTGCCCGCACCGATACCAGTGCACCAGCGTGTTGGTGGCGAATCGGTGTCGCAAGTCGTGCAGACGGGGTCCGTGACGATCCGCAGCACCGCGCAAACCGATCTGGCGGGAGAGCTGGTAAAAGGCGCGGTGGATCTGCCCACTGTCCAAGCGATTGCCCCAACTCGAGACAAACAAGTAGGCGGACACGGGCCGCCCGGCCCAATGGCGCTGGCGCCTCGCGATGTAGTCGGCGAGCACCTGACAGGCTGAGTCATGCAAGGGCACCAGGCGCGTCTTGCCAAACTTGGCGCCCCGCACCGTTAACACCCCCGCGGTCAGATCGACATCGTCAAGCTCCAGGTTGCGCGCCTCGCCTAGGCGTAGACCCGTGACGCTCAGCAGTCCGAACAAGCAATAGTAGACCCAAGGCAGCAAGGCCCCGCTTTGGTAGCGATGGGGCATGTGCAGTGCGGCATCGAGTAAGGCTTCAATCTCTTGCTTGGAGTAGAGATAGGGGCGCGCCCGTTTGGGTTGGAATGGTAACAAACCGGGCGCTGGAATCTGGGTGCGGGGATCACTCGCCCGACGATACCGGGCAAAGCCGCGCACGTGGCTCAGACGCTGAGCCCAACGGGCCGGTTGAGCGTCGACTGGTTGCTGTGCCCAGGCCAGTGCCAACGCCTGGGTGATGTAGAAGGCACGGTGATACTCCATAAAGGTGACGAAATCGAACAAGTCTTTGCCCGCCTCACGCAATTGAAACCCAAGATGGTGGCGCATGGTGAGATAGTCCTCAACAGCTTGACGCAGCGTGTTCATTGCCCACCTCCCGGCCACGGTAAGGCCAGCGTGCGCAACGCCTCCAGATCGACTTTGGTATACAGCATCGTGGTCTGGGGATGGCGATGGCCCAAGACATCCCCGATTTCGCTCAGCGACGCGCCGTGGTGCAACAGGTCGGTGGCTAAGCCATGGCGAAACTGATGCGTGCCGTGCGTGGGGGCCTGGAGCCCGGCGCGCTGGAGCGCATGGCGCACGATGGACCCCACCCCACTGGCGCTCCGAAACCCTTGGTCCGCAAAAAGACACGCCGACTCGGGCTCGGCGGTCGACCATCGGACAGATAGGCTGCGATCGCGTGCCCCACCTCAGGTGATAACGGAAACTCATGGCGTACACTGCCTTTACCACGCACGGTTACGATCGCACGGTTCCAGTCGAGGTCATCGAGTGCAAGACCGACCACTTCGCTTGAGCGCAAGCCCAGTCGGGCCAGGAGCAGCACAATGGCGTAGTCGCGACGTCCCATGGCCGTGTCCTGATCGATGCTGGCCAGCAACTGACGGACGTGATCGGCTGAAATCGCCCGCGGAATCGCGGGCATCGACCAGTTGGCCACCACGGGAACGGCCGCCGCTAAATCCAGCCGCACGTCGCCGCGATATTGGGCGTAGTGCAGGAACGAGCGCAACGCAGTGGTCATGAGCTTGGCGCGCTTCTGGTGCAACTGCGGCGCTTGGCGCTGGACAAACCGCACGACATCGCGGGCGCGCAAGCACGAGAGAGTGACAGGTCCGTCGGCGAATCGATCTTTTAGAAACCGCTCGATGAACGGCGCGTAGTTGACGATGGTTGCTTCGGCCAGGCCGCGAATCTCGCGCAGATGGTGTTCATACTGTTGCGTACAGCGTTCTGCTGGCGTGAGTCGACGGACCGGTACCGTTTCGGGGGGAACGACGCCTTCACGGTGGAGAAAGCCCAAGACATGCTGAAGGGCAGCCGCATCGCCTGAGCGGAGTTTTACCTGTCGCGCGCGGTCCCGTAGATACTGCGTCGCATGATCGGCGGTAAGGTGGGGTAGTGCCACGCCCTGTCCTTGAAGCCAGTGGCTAAAACAGGCGGCGAGATGAACCTGTCGATGAATCGACTGCCGCGCATAGCCCTGCGCGCTGAGAAACTCGGCAAATGGCTCGACATATGCCGAAAGCGGCCCTTCCGGTGCTCGAGAGAGAACGACTTGATCGGTGATCACACATCTCATAGTGGACTCCTTGCCCTTGGAGGGTTAATGGATAGAGTCCAAACTATATCGAGATCATGTCGCGATTTTGCCCGGAAAACATAGACTAGAGCGTACTACAAGACATAGTCAAGAAGGGTAGATAGTGGCG
>JBHHZP010000254.1:0-3745 GCA_046758085.1 Acidiferrobacterales bacterium
GTGCTCAACACGGTTCAGGAAAACCTCGACAATCTGGAAGATGTGAAAGGCGAGCTGGCGGTAAGACCGTGGACGACCGGGCAGCATGGTGTCCAGACTATCCTCCGCGATCTGGCCGGTAAATCGGTGGGCTGCGCGCAGAATGGTGTTGATCCGGGCCACCATCTCCGCGGGCGCCAGCATCTCATGTCCGCCCCATTCGAACCCGGCCACCCGGGCGACGTCCCGGAAGACGGCGCCGTTGGCCCAATCGTTTCCGCGGGCAACGATGGGCACAAGCCTGACGCCCAAGGCCTCCAGCTCCTTGAAGCCCTTTTCATCTTCGAGCACATTGATGGACTCGAACTCCACTCCGTTGGCGATAAGAAATTCCTTGGTCTTGAGGCAGCTCGAGCACCCCGGCTGCCAGTAGACTTTCAAGGGTGCTCGTACATTGCTTGTCGCCATATCGCCCACCTCGATCACTTGGCTCAAAAAAAACCGAAACGTTGTTGCCCATTCCAACCGTCACTGCTGGGCTTGCACTAAGCCTGACGTCGATGGGTGAAAGATTATGAGGAAACGAAGTACTTGGCAATAGCGTGAACGCAGAGAAAACTATTTGGTGAATTGTGAGCCGTGAACCGCGATCCGAGAGCCAGAAAGTGCGTCTGGAGTTTGAACCTCACTCATTGATTTTCTGTTTCAGCACATTTCACTGTGGCATGAATTTGGCATACTAAAACGATAAGAATGGACATCGCCCCACAGGGCAAAATGGGAAACGCAGGTATTAATCACAATAATTCAATTATTCAGGCTTGACCCGCTCTCGCTTGACAGCGCGATAGCCAGGATTTTCAGGGCTTTCCTCAGCGCTTCGTCCTCCGGTCAACGTTGGAGCGGGTGATGGGAATCGAACCCACGTTATCAGCTTGGGAAGCTGAGGTTCTACCACTGAACTACACCCGGATGGGTTGAACCGTGGCTTTCTGCTAGCCCAGGGGTCCTCTTACCTCGACGGATTATCGTATCCCCGACCTATCAAACCCCGGCGGTGGGGGCCCGTGACGCGACTTGCGTCCTCCCCAGCGCACCCGGAATCCCACATTGATGAAGTTTTCACCCAGGTTAGGGCCGTGGTTGTGGTTGAGTATCTCTTTACCGTTGCTGTAGTGGATCCAGGAAAAGAAGGCTTCCATGTTATCCTTGGGCCGAAAGCCAAGCTCGAAGCGGTTGGAGAACTGCCAGTTGGTGCCGAGGTTCTCGGTGGTACGTGCCACCAACGCCAGCCCCGGGGTCCAGCCCAACCTTATCTTATCGCCCACGCCCAGCGGGTAGCCCACACCGAAGGCGCTGTTGGCGTTATCCCCATTCCAGCTCGAGAACTGATACTCCAAGCGCCGGGCGGGCTTGTAGCCCACGAAGATCCCGCCGCTGTCGGAGAACTGCACGCCGTCGCCGGCGGCCACCCAGGTCGACTGCGCCCGGGCGGGCGTCGGCACCAAGATCAAGATGAGCAAGGCAACCCCGCCCAGGACCTGCATGTTTTTCATGGCCGCTACCCCCAGTGGTCCGATCCAACATATCTACCTATCCACTTTGTGCTTATGTCGACGATCCATGAATTAACTCACGCTTGCCTTACGGGATTTCTTGTGATCAAGACTTATCGGTTTTATCGAGCTCGCGGTGCCCAAGGGCGCCCTGCCCTTTGAAGCCCGTTGCCTTACATATAGACCGCGGGCTGTGCGGAAATCTTTCGTTCAGTATTTTGGTTATGATTTGTTTGTGCACTCACGGCACAAACAAGACGGTGCGCACAGTACTGGTGGTAACGTAACTACCTACTTAGTGTGCGGAATTGCGCTAAGATCCTGGCATGAATGGGAGCGCCAGATAGCAACGGGGGTCTCAAGCGGCCGCGGGGAAACTCCATTCGCCCTGGTTCATCTCCCTACGAGCGCCTGGTCAATCCTTTGGAGCAACTCATGCGCTTTTTTATCCCCGTTGTTCGCGGCCTTGGCAATCCACTCGAGGCCGTTGAGGGCATCCCGCGGGATGCCTTCTCCCTTGAGATACATCAGCCCCAGATTGTATTGCGCTCCCGCATGCCCCGCGTTCGCGGCAAGTTGATAGCACGATATAGCTTTCATCGCCTCTTTTGCGATGAGATGACGATTGCCGCGCTTGAAAGCGGTCTCGCTGTGTAGTTGATGTTTTGCACGTAGCAACGACCGATGCGATCCATGATGTGAAACAGCAGACGCACTGGTTTGGCGTTTCTGATGCCCGCAGGGCTGCGCTTTCAGCAATTGCGTGCGCATAGTTTTCCTACCTTAACTCCTTCACCTGAGGCGCCCTGTACTGGACTACGACTGGCTACTATGGCGGCAAGCGTTTCCAAATTGTTCGCCGCTTTGGTCAGCGTCCGGCGGAAATTGCTTGCCAAGATCCACCGCCCCAAGAGTGGGGGGACACGATGACCCGGTACGAGTGCAGCGCGATATTGAACCCGTGTCTGGTCACGCTCGGTAATTATCCGCCAGTGCTCCCAGCCTGACGTAAAGTCACCGTGTGCGGGCACCACCGTTGCGACAATGTTTCCATTAGAAAGGTTTTCCACATCTTTCACCTGTCGGATGGTTTTACAAAAAATCAGCACGCAGGAGCGAAACCCTAAATTCACCCGTTGCCGTCCATCCGCAAAAGTCTTTAACAGATAAGCCTCTTTTACCCTGTCGGACAAGCGGGGCCACTGCGTGTAGTCGCCCAGAATCGCTCGGACCGTCGCCGCCTCGGCAATTAGCAACACATCAAAGGTAACGAAATAGGTTCCGTTGTCATGCGTGACTTCTAGGCGGCGGACTTGGGCAGCGAAAACTGGCTTCATGGTGATGAGTGCGACCGCGAGGGTCAGCAACAGTAAACGTCCAGCTCCGATTCGCACGGTGACGTACCATATGTTGAAAGCATTGGCCTTTTTAAGTTAGACACCGATCGTGGCTTTGGTTCGGATCTCTGATCCCGGGTGAGCCTTCCAGCTGGCGCTGTCGCGGCCGGATTTTCATCAGTATTGCATTCACGGCGATGCGACGAAGCCAGCAGCCTGGCGAAAAGCAACCCCCGAATTACCCCGGTGCAGCGGCTATGTAGAGCTACCAATTGATCTCGTGGTGCTTCAACAGCTATCGGTGCTGACCCAGGTACACACCTGTCCGCTTGCGATGCCGATACCTGAGCATTTCTCGTAGATTGATTGCTCAATCATTTGACTGGACAATCAAACTTTTAACCTAATGTGAGGTCTATTTTGAAAGATACCCCCAATTTTGTATTGGGCCTTCTAATCGCCGTTGCATTTTCCATGGCATTGGTCGCCAACCGCATCGCCGCTGCCAATATTTCGGGATTGTTATTGTGAGTAACGTACGTCACAGATTGGCTTTATGCGCACATGCTGATCCAGCACGATAGATGAGGAGACACTGCAATGGAACCACACGTACTCTATGAACCGACACTCAAGTTTCGATGGTTAAGGGAATGGGGCGCGAGCAATATCTTGCAGCAAGAAGTTCGGGTATTAAGGCCGTCGCGAACCCGTGAAGGCGGTTATGAAGAGATAAGACGTGAGTGGCGTGATATTCCGGCGGTGGAAATAGACGCCGAAGATTAACCGTGCCGCGTTAGCCGTGAAGCCATCTAAAAACACTAGAACCTATCTCAAAATTCATTCACACACACACCAGAACCGCCTGATTGG
>JBHHZP010000255.1:0-3739 GCA_046758085.1 Acidiferrobacterales bacterium
GTTTCCATGGCCCGGGCCCAGGAGGATTCGAATTTGCGACCTGCTGATTACGAATCAGCCCCGGCAACAATCTGAGCACACCCAAGAGGACCTATCCGCACAAAAACCCGAGGATTTGGGCTGAGTGATGGTGCTCCTGGGTGCTCCTGGTGCGGGGTGTTCTGGTAGCAGCGTGGTAGCAGATGCCGGCCTTCAGGACGCCGCAAAACGTGCCCTTTCGTGACCTAAAAACGTAACCCCTCCGCAACCGACTCGACAGTCCTCCCCGGAGACCCCGCCACGGAGTCCCGTTCCTCCCCATAGCATAGGGAGACGCGGTTAACTCGGCCCGCTATCGGACGGTGATCGTCGTGCTTGCCCGCAAGGGACGATTGCTGGCGACGAGTATACCCACGACCGTGTACGTCCTGGGCGGGAGTATTCCGTCGAAGCGCTCCCGGTATGTCAATACCTGGCCCGGTGCAACTCGTTGTTCCCCTAGCATCTGAATGAATCCTTTGTCCGTGGCCCAACGCCAGACCGTGTGGCCCGCTGCGTCCTCGATGAGGAAATCATACCGCTGACCGGAGGAAAACTTGAAAGTGACGACTTGTTCTGTCTGGTTCATCACTTCCAGGCACATCATGATCGGCTCGCCCGGGGCGTAGCTCGTCTTGTCGGTGGTGACAGAGATCTCGACATCCGCATACGGCATTCCCACCCCGTCCGTAAACGATGCATCAACTATCGCTGCGCTCGGCACGAGTCCGGCCCAAAGTGCCACGGTCAAAACGGCTTTAGCGCGAACTCGCGAATGCATCCGATGTATGCCCCCCACTTGATGCACACCGACGTGTGTCTGCTTAAACCTACCAATCAAAAACAAAGTGACGGGGGCTTCGACGGGCGATCCGCGTAACCATGGCGTTCCCTGGCCCATCATCAAAAAAAGATGAGATGGAACGTGATCGCCGTGCCTTTCGTGTTCCCGGGAAAGGCTAGCTCACTTCACGGGTTCACGGTGAAGCCGCCCGCCGGGTGCCGCCGTGGCCGTCCGGGTTGGTGACGGTCACGTCCTTGGCGCCAGGCGTTGCTGCGCGGTTGATCCTGATCTCCACATTCAGCTGAGTCTGGGCGGATATGTCGCGCGACGGATGGTGCATTGCTTGTGGGGACCAACCAAAAGTATGCGGTCTGGCATTTTGCCAGCCCCTTGCGCTTTTGGTTTCTTGCGGCGCTAGTTGATCTCGACAGCCTTCGTGTCAGATCCTCCGTTGTCGCTGTCGACCCGCACGGCGGCGGGCGCTGGAGTGATCCTTATATTCAGCTTACCGTCGACGAGCACGCCGAGCAGAGCGTTCGTATCGGCGTCGAAGGCCGTGAGTACAGCTGTAGCGTTCGTGCTTTCAGCCTCAACTTGCAGCCTCCGTGGTCTGGTTCGGTACTGAGCCTTCGTGATTGTGACGGCATCTGTGGCAGCAGGTGGTGTTACCTCTAATAAAGCGGAGGGATTGCTGTCTACCCCGTCCTGGGAGGCGGTGATATTGCTTGTACCCTCCGAGACACCCGTAGCCAGACCGGAAGCGTCTATCGTCGCCACCGCGGTATCGGAGCTGGCCCACGTCGCGGTAGAGGTCACGTCAGCGCTACTCCCATCGCTAAAAGTTCCAGTCGCCGTGAACTGCTGGGTCTGCCCTTGTTCAATAGAGGCGCTACTAGGCGCGACCGTAATAGATGACAAAGTCGGTGGCGGCGGTGGTGCCGTCACATCCAGGGTGGCGGTATTGCTGTCTACCCCGTCCTGGGAGGCGGTGATATTGCTTGTACCCTCCGAGACACCCGTAGCCAGACCGGAACCGTCGATGGTCGCCACAGCAGTATCGGAACTGGCCCACGTCGCTGTGGACGTCAGGTCGGCGGTGCTCCCGTCGTCGAAGGTGCCGGTCGCCGTGAACTGTTGCGTCTGGCCTTCTTCGATGGACGCGCTGACAGGCGTCACCGAGATGGAATCCAATGTAGGCGGCGGTGCAGGGGCGCCGGCAATGAAGGCCGTGTACAGGAGGAGGTTCGGGGTCCCGTTGCGCGTGCTCCGCCTGTGCAAATTGATCTCATTCATTGTCGCGTTGTTCTTAATCTCGACGGCGACCTCAGTCGGGGTTGCGCCACGGTTGGCCTCGAGGAAGAGCGCCACCGCGCCGGCCACATGCGGTGTAGCCATCGACGTGCCACTGGCGGAGCAGGTGGCGTTGTCGCCGCCAATGCAAGCGGAGATGATGTTAACACCTGGTGCGAGAAGGTCCACGCAGGTGCCGTAATTGGAGAAGGACGCCTCGTCGTCATTGATGTCGGTCGCACCGACCGTGAGGGCGTTTGGCGCGCCGGCCGGGCTCTGATTGCACGCATCCTGGGGAATACCGACGAAGTTACCGTTGCCGGCGGCCACGGCATAGTTGATGCCCGAAGCAATCGAGTTTTCGACCGCGTCCCGGAGAGACTGCACGTCACCATAGCCCAAGCTCATATTGACGACCGCGGGATCAACAGCGTTCGCCGTCACCCAGTCAACGGCGGCGATCGCCATCGAGACGGTACCGGAGCCGAAACAATCGACCACGCGCGCACGCCAGAGAGTGACACTCTTCGCCACGCCGTGCTCGAGGCCCGCGGCTGTGCCGGCGACGTGCGTGCCATGCCCGTGACAATCTTCGGCGCCGTTAACGATACCCCAGGAGTCCCCTACGAAGTCGCCGCCCGTGCCGTTACCTACGGACTGGACCCGCCCGCCGAAGTCGCTGTGCGAAAGTCGAATGCCGGTATCCAGAATGTAAACGTTCACGCCGGCACCGGACGTGCCGAAGTTGTAGACACCGTCCAGCGGAGGCTCTCGCTGATCAACTCGATCTAGCCCCCACGAGGGCGGGTTGATCTGCGTGTCGAACAGCCGCACGGTTCGGTCCGGCTCGACGTAGGCCACGTTTGGGTTGCGGCTGATAGCCTCGGCTGCCTGCGCCGGCAGCTGGGCCGCGAAACCCTTGATGGCGTGCTCGTAAGTAAAAAGGACGGATCCCCCGTGGGCTCGCGCAAGGCCATGCGCCAGTCCGGGTGGATCACGCACGTCGTCGGTGAAAACAACGATATATTGATCGGGAACGATCTGACCCTCGCCTGGGGGGGCCTGGGCGCCCACACCGCCTCCCATGGGTAGCCAGAGGGCCACGACCGCCGCAACCCCAAAAATCCATTTGGTGCGTCCATCACGCAGTTTCATGGTCCGATCTCCTATTGTCGCTAACCCATTTTATGTGTGAAACCGGTGTGCTCCATAAGAGTACCCTTGTCCGAGGCTGTCGGTTTGTCCGCTGCCGTCAGTCAACCCCAGTGTCCCGGAAAACGCAAGAAAGAAAAACGCCCTCTACGGCATGCTTCGCCCGGAAGGCGTCTGAATGTTGGGTGCGCCATCGATTGTGCCAGAAGTGGCCCTGGAAGGTATGTTCACCCAGGTTCACTTCACTACCACCACAATGACGGTAATCAAGTTATTATTATGATTCGGATCACCGTCTACGAGCGGTTCTGCATGCCAAATGCCAACGCCAGCCGGAAGCACCAGGTCCAATCCCATGAGCCCTGTGTGCATAAAGAGTTACCGTGATACGATTCGATAGGAAGTGGTGCTGATAGGTCGCGAAGCGGGCCTGGTAATAGTGCAAGGATTGCGTGGATCAAGTAAATAACCAGGCAAAAATTGGGGTGCGGGAGG
>JBHHZP010000256.1:0-3696 GCA_046758085.1 Acidiferrobacterales bacterium
TCCGCTTGGTCGATCAGCACGCCGTTAAGCGGTGCCAGGGATGGCGCCGCTTAACATTTGAGTATACGGCTCGAGCGGTTTTTAATTGCCGCCCGTGCGGTCATATTGGAATCTACTCCAAAGTGGGTTCATTTTCATGTGGTTACGTGGGCCGCCTCGCCGGTGATATACGCCGCGAGCGGTTTAACTCTGGAATCGCCGAGATAGACGGCTTGAGCGGCAAAACATCACCGCAGCGGCGGCTCCAATTTACTTCTGGCGAGCTTTCCGTTTCTTTATATATAGTTACGTTCCCCCAGCCCACCAGGATATACCGCACTTGCGGTTTAACTCAGAGTACTGTATATAAAGACAGTATTCGAACATACCGCTGTTGACTGGTTTCTAGAAAATAATTGGAGGGGGAAATGGGACATAACAATAGCCCGCAAGCTTCCGTCAAACCGAGGCTGCTAGAGCAGGTAAGACAGGCCATCCGCGTACGACACTACAGTTACCGCACCGAACAGTCCTACATCCATTGGATTAAACGGTTTATCTATTTCAACGAACTACGACACCCTGTTGAGATGGGAGAATCTGAGGTTGCTCAGTTCCTAACGTATCTCGCCACACAACGCAAGGTTGCACCCGCTACACAAAACCAGGCGCTAAACGCACTCGTTTTTGTGTACCGTCACGTCCTGGAGCAGCCTTTGGGACAAATGTCCGGGATCGTGCGCGCCAAACCCTCGCAACACATTCCAGTTGTCTTTACACACGAGGAAGTAGGTCGGCTACTTGGTCGACTAAAAGGCCTGCACTGGGTGGTGGCGAACTTGCTCTATGGAGCAGGCCTGCGACTGACGGAGTGCTTGCAACTGCGTATTCAGGATCTTGAGCTTGAACGCGGTGAGATCGCTGTTCGTGATGGCAAGGGTCGCAAGGATCGCGTTACCGTGTTACCAAGACGATTAGCAGGTGTCATCGAGAAAACAATTGAGCGTGCACGCCATTATCATGAAATAGATCTTGCCGAAAGCCATGGGGAGGTGTACCTCCCTTATGCGTTAGCACGAAAGTATCCCAATGCTGCGAAGGAATTCGGGTGGCAGTATCTGTTTCCATCCTACAAACGCTCCATTGACCCGCGTTGTGGCGTCGAACGCCGACATCACCTATCGCCCGATTCGGTGCAACGAGCCATCAAGCGAGCAATTCGTCAGGCGGGTATTTACAAGCGCGGGAGTTGTCACACACTGCGGCATAGCTTTGCCACGCATTTGCTGGAGGATGGATACGATATACGAACCGTCCAGGAGTTACTTGGACATAGCGACGTATCTACTACGATGATCTATACGCATGTACTAAACTGTGGCGGCCGTGCGGTGTTGAGTCCGGCGGATCGGATACTCGATAGTACTTGCATGGGTTCCCGGCTCAATGAAGCGGTAAGTAGCGACGACACAGAAAAAACGGCGCGAGGCGATCTCATCCCACCCAGGCGCGCTCCAGATAATACGTCCCGCCGACGTAACTCACCGATAGATTGGCCCGATAGTCGTTCTGACCGTCGGCGGTGAAGGTCTTCTGGAACACCTCGGGAAGCAGGGCGTCGGTGTGGTCAGCCTGGGCCCTCGCATTTTTCGTGGCGCTTGAAGGCTCCTGACGCATTTCTGGCCCATCTTTGTTGGCCCTGGGCTGGCGGTAATTCACAATTTAAGACGCGACCGTGTTCTCGACTTGTCGTAAAGAATCGTCACCGGATTATGAACCCGCGACTCAAGCTGCGTAACGCCGCCCGGCAGCCGCGCCGCTTTTTGGTGTCGACTAGATGGGCTTGTTATGTGCTGTCCTCAAATCGTTCCGGGATGTTCTCTAGCAGGCGCTTGCCGTGTATCACCGCCACGACCAGGATTTGCTCAGGTTCAACGCTATATACCAGACGATAGCTGTAAATAAACCGCTCCCTTATGCGCTTGTCGCCAATCTCCGGCACAACACGGCCTATCAAAGGGAATTCGCGGATATCTCGAGAAACCGACAATATTTCCGTAACAACCGCTCGGGCATAAAACTCAGAATCCCTGGCGATATATTCTGCGATCGATTCGAGGTCTTCCGTTGCCTCGGGCGACCATACTACTTCGAGGTCCATTTGTTGAGCTTCCTTTCTACCTCGTCCTGACTAAGCACCCCCTCCTTTTCGGCGCGTTCCATTCCTCTGTGGATCTTTTCGACAACGTAAAGATGATACTGGACATCCTCCAGTGAACAATCGTCAGGAAGCTTATCCAGAAGCGCCTTTACCTCTTCTTTAGCTGTGCTCATGGCCCGTCACCTCATTTTAGTAAGCACATAACGATAATTGAACGTCTCAATCGCAGTATATCTCCAGCTGAAGCGGGTGTCCGTCGGTAAAAAGCGTTTGTGATCCGGTAGATACCCGCCACTAGGTAAAAGCGGTGCTGCGGATGAACTGCATGATTGCAGTCTATCCGCAATATCGGGCATTTGGCGGCGTAATGGGATTAGACTGCAAGCGACCGTCGGCACCCAAGTCCTAAGTCCTCAGTCCTATACTCAATCCACCCACCCTCGCTCGAGGTAGTAGCGCCCGTCGACGTAACTGACCGATAAATGCGCCCGATACTCGTTCTTACCCTCGGCCGTGAAGGTCTTGTGGAAGACCTCGGGCATGAGGGTAGCCGTGTGTTCGATAAGTGCCTCGTGCAGCACCCGTCCTTGCACCGAGTTGGGTATCTTCAGACCCAGGACAGTCAGCACGGTCGGCAGGATGTCGATCAAGCCTGTCGGCAACGGAGACTCATAATCCGCGCGGAACGCATCGCCGCCCATAGCGCGCCAGTTGCTTAGTTCGTGGACATGTAAACCCCCATGTATGCTACCCCCGACCGGATAGACGTTCTGGTCGTGTTGGCACGAACCGGGGACGCCGTGCGCGTTTACGGCGTCGTCGTTGCGCAGCACCAGTCCGATGTCGGGCGCGCGGCGATGCTCGATGCCCGCCAAGGCATGCGGGAGTGCACCCTTGCCATGGCGCGAAAAAATCGGGCCGCACCAGGGCTGGGTTTGTAGCCATTCGACAATTCCGCTTATCAGGGCTTGGTCACCGTCGCGTACATAGATGCCCCCGGCGCTGGCCAGGGCGAGCGCGGCATCCGCACCTTCCGAGACGGTTTCACCGACGACAAAACCTGCCTCTTCTAGCCCCATTGCAATATTTACGGCTTGACCGGCAACAGTGATCTGGCCATGATCCGACATGGTAATGATCTGCAGGCGCTCGCCCATCTCGGACTGTTCACGCCACTGCAAGATGCGACCAAACTCGGCGTCGGCGTGACGAATTGCCGCGCAGTTAGGCTTGCTCCCGAGGCCGCAAAAGTGGGCGCTGTTGTCCGGTTCGCAAAACCACAGGATGCAGACCTCAGGCTTGAGCTCCGGTTCGATGTATTTCAAATAAGTGTCGGTGGTATACGTGAGCCAGCTCATGGTCGGAATCTCGTGCGTTGGAATCGGTCCGACGCGATTTATAATTGCATCGATGCGGTCGGCAGGAACCGAGGCGTCGGGACGGTGCAAGGCCAAGCGCAAGCCCCCGAGCTGCTCGGCCTTGTGATGCAGCATGCGTGTACCGCCGGGTGTACCGGAGCTGATCACGGCCAGGTTCATACGATGATCGGCCAGGAT
>JBHHZP010000257.1:0-3651 GCA_046758085.1 Acidiferrobacterales bacterium
TTATTCAGCCGGGTGGGTCGATGCGTGACCAGGAAGTAATCGCAGCCGCCGATGATCACGGCATCGCCATGGTGTTCACCGGCATGCGTCATTTTAGGCACTAGTCTCAAGGTACAAGTAGCAAGTGACAAGCAACAACAGGGCACCTTGCTCCTGGCTTTCCTTGCTACTTGATACTTGTTGCTGGGCACTGGCTTTATCATGAAAATTCTGATTGTCGGCGGCGGCGGTAGGGAGCACGCGCTCGCCTGGAAGGCGGCGCAATCACCCAGGGTGGAAAAGATCTACGTCGCACCCGGCAACGCCGGTACTGCGCGTGAGCACAAGACCGAAAATGTAGCCATCGGCGCGCAGGACACCGATGGTCTGCTGCGTTTCGCCCGCAGCCAGCAGATCGAGCTCACCATCGTGGGCCCCGAGGCCCCGCTGGTGGCGGGTATCGTCGATGCATTTGGCGCATCAGGGCTGGCTTGTTTCGGGCCGACGAAAGCCGCTGCCGCCCTCGAGGGGTCCAAGGCCTTTACCAAGGACTTCCTCGCACGCCACCGAATTTCCACCGCCGAGTATGCGAGCTTCACCAATATCGACGAGGCCGCCGCTTACATTGCGGCACGGGGCGCCCCCATAGTGGTCAAGGCCGACGGACTTGCCGCCGGCAAGGGCGTCATCCTGGCGCAATCGGTAGAACAAGCGGTTGCCGCCGCGCGCGGCATGCTCTGCGCAGACGCCTTTGGTGAGGCGGGACGGCGGGTAGTCGTCGAAGAGTACCTGCAGGGCGAAGAGGCAAGCTTCATTGTCATGGTAGACGGTAAGCACGTACTGCCGATGGCTACGTCACAGGATCATAAGGCCCGCGATGACGGTGACCGCGGACCCAACACCGGTGGTATGGGTGCTTACTCACCGGCTCCCGTGGTGTCGGCGCGGATCGAGGAGCGCGTCATGGCCGAGGTCATCGAACCGACCGTGCGCGGGATGGCGGCCGAAGGCCGGTCGTATACCGGCTTTCTTTACGCAGGCTTGATGATCGCGCCCGATGGCACGCCACAGGTGCTCGAATACAACTGCCGGTTCGGTGACCCGGAGACACAACCGATATTACTGCGGCTGAATTCCGATCTTATCGAGCTGGTCGAAGCGGCTCTCGCCGGGCGGCTCGATACGATCGAGGTCCAGTGGGACCCCCGGGTCGCATTAGCAGTGGTCATGGCAGCCGGGGGTTACCCGGGCGACTACCACAGCGGTGATCCGATCACGGGGTTGCCGCCGGAACCGGCGGCGGACTACAAGGTCTTTCACGCCGCTACCGCTGAACGCGACGGTGAGATCGTAACCAACGGCGGTCGCGTATTGTGTGTCACCAGCCTCGGGGAGACTGTGCGCGCGGCGCAGGCGCGCGCATACGAGCTGGTTAAACGAATTCGCTGGCAGGACGTATACTATCGGCACGACATCGGTTATCGTGCGATCGCCCGTGACACTGCGTAAGCGGCGATCGTGCGCTCGCGTGGTGCCACGCAGCCACAACCGCCCATACATTATCGCAAGGCAACTTCTGAGAGACAGTTATGGCCAACCCCTTCGTCGCCGTCATGATGGGTTCCGATTCCGATCTCGGGACCATGCAAGCCGCGTTCGATATTCTCGATAAGCTTGGCATCGCCTATGAAGTAAAGATCGCCTCGGCTCATCGCACTCCTGAGACGACCCATGCCTACGTCAAGGAAGCTGACGGCCGTGGGTGCGCGGTTTTCATCGCAGCCGCGGGCCTGGCCAATCATCTGTCCGGGACCGTGGCGGCGCTGACGATCAAACCCGTGATCGGTGTGCCCATGGCGGCGGGCCCGTTGCAGGGCCAGGATGCGCTGCTATCTACCGTGCAGATGCCAGGCGGAATCCCGGTTGCCTGCGTTGCGATCGGCGGGACCGGCGCGACGAATGCGGCCTTTCTGGCCGCCGAGATCCTGGCGCTGTCCGACCCCCAGATCGCAGAGCGCCTCGCGGCCGAGCGCAAGGAGACGGCTGCGCAGATCTTGGCGAAGGATGCCGCGATCGGGAAGAAGCTGGAGAACTGACAGCTGTTGTGCGCTCGAGAGCTTGCGCTGGCGGCCGCCGTCGTGCGCGACGGCGGCGTCATCGGCTACGCCACCGAGTCATGCTATGGCCTGGGGTGTGATCCGACATGCCGCTCGGCCGTGCTGCGGCTGCTGCGAATAAAAGGCCGGCCCGCCCAAAAAGGCTTGATCCTAATCGCGGCCAACGTCGAGCAGCTCGCGCCTTATGTCGCAGACTTTCCCGGTACGGTCCTCGCCAGCTGGCCCGGGCCGTACACCTGGGTGCTTCAGGCAACGGATAGCACTCCCGCCTGGATACGGGGCGAACATGCGCGTGTTGCGGTGCGCGTTACGCGCCACCCGCAAGCAGCTGCGCTTTGCCGCGCGGCACGCATCGCCGTTGTGTCCACCAGCGCAAACCACAGCGGTGAGAAGCCCGCACGTAGCTACCGCGAGATCTTACACCGCCTTGGCGATGAGCTCGATTATGTGCTGCCGGGACACATTGGTAAGCTCAAGAACCCGACGCCGATAGCCGATGGGGTGAGCGGGAAGACTATCCGAGCGGGTTAGCGCGCTGTGACCGCAAAGGGCAAGACGCGGCCAGGGGTGAACCCAGTGTTAAGCGTTGCTCGTCTTGATGTACGCTGTCGGCTGGAGCATTAATCCCAATAGCCCGGAGTGTTGTTGTGGTCGCACCCGATGTCGATGCCGTTGAGAGCTACCTCTCAAGCCTGCAGGAGCGCATCACTACTGCGCTGGAACAGGTAGACGGTGGCGCCCATTTTCGCGAGGACGCGTGGCAACGCCCCGAAGGCGGCGGCGGGCGCACCCGCGTGCTCACACAAGGGATGCTGTTTGAGCAAGCGGGCGTCAACTTTTCTTACGTTCATGGCCAGCGTCTGCCGCCGTCCGCGACCGCGCAGCGACCGGAGCTCGCAGGGCGTGCCTTCCGCGCACTGGGCGTATCGTTGGTTATCCACCCGTACAACCCCTATGTCCCGACCTCGCACTGCAATGTGCGTTTTTTTGTTGCCGACAAGCCGCACGCGGCAGCCATCTGGTGGTTTGGCGGTGGCTTCGATCTCACCCCCTGCTATGGCTTTGAGGAAGACGTCATGCAATGGCACCGCAGCGCCAGCGCCGCCTGCGATGGTTTTGATCAGCGCTACTACGCCCGATTCAAGCAATGGTGCGATGAGTATTTCTTTATCAAGCATCGTGGCGAACCCAGGGGTGTTGGCGGGTTATTCTTCGACGATCTGAACGAGAACGGCTTTGAGCATTGCTTCGGGTTCATGAAAAGTGTCGGAGATCACTTCCTGCCGGCCTATCTGCCGATCGTCGAGCGGCGCAAGGACATGCCGTACGGGGAGCGCGAACGCGAGTTTCAGCTCTATCGTCGCGGCCGCTACGTCGAGTTCAATCTGGTGTACGACCGCGGTACCCTGTTCGGCCTGCAATCGGGCGGGCGCACCGAGTCCATTCTCATGTCACTGCCGCCGCGGGTGGCGTGGCGCTACAACTGGCAACCCGAACCGGGCTCACCCGAGGCAAAGCTCTATACGGATTTCCTGAAGCCTAGGGATTGGCTGGC
>JBHHZP010000258.1:0-3586 GCA_046758085.1 Acidiferrobacterales bacterium
ATATATTGACCTTATCGAAACTAACAACGATTGAAGTTGTCAACTGTTTCATCGGATCAATCATAGTCCAGTTTCAAAACGTAAAGTTAATGAGGGTATGCAAATGTCGAATCCTAGTGGAGAGCCTGCGCAAAAAAGTAGGGCTTGGATCTTTATCGTTGTCGCTTTCGCACTTCTCGTGATGATTGGTATCGCGACGACTTAACTTCCATTGGGCGGTTGTGAAAGGTGGTAGTTGCTCGAAAAAGGCACGGCCATAAGGTCGTGCGTTTTTCTTAGCGCTTTTCAGGACGCGGTTCTGGTCAGACGTCTTTTGTATAGGTTCCCGGCGTCGCCGTAACGTGACTGCGTCGCGATTATCTTGCCGGTCAGCTTGAGTGGCCCGAGCACTTCCACCGACGGCGCGGTGAGGCGATTTTACGGTGGGCGTGTTTGGCTTCATGATTTCCAGCGTTGTCGACTTTCACGATCAGGGCTGAGCGGCATTCGGACTGGGCGAATCTGTAGGGGCGGGTTCTGTCCGGGGTCGTTTTAGTTTTGGTACTTCTTGTCGGTTCAGACGATCTTCGGTGGTCTGCTGGCTGAGCAGGATGTTCAACATATTGTCCTGGAAAGTGATGTTTGCCGTCAGACGGCTATGCCTGTCGCAGAAGAAGACGGCATAGGCGATCGGGAAGGCCCCGCCGTTGTTCTCGGGCACCGAGGGGTCCAGGGAATTTCTTCCCAGCAGGGAGGGTTTGGTCACGCGCCCGTCCCCGGGTTCGAGCATCAACCTTTCGTAATCGATGCCGCGAATGGGATGGGCAATTTCCGAGGGGTAGAGACGGATGTGGGTCTGACCGTTTACTCGCTCTACCGCGCATCTCGCCGGCGTGAGCACGCAATCGCCACCAAAGACGATGTAGCGAACGGGCGTTTGTGCTAAAGGTATCGACAGCGCGCGATGAAAGGCTTTGGCGCGCGCGAGGTTTCTTTCAAAATAGCGTTCCAGCACCGCGAGATAGCGGTTTGCTTGCGCCGGTGAGGAAAATCGTTTTTTGATCCGTTTCCGGGCCTTGGGGTCAAAGATCGACCATTGAAAGTTGCGCCAGGTTTCTACTGCATAGAGGTCTCGATGCCACTTCTTGCCCTCCAGCGTAATCATCCAGTCCCGGTCAGGGTGGGGCAGAAGCTGGTAGGTGCTCGGCATGGTTGCCATGATTTCCGGGTAGAGCCGTGCGAGGCCGAATTTCTGTCCTTTCTGTCCTTTCATAAATAGCTGCAAGCCACTGATCGAGCCCATGTTGGGCGCGCCCAACAAGATGACCTTGCGGGTCTTTGCGGCGCCGAGATGATTGGGACGGAAGGTGTCGGCGCCGAGCACGTCCTCGCTCCCGTAGCGCAGATAGTAACGGGTCAGCAGCGCGCCCATACTGTGGGCGACGATGTCGACCTTGAGCTCCGGATCCTGGTAGTCGCTTCTGATCTGGTCAATAAATCGGTCGAGCTTGGCAGCGGTCTGGACCAGGTCCTGGCGCCAGTCGTAGACGAAGACGTAGAAGTTTTGGGCCTCGCTCGCATGGGGCTGACCCGGTTGGGCGAACGCATAGCCGCCGGCCTCCTCTAAGGCGCGCCAGATCTGACCGTAATAATCCCGGCCGGCGAACTGGTCAAATAAGGCATAGGCCTCGGAGTCGACTTCTACGGGCCGCAGTGTTTCGGGATCGATCTCAAGCGCAAGGGAATCGAGGTTGCCAAATAAAAAGTTAGTTAGGGAGCCCGGCCAGATCTCCTTGTTGTCGTCCTTGGTTCGGAGCCTGGCGCCGAGTATGCCGTGGATCAAAATGACGGGGTTTTGGGAACGATCCGCGGAGCTCACGGCATAAAGCCGCTTGAGATCGGGTTCTTTGGGCGTGGTGGCGCAGCCCGCCAGTACAAGAGTTAAGACTATTATTAATCTCTTCATCGGTTAATCCAACGTGACCCCGCAGACAGTGTGTAGCCATTAATCAGAAAGCCATCCTAAACTGCGGAACGTTTTACGGCGCGAGGCTCCTCCAGGTCAGCCCAGGCCAGTTCCTTGTAACAGAAGCCGCGCTCCAGTGTGGGTTTCACGATCTGAAAATACGGTGAGACATCGAAGTCCCGCGGTGTAAACAGACTGTGATGCCGAATGTGCAGGATCTCGCTTTCCGTGTGGGCACAGGGGCTCCGAGCCGCACGCCGCTCCACGCACGGCAGTATCGGGTAACGCACCAATTGGTAGGCCTGCGCGATGAGTGCGGAGCATATAGCACGGGTGGGGTCGCCGCTGCCCAGCGCGAGCATGCGACGGCGGAAACGCATTGGCACCGGTGGCGTCGGCAATAGGTAACGCACGAGATCGATAATGTGCTTTTGGTCGTATGATTTTCCCAAGCCTTGCACCATGAACTGAACCACGGCGTCGCGATCCTTTTGCGTAAGTCCCACTGGACGGACAATACGCGTATTGAAATGGGCGTACTTCGACACCGGCACGGCGATGACGCCGTCTAGCAGATCGGCCTCGATCAACTCGCAGGGCTCGCCGCCGCACTGAGAATCTTTAAGGGCATCGCCCACAAACAGGGCAGCATGCGACCAGGTGGACTGCGTCAAGTATTTGATGGCGGTGCTGAATCGGAGATTTCCCTCGACCAGTAGAATGTCACCGGGCTCAAGGATCGACGACAGCGTTTCGGTATTGTGGACCGAGAACGGTTCATAGCGCCTGATCGGCTTGCTTAGGTACACCGCGAGCATGCGACCGATGATGCCTGTTAGCCAGTCGAGCATATATAGGTTCGGGACTCATGAGGATTAAGAAACTACTTTGGAGCTACACGGCAGACCGCCAAATAGCAATATTTCGTGTCCGACCGCCTTTAATCGCGCCGGCCATTCATCACCGTCTGCTCTATGCTGGCAAAATCATGCGCAATGGGCGCGACTGCAAGCGACGTGGAGAGCTGTCTTTCCAGCTGGGTAGCGGAAAAGATACCGTGGATAGTGGGCGTGCCGTCACCAATATTCATGTCTACGACAATAAGATGTTTGCGCCCGGTTTTCTTGAAGGTGGCAACGATGTTTCCGACCGTTGCACGACGCACGTCATCAAACAACAGGTCTTGAAGTTGATCGACAGGCTCCATGATGTCCATTACAAGGACATCTTCATGCGAGCAGTTTCTGTGCGTACAACCTATAGAGTGCAGGTAGCGAATTGGTTTTTCACCCTGAATATCATACGATGTCACCAATCCGATAACCCGGGATTCGTTGTCCAGAACGAAAAGTGACCGAACCCCAGAATGAATCATGTATTCAAGTGCTCGGGCGATAGGGGTGATATCCCGCACCGTGATTGGGGACACCTCCTCGAAGTCCGTCATCACTGCAATGGCACTGTCGTCAAGGCTAATCATCGTGAACTCGCCTCGGGATGGTTTAATCAAGACCGCCTCTCCCGAGATTGTTTCCAAAGGTAACGATCTATATTTCAATAACATGTTTACTCCTCACATTACCCTAACTAGAACCTATCTCAAAATTCATTCACACACACACCAGAACCGCCTGATTGGGT
>JBHHZP010000259.1:0-3568 GCA_046758085.1 Acidiferrobacterales bacterium
GAAAGATGTCAGCCACGTATGCGGAGGCTACGGGCGAAAAGATCGCAGTTGCAAAGCCGTGGAGAAATCGAAGGAGAAGAAGGCTTACAGGGTCAGTGACAAAAGGATATAAAAAGGGTGGGCCGGCAAAGAAGAGCGCTCCGAGAAGCATTATGTAAAGTCCGGGATTATGCGGAGTATAGTGGCCAAACAGGACCGTAATCCTTTAAGAATCAATTGGTTTTTGACGACGAACGTACCGATTGACTTAGCATAACCTCATAACATACTGCCCTCCTTTATAACTTTAATCGAAGGAGGTCAGTATGCTTAGAACGTATTTCGAGCATCCATTTACGCTCAACAAACTCCGTTCCGGACCTGCCGGTCCACACCTTGACGATTTCGCTTCCCACCTCACGTGCAAGGGTTACAGTCGCGACACGATACGTCGTCATCTGCGTGCCGTGGGCCACTTATCCGCCTGGGCGCAAACGTCTGGCTTGACTATCCGTAACCTGGACACAGTGGCCCTCGAGCAATTCAGGCAGGACCTCGAGTCAAACGGCTCCCTGCGATATCCCTCAGGGTATTACACAAACACGTTTGTCGGTGCTAAGTGCTTCGTCACATTCCTGCAAGCGACAGGGATTGTGCCCGCGTTAGCAAGCAACGCACCGCCAGCCTTATTGACAGAGTTCTGTAACTGGATGTGGATGCAGCGCGGCGTGACCGAGACGACACTCGACGCTTACTGCCCTGTGATCCTCGACTTACTGCAAACTCT
Source organism: Acidiferrobacterales bacterium (assembly GCA_046758085.1). Classification (GTDB taxonomy): domain Bacteria; phylum Pseudomonadota; class Gammaproteobacteria; order Acidiferrobacterales; family SPGG2; genus VRUB01. Next base: position 767 of record JBHHZP010000259.1, read on the forward strand.
CGGTGATCAACCCGAATGCTACAGCGCGAAGACGCTACGTACTTTTACCCTGGAGCGCGCCAGTCGTCACGGCAACAGTAAAGCTAGGATCATCGTTACTTCAGTGCGTGTGTTCTTGCGGTTTCTTACTGCCGTAGGCCGGTGTCTACTGGAATTGCAGTATGCGATCCCGACTATTGCCTGTTGGCGGCGCTCCTCATTGCCCAGTTACCTCTCAGCCGAAGACATCGAGCGTCTCATCGCGACCTGTGAGTCTAAAACACCTCGAGAGATGCGCGACCGGGTTGTGCTCTTGTTGTTGGCACGCTTGGGTCTCCGCGCCAGGGATATCACGGCCTTGAAGTTGAGCGACCTCGAGTGGCACGAAGGGGCACTACGGGTGTGCGGCAAAAACCGACGCGAAACCCGGCTGCCGCTACCACAGGAAATTGGAGAAGCAATTTGGGCCTACCTCACGCATCACCGTCCACAGGTGAACACAGAGAGCGTGTTCATCACCGTCAAAGCTCCTTTCGTCCCCCTTTCCAGACGGCTGGTGAGCCAGATTGTGGCCCACGCGATACGAAGGGCTGGCATCAAGACATCCTCTCGTGGCGCTCGTCTCCTGCGGCATTCGGCGGCCACTGCGATGCTGCGCCAGGGTGTATCGCTAGAGACAATCGGCGCGGTGCTCCGCCACGCTTCGATTGAGACCACCATGGTCTATGCCAAGGTGGACACCGTCCTGCTTCGGCAGGTTGCCATGCCCTGGCTGGAGGTAGAACCATGTTGATACAAGCTGTGGACACCTATCTTGCCGTGCGTCGTGCGGCGGGCTTTAAGTTAAGATCTCCTGAGCAATACCTGCGCTACTTTGTCCGGTTCGCGAGCACTCACGGCGACACCCACGTGCGCGTCAAGACCGCCATAGACTGGGCGGCGCTGGCTCGAACCGAGGCCGAACGGCATCGGCGCCTGCGGACTCTCGTACACTTTGCACGATTCATGAGGGCTGAGGATCAGCGTCACGAGATCCCACCCGATTATGTGTTTTGCGGCCAACATCAGCGGCCTAGCCCGTACATCTTCACCGACGATGAACTCCGGCGACTGCTTGTCCAGGCCAGCCGTCTCAGTCCATCAGGTTCATTGCGGCCGCATACCTACAGCACCCTGTTCACGTTGCTCGCCGTGACGGGAATGAGGCCGTCGGAAGCTCTGGCTCTTCGATTCCAGGATATCACGCAAGATGGTCTGGTCATCCGTGAGACCAAGTTTCGTAAATCCCGCTTGGTGCCGTTGCATGAAACGACGGTCGCAGCCTTGGAACGCTACCTCCAACGCCGCCGCCTGATGGCGGGTAACGATGAGCATCTCTTCGTGTCGTTATCGCGACGCAAGCTCTCTCTAGTGAGCGCTACCCGGACCTTTCGGCAGATCGTCAAAACCGCTGGTCTGCCTGACCGGCTGGGTCGACCACGGCTTTACGACCTCCGCCATTGGTTTGCCACACGGACGCTCGAACTCTGTCCCGATAACCGTGATGGCATCCGTCAGCACATGCTCGCCCTCACCACGTATCTGGGACACACTCATATCGAGAATACCTACTGGTACCTGGAAAACACACCGCAACTCATGACAGACATCGCCACGCGCTGTGAGGCGTTTGTCTCTGGAGGTGAGCTATGACTGCCATTGCCCCTCATATCGCAGCGTTCCTACGTGAGCGGCTTCCCGTGCAACGCGGTGCCAGCGAGCACACCTGTGAGAGCTACGCCTACGCCTTTCAGCTTCTCTTCCAGTTTGCGAGCCACCGTCACAAGGTGACGCCATCCAAGCTGCAACTGGAACAAATCGATGCGCCATTGGTGACAGACTTCCTTGAACAGATCGAGGTGGAGCGGGGCAATAGTCCCAGGACCCGCAACACACGACTCGCTGCCATCAGGTCCTTTATGCGCTTCTGTGAATATCGTATCCCGTCTATGCTCGAGCAAAGCCGGCGCATTCTCGCCATTCCTTTAAAACGCACCGACATCCCGCTGATCACGCATCTCTCGATGGCAGAGATGCAGGATATTCTCAACGCACCCGATGTCCGTACGCGAGAGGGGATCCGCGACCGAGCGATGTTGCATCTATGCTTTTCGGCAGGGTTGCGCGTATCGGAGCTGGTCGGCCTGCCACTCATAGCGCTGACCCTCTACCCGACGCCGAGTATCCGGGTCATGGGCAAAGGTCGCAAGGAGCGCTCCCTGCCGTTGTGGAAGCAGACCGCTGCCGATATGCGAGCGTGGCTGGTCGTTCGGGGCGACGCGCCTGTTCCGGAGCTCTTCCTCAATGCCCGAGGTGGACCAATGACACGGGCCGGCTTTGAATATCTACTCCGTAAGCATGTGCGAACAGCTATCAAAAGCTGTCTATCGCTGCAGTACAAACGGGTCTCGCCACATGTGCTGCGACACACCTGCGCCATGATGATCCTGCAGGCCACTGGTGATCTACGTAAGGTCTCGCTCTGGCTGGGTCATGCCGACATGCGGACAACAGAGTTTTACCTACGGGCTGACCCTACAGACAAACTCGAAGCGATTGAGAAGGTCACACCCCCTGCTCTCAAGCGGGGCCGATTCCGAGTTCCGGACAAGTTGATCGCCTCGCTACACGGTAGGTGATTATGCTGGGTAGTCGGAGTCGAAAAGGCTGCCCCGGCGGCTCCGACTACGACAGACTCCGCATAATCCCGGACTTTACATAAACCCGCCAGGAAGAACATGAAGCAAGAATCGGCGGATGAATTCCTCGACTGGGAGTTTTCTG
>JBHHZP010000260.1:0-3537 GCA_046758085.1 Acidiferrobacterales bacterium
GCTACACCTCGACATCAAACCAGCGAATATCTATCTGCGGCCGGGCGGCAGGCCACTATTGCTCGATTTCGGCGCTGCTCGACTTGCAGAAAAGGACAGTAGGCTCACGGGACCGCATACCCTAACCCTCGGTTTCGCGCCGATTGAACAGCACCGACATGCCGAAGTCGGCCCCTGGAGCGACCTCTATGCCATCGGAGCGTCGATGTGGGCGTGTATGAGCGGTCGTCCGCCGCCACCATCGACCGAGCGCGTGGTCGATGACAAGCTCAAACCGGCGGTACGCACCTTTGCTCGACGTTATTCAAAAGAACTCTTGCAAGCGGTAGACTGGTGCCTACAACTCAATCAAGCAGATCGGCCGCAGAGCGTACAAGAGTTACTCGACTTCCTCAACCGTAGTTGGATCGCGGGCATGCAAGACGAACAGTCCGGGTACTTCGATCGGCTGCGCGAAATGTTTCCAGAGTATTTCGATAGCCTGCGCGAAAAGCTTCCCTGGAATCGCTGATCATATTGGTATGAAGTACGAACTCGCTCATCACACATCATCCGGCTCACGACCGAACAATCAGGATCGTATCGCTCACGTGGAGCGTGATAATGCCGTGCTCATGGCGGTGGCCGACGGGCTAGGTGGACACGCGGGTGGCGAGATCGCAGCCGAGACGCTGACGGAAACTTGTATTCGCGCGTTTGAACGAATTAAACAACAGACCATCACCCAACCATCCGCGTTTCTTGCGCTAACTGTACTTCAAGCTCATAAGGCAATCGTTCAAATCGCAAAGACGTCGCGGGAGCCGATAGAGCCACGAACAACGTGCGTACTCTGCCTGGTACAGGATGGTTATGCATATTGGGCGCATGTCGGCGATAGCCGGCTCTATCATTTTCGTGGCAGCGAAGTACTAACAAGAACCTTGGACCATACGGCAACAGAAAGGCTGCGAAAGGACGGGGTACTAACAGAAGAGGAAATGCTAAGTCACCCTGAAAAGAGCCGACTGTTGAAGTGTCTTGGTGGACCTCACAAGCCATCTATCACTATTGGCGAAGAAACACCGCTGCAGCGTGGCGATGTGTTGCTTTTGTGCACCGATGGTCTGTGGGAGGCATTCTCCGCCGGTGAGTTAGCCGCCTATCTAGATGTTGAGTACCTAGACGAAGGCTTAGAGGAAACGGCCATAGAAGCCGAGAACCGTAGGCAGGGTGCCTGCGACAACGTAAGCGCGGTCAGTTTGCGCTGGCAGGACGACGCCCCAACGACGCAACCGCTACAAGCGAACGAGCGCTTAAACGTCGATCAAAACGCTCTATGGGAAATGGCTAAAAACAGAATGTTGGCGCAAAAAAAGGCCCCGCCCAAGAAGCCGGCGCCCGAAAAGCCACCAATCAAGACAAAAGTACGCACAAAGAAAGAAGCGCCTAAGAAATCGATCCGAACTGAGATTGAAGAATTGGAAAAGTATATTCGGCGAATCGAGAAAGACTAGTCGATCGGTCCGCCTTTTCATGCCCAGTGGACGAGACGTAAAATAGTGCGCCACATAACATTCCCCTAAGGATCCGTCGTGGACTCATTTCGTAAGATAGCTAGGCAGAATGCGACCTAGCGGACGTAAAGCTGATCAATTGCGTGAAGTCGGTATCACGCGAAGCTATACTCGTCATGCCGAAGGCTCTGTATTGGTGGAATTCGGTGAGACGCGAGTAATCTGCACAGTCAGCATCGCAGAAAAAGTGCCTACCTTCTTGAAGGGCTCGGGCCAAGGTTGGGTGACCGCCGAATACGGCATGCTTCCACGCTCCACATCACAACGTATGGGACGCGAGGCCGCGCGCGGTAAGCAAGGTGGAAGAACCATGGAGATTCAGCGTTTAATCGGTCGCGCACTTCGCGCTGCCGTCGATCTCAAACTTCTGGGTGAACGCACGCTGACGGTAGATTGTGATGTCATCCAAGCAGATGGCGGCACTCGTACCGCGGCGGTCACTGGGAGTTACGTCGCATTGATAGACGCAATTAGCTACCTAAGAGAGAACGACCTCATCGATGCCGATCCCGTCCGTCATCTCGTCGCGTCTGTCTCTACGGGGATCTACGATGGTGAGGTGGTGCTAGACCTCGACTATGAGGAAGACTCAAACGCTGAGACCGACATGAACTTTGTGATGACGGAAGTGGGGGAGTTTATCGAAATCCAAGGGACGGCCGAAGGGCAAGCCTTCACGACCGAACAGATGCTCGCCATGACTAAGCTGGCCGACAAAGGCATCCGGGAATTAATCGGGTACCAACGAAAGGCCCTTGGTATACACGAATGAATCGAGAGATCGTCCTTGCCAGCAATAACCCCGGCAAGGTGCGTGAGATCGCCCAGCTGTTGGCTGATTTAGACCTATCAGTACTCCCGCAATCCCAATTCGATGTGCCCGACGTTGAGGAAACAGGTCTTACCTTCGTCGAAAACGCTATCCTAAAGGCACGCAATGCCGCGCAAAAAACGGGGCTCGCCGCCATAGCCGACGATTCTGGTCTTGAGGTCGATGCCTTAAACGGCGCGCCAGGGATTCACTCTGCGCGCTATGCGGGTATTGGCAGTTCAGACCAAGCCAATCTAGATAGGCTTTTACACGCCCTCATTGATGTACCGCAAGGTGATCGCAGCGCGCGCTTCCAATGCTTGATGGTCTACCTCGCGCATGAACATGACCCGAGTCCCCTCGTCTGTCAGGGTACCTGGGAGGGACGTATTCTATTTGAACCGAAAGGTGACAATGGCTTTGGCTACGACCCCGTGTTTTTTGTACCGACGCACAATTGCTCGTCCGCCGAACTGCCGCCCGAAACCAAAAACGAATTAAGCCATCGAGGCCAGGCGCTTAGAAAGTTAATAGAGGCACTACGCTCGAACCGAAGTTAAGACCTGTAGTTTTTCACACGGCTTGCGCCCAAGGCTTTGGCTTGTTTTTGCGCCTTACGCCGAGCCGAATGCCGACCGAGACGAAGTCCGGCCCGAAGGGGGGCGAGAGGGATCTCGCGCGTCCACCCGCAGGGGCAGGATGCCCCTTCGAGGGACCCGCTGAGGCGACCGAGGCGATGAGGGTACCCGCCGGGGTTGCGGGCGAAGGCGCAGGCGAAAATGGTTTTGGTGACTTTTGCCGAAACAAAAGTCACCCGCGTACGGGGCCGGCGCCCCGGTAGTACATTGTCGGCGAAGCCGACACATTAACATTGCTATAATCCTCATCACCACCCCCGCGGTTTCTATGATAAATGTTCAACTTCGCTGCGCCACCGCCACTTTCGCTCTATATTCACCTGCCCTGGTGCGTACGTAAGTGTCCGTACTGTGATTTCAATTCATACCGACTAGGCGAAGAACTGCCGGAGCAAGCGTATATCGACGCGCTCATACGCGACCTCGATCAGGACCTGCCACGCGTGTGGGGTCGCCGCATTCAGTCCATATTCCTGGGCGGAGGCACGCCGAGTCTGTTTTCGCCAGACTCGATAGACGCGTTGTTATCAGC
>JBHHZP010000261.1:0-3533 GCA_046758085.1 Acidiferrobacterales bacterium
CTCGGGCGGGGGCTCAACCCCTCACCTTTTTACAGCAATTTTATGACGTGACCATTACCTCACCCCCAAACAAGACGACTACGACAAAATCCCCGAACTGCAAGCCGAAGCGTTTAAGCTTGGACGCGACAAGTAAGGCTTTTGATCTTTGCTAGGAGCTTCAGTGAAGTGGCCTGACTTCAATCTGCGGGAGTGCGGCGATGGAAGTAACGAGTCAACCCAAGAAAAACGCAAATCAGTCCCGCCGCCAGAAACGCGGTTGGGAGGAACCACAAAAGCATGAAAGAGCCGATTGCTGCTTTGGTCGGGTCGTCGGGATCATAAATAACTCTAACCTGCTCGCCTCGGCTTGGTCCGAACCCCCATCCGACATGGGCGCTAGAAGTGAACGTAATCAGCGTCCCGTCAGGGTCGTAGAATTTGACCACCGGTTGATTGCCCCCGCTGCTCCAACTACCAGCAGAAGCCGCTTTAAAGTCAACCACAACTCCCTCGGCTTCGACACCGCCCAGCACCAGCGGCAGGCTTGGAAAGAGGAACGCGAGCCCAATGATGAGAACAATGGCCCCATGACTGGTAAGTGATAGCGGTTTGAGCAAACGCAGCATAATTTTTTAGAAAAATGGCCAACGGCAATGTGACGCAACACCACTGCGCGGGGTCGTTATCGGTTGTGGCCGCGCAGCTTATTCTTATGGTGTCACATTGGCGCCAAAAACGATATCACGATTACAAGGGTTAGAAACCATCTGCATGGGTCCGCGCTCAAGGAGGGGCGATGATAACGCCCCTGTTGTTGACGCTTACCAACGGCGCTATGCTGCTGTGCCAGGCAGGTGCGGGATGATTAGCCCTGCCAGAAGAACCAATTTTCACCGGCCAGGCTGCTGTACTTTGCCGCTTTTTGAGGGGTTTTGCCCTCCGTCTCGGTAAATACGGCCCGTAAACCGGGCAGTACCGCATCGCACGATATCAAAGCGTCAACTGTGGCGCCTGATGTCCCAAGCCCAGTTAGACGAGTACCGTGCGTCTCTCGACGGGTATCGGTACTCGGAGGATGACCATGAGCCAGGCGCAACGTATTCACGGCGCGAGAGTGATTGTCCAATTGGTTAAGGACATGGCGGGACGCCGTGGCATGACTTTGCGCGACGTCATCTGGCTCCCGGACCCTGCACAAGAGCTCCCCCACCAAAGCAGCGACACCTATACGCTCGTGGTCACCGCGGGTCCAAGGCAGGCGCAGCAAAGATTCACGGGAGCGGACCTTGAAGGGGCACATCGCAGTGAAGCTGTGAGGAAGCGGATAGGAGCACTGGTGAGAGACCCTTTAGGGGCCCTCTTTTCATAAGCGCATCTTGAGGCGCCAGGGGAAGGATGAGCTGGACTCGTGAAACAAAGAACGACATCGAGTCAATACTGACAGATCCGAGTGTGTTTCCCGAGCAGGAGCTGTGCAGGCTACGGAATCAGATCTCTTCTAACCTAGAGCGGGCGTGGGAAATAACGGGCAGGACTCAGGATCAGCTAACGGGGGTGACGGTGCAGATAAGCCAGGTGGTGGCGAGGGAGTTTAAGATTGAGAAGTGACTCCTCGGTTTCCTTGCCGATTCACAATTTTGAGCAGAATATTGTAGACGTCCTCCTCGAGACTGGCGAACATGAGCGCCGCGCCGCCACGCTCGGTTCGTACGACTTTAGCTGGCACACGACAGGCTGAAGTTTCTCCATCGCGCTGAATCCTGAGTATTAGGTCCACCTTGCTGTCTTTAGCCAGGGCAAAGTTCTTGGTTTCTATAAAGGCGCCGTCAAGACTGATATCCCTCAGCCTGCACTTCTTTATTTCGCTACCGTCACTGACAAACACCTTGACGTCGGTCACGCGGCGTGGACCTAAACGACGGTTGGCTGACACTAAACGACGGTTGGCTAACGACGGTTTGCTGGTCGAGACTAGCTCCCGTCCCGACATCGATTCTTCATCGTCTCTACGACGGCCAGGCCCACGGCGCCGATCCGGTTCTCCACATCTTGTAGCGCGGCGATCCGGGAAGACACGCCTTACTCTCTTACGCTGTTCAGGGCTTTTATGATGCGCTGTGGCGGGTATTTTCCTTGCCATCGCTGTTTCCGTCTGCACTGTTGACATCGGCGAGAGTTGCAAGAAGCAGGCCAAGACGCACTTCGGGCCTCGCCGAATGCGCCCGCTAAACACTGTTGACAGGATGCCCCACTATGCCCTGTTTCTACCTCACCCCCAAACAAGACGACTTCAACCAAATCCCCGAGCTGCAAGTCTGCATCGCCGAGGCCTTGTATGACGCAGAGGCCGTCCTGTCAAATCCCAGTGCTTTCAAGGCAGAAGAAATCAGGACCGTGCGGGATCAGATCACGTCCAACCTTGAGCGGGCATGGGAGATCACGGGTCGGAGTAAGGATGGGCTGACTCGGTGATGGTGCAGACATCGGGGATCGTGGCCAAGCAGTTTAAGGGAGATCAGTGATAAGCGGTCTTGCAACACATTACCATTGGTAAGCTATCTGTAAGTATTCCATGCTGTTTCGTGGTGTTAGCCTTCGAGCTTGAGGAGGTGACCCATGGGCAATGCAAACACAGACCGATTGGGGCTTCGTCCATACCTAGTTGGGTTGGGTGTGCTGGGGATCACGACCCTATTTCTGCCCTTCACCCACGATGTTGCACCCCTTCAAGCAATTGTCCTCATTACGTGGGATTGGTACTTGGGGCACTTCGATGACACAGCCTTGCTGATACTTCTTGTCGCGAGCCCGTTTGTCTTAACGATTCCGATTATCGCCGCCTCCGTGCAAGGGCTCTTGCCGGGTAGGCGCTCGCGCCCGGCGTGGCTCACAGCCTATGCGCTCGCTCTGGCGATGGCAGGCGTAACATTGAGCGTTCTCGCCTTATCAGAGTTCTACGATAATTTGTGGGAAGAATACTTCATTGTGTTCTCGCCTCTCACCGTATTGGCCCTTGGTATCGGATGGATCATACGGAACTGGCGCCGCGGGCTTGCGCATACCCTAAACGCCGTGATCGCCATGCAAGTGGTCTATATCGCCAACGGGGCCTTATGCCTGGCATTGTTCTTCGACGAGGGCTGGGAGAGCGGTGCGTACATGACGTTGGTGACGGTGGTTTTGTATCTGGCGGCTATAGCGTTGGTATCATCTACGCGATCTACCGCTGTGGCTCGCCCATAACGAAGCGGGAAATTGCCTGGCGGAAGTGAGGATCAGTTAGCAACCGTAATGCCAGCCTCCATCATCAATACAGATTTAAACAGATTTAATCCGCAAGCACCCGGACCAAGCGGTGTTGACGGTCTTGGGCTTGAGTGGGGTGGTGCTCATCTTTCTGCCTTTCGACGACGGCTGTATCCCCGTGATGTTCTTTCTCGGCGCAGGATTACCCCCGCCGCTGCCGCCGTTTCCCTTTCTTGATGAATTATTTTGGCTACTCGCCCCGTGCGTGCTATTGCCGTTTGCGATCTCCGCCGGTTACGTGCGCT
>JBHHZP010000262.1:0-3514 GCA_046758085.1 Acidiferrobacterales bacterium
TGGCGGTCGGTATTGCAGCATCCAACTCGTTCCTGCTGCCGACGCACCAGGTGAACGCCCTGATTATGGGCCCAGGGGGTTACCGTAACATCGATTTTCTGCGCGCAGGTAGCATCATGACCATATTGTTCCTGCTCGTCATGGTGCCGATACTCATGATTTTTTACGCAAAATAAGGGCTTGCGCCGCATGTCACCGAAACGCCGGGTGGAACCGGTATGGATAATGCATATTTCTAGGCGGTCTCTCATTCACCGTTGCGCTTGCCGGTGTGCTAAAGTCAATGGTATCCCGATGAGCCTGAGGCAACCCCTGCTTGGATGACGTTCCGATAGGCGCGCTCGCCCTGGCGCTTGTCTTTCTCATTCTCCTGTCTGCCTTCTTCTCGGCCAGTGAAATCGGGATGATGGCGCTGAATCGCTATCGCTTGCAGCACCTTGCGCAAACCGGTCATCGTGCGGCTCGCATCGTGCAAAGGCTCTTGCAGCGCCCGGACCGCCTGCTCGGCGTCATTCTACTGGGCAACAACTTCGCCAATCTGGCAGCCTCCGCTGTCGCGACCATCCTGACCCTAAAGCTGTTCGGCGAGGCGGCACTCGCTGTGGCCACCGGGCTACTGACGCTAGTCATCCTCATATTCGCTGAAGTAGGACCAAAGACTATCGCGGCCTTGCAGCCGGAGCACGTCGCCTTTCCAGCGGCATATATCCTGCGGCCGTTACTAAAAGTCTGTTATCCGATCATATGGATCGTCAACGTGATTGCGAACGCGATGCTGCGACTGCTGGGCGTGCCGCTGGATAAGAAGCGCGATCAGATTAGTAGCGAGGAACTGAGGTTCGCCGTGATGGAAGCTGGGGCCTTGATCCCCAAATCTCACCAGGCGATGTTGCTAGGCATACTGGATCTTGAAAAGATCACGGTGGAGGATGTTATGGTACCTCGCGGCGAGATCCAGGGTATTGACCTGGACGCCGATTGGGATGACATTCTGGCCCAGATCGCCCGCAGCCGCTTTACTCGCCTGCCCGTTTACCGCGGCACCTTGGAGAACATCGTTGGCATGATTCACGTGCGCAAGGTACTGAATCAAATTCGTGAAGGCAAGCTGACACGCGAGTCGCTAAGAGAGGTGATCATCGAGCCCTACTTCATCCCGCAAGGTACACCCTTGAATACCCAGCTGCTTAACTTCAAGGACGTCAAACGTCGGATCGGGCTGGTTGTGGACGAGTACGGCGACATACTGGGTCTGGTCACGCTCGACGAGATTCTCGAGGAGATCGTTGGCGATTTCACAACAGAGGCAATCGGTAAGCTCGAGGATGTACACCCACAGCCTGACGGGAGCTATCTCGTGAAGGGCGGCGCCAGTATTCGCGATCTGAACCGCAAGCTCGGCTGGCAGCTGCCTACCGAAGGCTCGCGCACCTTGAACGGCCTTATCACCGATTACCTCGAGGACATCCCCGAGCCCGGCACCAGCCTCATGCTAGACGGCTATCAGGTCGATATCATGCGCACACGCGGCACCGCGGTGGAGGTGGCTCGTATCCGCCCGCGCCTTGACACCGGCGCGGCGGAGCAGACCTCGAGCTGAGTCGCGTGTGCACAAGCTCGCGAGCGCGCGCGGGCAGCGCAGCCAGTAAGTGGGCGCGTGTGCTGTCTAGCATCTGCGTGACTGCGCCGGTATCATCACGGCATCCGAATAAACTGAAATCTGTCTGAACGCTGACTTGGAGGGAGGAGGCGGTCGTGGTCCATGCGATCAGTCTCGCATTAGTATTATTCGCCCTGTGGCTGCTGCTCTCCGGCCACTATGTCCCTTTGCTTATCGGTCTCGGTGCGCTCTCGGCGCTGCTGGTGGTGACCATCGCACTGCGAATGGACGTGGTCGACCGCGAAGGTCATCCGATTCACCTCAGCCTGAAGGCGTTGCTGTATTGGCCGTGGCTCGCATGGGAAATTCTCAAGTCAAACGTGGATGTGGCGTGCCGTATCTTGAATCCGACGCTGCCCATCAGCCCCACCGTGATTCGCGTCAAAGCCAGCCAGAAAAGCGAGTTGGGTAAGGTCATCTACGCCAACTCCATCACACTGACCCCGGGCACCGTGTCTATCGACATCGACGGGGACAGGATCGAGGTACATGCGCTCACCCGCGAGGCGGCGCAGGCGCTACGAACCGGGGACATGGATCGGCGCGTCACGCGATTCGAGGGCAACGAATAATGTTCGTTGCGGCGGGTCTTGCCATCCTGGTAACCATGGGTCTGGCGCTGATCCGCGCGCTCCTGGGGCCTACCGTCTATGACCGTCTCCTGGCGGTTAACATGTTCGGAACCAAGACGGTGTTGCTGATCGCAGTGCTGGGATTTCTCACCGGTCGACCGGATTTTCTCGACATCGCGCTCGTGTATGCCCTTATCAACTTCATCGCCGTCATTGCCGTGCTCAAGTTCTTCGAGTACGGCGACCTCGCGCGAGCCGGGCGCCGCGGCGCGAAGCGGGGAATGCGATGAGTCTGGCGGCAACGGATCTCGCGAGCTGGGTGGTTTTGCTGGGCGGGGGATTTTTCGGAATCGTCGGTGCCATCGGGCTGTTGCGCTTTCCGGATCTTTTCACCCGCATGCATGCCGCAGGGATCACCGATACGCTCGGTGCCGGCTTGATTCTTATCGGGCTCATGTTTCAGGCCGACGAAAACCTGGTGATGGTAAAACTACTGCTAATTCTGGCCTTTCTCCTGTTCACGAGCCCGACGTCGACGCACGCGCTTGCGAAGGCCGCATTACACGGTAATCATAAGCCCTTGCTGTCCCGAAGGAGGATGAAGTCATCGCGCACCTGATCGACATCGTACTGTTGAGCTTTCTCGCCACTACTGCCATCGCCATCGTGGTACTGCGGGACCTGTTTGGCGTCGTCATGCTCTCGGGCATCTACAGTCTGTTGTCAGCGAGCATCTTTCTCGTTCTCGACGCCGTGGATGTGTCATTTACCGAAGCCGCGGTTGGCGCCGGTATCTCCACCGTGCTGATGCTAGCCACGCTGGCGCTGACCTCGCGCCGGGAAAAATCGGCCACGCACCGCCCGTGGGTACCGCTGATGATAGTAAGCATTACCGGTGCCGCACTTATTTACGGCACCCTGGATATGCCACGCTATGGCGACCCAAATGCTCCGATCCAGCGACATGTAGCGCCACGCTATCTCAAGGCCACACCCCAAGGACTCACCCAATATGAAACCGGTGTCCCGAATGTCGTCACCGCGGTGCTGGCGAGCTACCGGGGCTATGACACGCTGGGTGAAGTCATGGTGATCTTTACCGCGGGTATCGGCGTCACCGTGCTGCTCGCATCGGCACGTCGCAAACGCAAAAATAAAAAGGCTGGGCCGTGACACACCACTTAATTTTGCGTGTAATCGCAAAGCTCCTAATACCGTTCATTCTGCTCTTCGCGTTGTACGTACAGTTCCACGGCGATTACGGCCCGGGCGGAGGTTTTCA
>JBHHZP010000263.1:0-3492 GCA_046758085.1 Acidiferrobacterales bacterium
CGATGCGGTCTTGATTGCGTTTTGGGAGCTGTTCACGGGTGAGCCGGGGCCCACCTTTCTCTGCTCATGATGGCCGGTCGGGCTATGGTGTGATCCTCAGTGCTGCGGCGGGCCGTAATAGCCGCTCTTGTCGGCCGCTTTCTCACGCAGTAGCTGCGCTGCGTCGATGACGCGTATATCAAGACCGTCTCCGCCCGCATCAATGTGTGCGAGCAGCGCGTTACGCATGCGCGGGTCCCAGTATGTCCGCAAATGGTTGCGCAGCCCTTCGCGAGCGCGCTCGGGCGGGTAAGGCGCGAAGAAGTCGCCAATCTGATTTGCCATCGCGATCAAGCGCTCCAGATCGATGACGGCACCCGCAACGGCCGGCCGCTCGTCATCGTTCATGTTCAGACCTCCTCCGCCACGGCGATCTCTTCCGCCTCACGTTCTCGGTGCGCCGGGCGTGTGGCACTCGATTCTGCGTGCCGCGGCTCGGGCGACGTGACCTTTGTCACTTCCACCGCTGTAACCTTGTACTCGGGACAGTTCGTGGCCCAGTCGGATAGGTCACTCGTCACGGCGTTGGCTTTGGATTCCGCGTGGTGGAATGTTGTATAGATCACGCCTGGATTCACGGTTACGGATTCGACAACTTTGAGCCGTGTCGAGCCAAAGCGGCTAGTGATGGTGACGCTGTCACCATCGCGCAGGCCGCGCATTAGCATGTCGCCGCGAGACATTTCCAGAACGTCTTCGGGATGCCAACGCGAATTGGCGGTGCGGCGCGTCTGCGTGCCGACGTTGTACTGACTCAGGATGCGGCCAGTGGTCAGGAGCAGAGGATACTGGTCGCTAACCCGCTCGCGCGTCGGAACAAACCCTGTGAGCATGAAGGTCCCGAGACCGTTGGCCCGGGGAAACTGCTCCGTGTGTAGCACCTCAGTGCCCTCGGGCGCGGCCGTGTTGACTGGCCACTGCGCCGACCCGACGCGGTCGAGCAGCTCGAAGCTTGCGCCGCTGTACGCCGGCGACAGGCGCGCGAGCTCGTCGAGCACCTCGCCGGCATGCGCATACTCGACGTCGTAGCCCATCGCATTCATCAGCTTCACCGTCACTTCCCAGTCCTGATAACCTGCCAGCGGCTCGACGACCTGGCGTACCCGGCCAAGTCGTCGCTCGGCGCTCGTAAATGTGCCGTCTTTCTCGAGTGAAGAGCTGCCTGGCAGGAAGACATGCGCAAATTTCGACGTTTCGTTGAGGAACAGATCATGAACGATGACGCATTCCATGTTGCGTATCGCTGCGATGATATGGTTCTGGTTCGGATCGGACTGCACCGGGTCTTCGCCCATGATGTACATGCCCTTGAAGTGTCCTGTCAGCGCAGCGTCAAACATGTTCGGCAACCGCAGGCCGGGCTCACTGTCGAGTTCGACGCCCCACTCGGCTTCGAAGCTCTCGCGGGTCGCATCGTCGGTGACAAAGCGGTAGCCGCTGAAGACATGCGGCCAGCTGCCGAGGCAACTGCCGCCCTGCACGTTGCCCTGGCCGCGCAGCGGGTTCACGCCGACACCTTCACGACCGTACATGCCGCAGGCGAGCCCAAGGTTGCCGAGGCACATGACGCCTGTCGACCCTTGCGAGTGCTCGGTCACGCCGAGGCCGTAATAGATGACGCTTCGCGGTCCCGTTGAGTAGATCCTCGCGGCGCGCCGAATATCCTCGGGATCGACGCCAGCGATGGGCCCGATCCTGTCAGGTGAGTACTCTTCGCTGCCGACCAGCTCGGCCCAGTGCTCAAACTCCTGCCATTCGCAACGTGACTTGATGAACTCCGGATCGTGCCTGTTCTCGCGAACGATGACGTGGGCGATGCTATTAAGGATCGCGACGTTGGTGCCGGGCCGTAGCGCCAGGTGGACATCAGCGCGGCAGTGGGGACTGTCGACGGTCTCGGTACGGCGAGGATCGATTACGATGAGCTTCGCGCCCTGACGGACGCGGCGCTTCATTATCGAGCCGAAAACGGGATGACCCTCGGTGGGATTTGCACCGACCACCATGATGACGTCGGCCTGGAGGATGGAATCGAAATGCTGACTCGCAGCCCCGGCACCCACAGTGGCGGAGAGCCCGAACTGGGTCGGGGAGTGACATATGCGTGCGCAGTTATCGATATTGTTGTTGCCGAGCACGGCGCGCACAAATTTCTGAGTCAGAAAGATCTCCTCGTTAGTACAGCGCGAGCTCGAGACACCACCGACTGAACTGCGGCCGTATTTCCCCTGTATGCGTTTTAGCTCTCTCGCGGCGTGAGCGAATGCTTCGTC
This sequence comes from Acidiferrobacterales bacterium, assembly GCA_046758085.1. Classification (GTDB taxonomy): domain Bacteria; phylum Pseudomonadota; class Gammaproteobacteria; order Acidiferrobacterales; family SPGG2; genus VRUB01. The sequence goes on from JBHHZP010000263.1 coordinate 2,313, forward strand.
CCAGCTGACCTCTCGCCAGGGCTCCTCGATGCTGTCGCGGATCATTGGCGTCTTGATCCGATCGGGATGGCACCAGTAGTCATAGGCGAAGCGGCCCTTGACACAACTGTGACCATGGTTGGCCTTACCTTCCTTCCATGGCGTCATGCGTACGATTTCATTGCCGATCGTCTCCGCTTTGAAACCGCAGCCTACGCCGCAGTAGGCACAGATCGTGATGGTCTCTCTTTCGGGCTTACGTGGGTTAGGCACGTTCATACCCTCCTGGGAACAGGCTCTTCTCTACCAGCGCATGGCTTGGACACGCCTGAACACAGGCTCCGCAGCTCACGCACTCGGATTCCATGAATGGCTCGTCCATGCTCGCCGCAACCTTGGATTCGAAGCCACGACTCCGGATCGTCAAAGCAAACGTTCCCTGCACTTCCGCGCAGGCTCTGACACAGCGGCTGCAGACAATGCACTTCGCCGGGTCAAACAAGAAATAGGGGTTCGAGTCGTCGACGGGCAGATCGAAGTGATTCCGGCCCTTCCCGTAGCGGTGGCCGTTGATGCCGACTTCCTCGAGCGTGCGATGGAACTCGCTCCAACCGTCGGGAATCTCGGACTCGGGGAAGTCTGACAGATAGAGCTCCATGACACCCTTGCGCAGCTTCGCAAGGCGGTCGGACTGGGTCCGTACGACCATACCGGGCGCCACGAGCGTCGTGCAGCTCGCGGGGTAGCCGCGCTGCCCCTCGATCTCGACGAGGCAAACACGGCAGCTGCCAAAAGCCTCGAGCATGTCGGTAGCGCAAAGCTTGGGCACGGCGCGGTCCGCCTCCGCCGCTGCGAGCATGACTGAGCTACCCTCGGGCACCGTCACCTCCACCCCGTCCACGGTCAGAGTGACCGGTTCACCGTCACGCGGCGGCGTGCCGTAGTCTATGCCATCGCGCAGGCCCCTGACTTCATTCCACATGTGATTCCTCCGTGTCCCTTGAGGCCGAAGTCCGCTTGAAAAAAAAAGCGGAAAGTTCTCGAAGCGACACCACGGCGCCCGCCGCGCAGACGCTTGCATGCAACATAATGCCGCGCAGGGCCACCAGCTGCCGATAATTGTCCGCGAACTTCTCGCCGGGCACAATACCAAGGCTCTCGGGCAAGCGGATCCGTGCCGCCCGGCCTCAGCACGAGTAGT
>JBHHZP010000264.1:0-3487 GCA_046758085.1 Acidiferrobacterales bacterium
CCTGCATTATGGGAAGTAAATTTTTATGGGGAGTGCAATAAACGAACGGAGCGTGCAGCAAGGACCGCACGCCCGTTCGACTCCCCATTAAAATTTGGCCGGCTTGGCCTTCAGAAGCGCGATCAGTTTGTCCGTGGGGCGAAACGATCCCCTGCGCAGGTGCGGCGGCACGATGGCTTCAATGGCTTCAAGCTTTTCGCTTGGGTCGGCGCGGGTGTAGACCTCCGTGGTTGCGAGATTGCTGTGGCCCAACCAGAGCGAGGCCTTTCGTATGTCCTGCGTAGCCTGAAGCACGACCATTGCACATGTATGCCTCAGCACATGCGGCGACAGCTTCCTCTTTGACAATGACGGGCACTTCTGACTGGCGGTTTCCGCATGGTGGTGAAGCACGTATGCGAACCCCCAACGACTCATGGGCTCACCCCGTGCGTTGACGAACAACTCCGGCGCGGAAACCGTTCCACGCACGGCCAGCCAGGCCCGGACCGCGGTGGCCGTTGTATTCCAGAGTGGTAGCACCCGTTCTCGCCGGCCCTTCCCGTGAATACGAATGCTCATCGATGGCAGCGTGACGTCGCCGGTACGCAAGCCGGTCAACTCCGACACACGTAGTCCGGCACAGACAGCTAGGTGCAGCATCGCTCGGTCGCGAATACCTTCACGGGTTGCCGGATCGGGGGCATCCAGCAGCGCCTGCACTTCCTCCTGTACGAGATAGGGAACCAGGCGAGAGTTGGTCCTCTTGAAAGGAATCGCCAGGATGCGCCGAATCTGCTCCAGCGCGGCTGGCTGGCGATACTCCAGGAAGTGGATGAATGATCTGATTGCTGCCAACCGGATGTTTCGGGTGTTCGGTGAGTTTTGACGCGTCTCTTCCAGATATTCCAGGAAGGCGCCGATCAGTTGGGCATCCAATTGCTCAAGCGTCAACGCCGATGGCGCCATCCTGAGCCGCTTTGCGGCGAACTCGAACAGCAGCTGGAAACTGTAAGCGTACGAGTCACAGGTGTGCTGGCTGGCGCCTCGATGATGGCCGAGATGTTCCTGCAGAAACGCCTTGATGTGCGGTGCGATTAGAGTCATAGCTGCCCTCCGTAAAGAAAGCCCTCGCTCGCCACAGCGATGTCGTGCAACAGTTCGGGCGTGATTTCCAGATACCAGTAGGTAGCATTGATGTTGACGTGACCCATGTAGGTCGCTAAAGCCAACATGTGTTGGCCGACGCGCTGACGGCCAGCTGGGCTCGCCTCCAGCGCCCTGACTGCAAATGTATGCCTCATATCGTGCAGACGAGGGCGGCTACTGCCTGATGCCGAAAGGTTTGTTGTTTTCAACAGCTTTCGGAATGTGCTGTTAACGTGCCAATAGGGCAGTGGCTGCCCATCATCGGTGATGAATACATCCTCTCCCTTGGAACGAACTTGGTGGCGGCGCGTCAAATAGCGATCAAGGCCTGCCTCTGTGGTTTCGTGCACTGGTACCAGCCGAGTTTTCTGGAATTTAGTTTTTTGAATCAGGAGTCCACTGGGTGTGATGTCGGAGAACTGCAAGGATAGCGCCTCTGAGATCCGCAGACCCGTGGCAGCAAGCAGCCCAATCAATGTCGCGTACGTTTGTGGTTGCAACGCGCCCGGCGGCCCGAGGTGCAGGGCGGCGTCTATCAAGCGATTGATTTCGGCGCTGGGGTAGATATGAGGTATGCGCCGAGTCTTGCAGTAGCCAAAGTGATTTGCGGGCGGAACTTCGTGTCGATTGTCTTCGGCGTGTATATAACGGGCAAAGCGGTTGACGGTCTTCAGCCGTTCGTCTCGTCGCGCGAGCGATGAGCTCTGACTGGCCCAATCGATCGCCGTCGTCGCGCGGACGTGTGTCTCGTTCCGCTCGGCGGCAAAGCGTGCGAAGCTGCGCAACAAATAACCCGCATTGACGAGATCAAAACCGACGGCGTGTCGCACGGCGAGGTAGCTTTCTACGGCTTGAATCATGAGTTCACCTCCGGCCACGGCTGAGCGACTTGTTTGAGTACTGCGACATCGAGTTTGGCGTAATACGCGGTCATGTCGATACTGCGATGCCGAAGAACCAAGCCGATCTGAGCGAGGGGAACACCATGGCGCAGCATCTCAGTAGCCGCAGTATGGCGCAGTAAATGCGCACCCTTCGCTGCTGTCGTCACGCCTGCACGCCGCAGGGCACGCTTTACAACACCCGACACGCAGTGGCCTGAAACGAACGGCTTGAATGGAGCGATGTTGCGAACGAAGACACGGTCCGTATGGCCGGCTTCAGGCCGGCATTCCAGGTAACGAAGCAGTGCGTCACCGGCGTCCTGCGGCAGCGGCAAGCGAACTTCGTAGCGTCCCTTGCCCAAGACCCGCAGCGTGCCGTTTTCCCACTCAAGGTCGCCAAGGCGAAGCTGAGCCACATCGCCAGCGCGCAGCCCAAGCCGCACCAGTAGTAGAATCATTGCGCGATCACGAAGGCGGCGGGTTGAACTGCCTTCACAGGCAGTGATGAGGCGGTCCACTTCCTCGGATTTGAGGCACTGCGGCAGTGATGCGAGGCGCCAATGCGCCAGAGTGGGAACCGCTTGGTCAAGGTCGATTCGGCACAAGCCCCTGAAACTGAGATACCGCAAAAATGCTCTCATGGCGGTGATCAGTTTCTCGGCAGTGCTCTTCCCACACTGATTGGCGCGATCGAGCAGGAACGTCCGTATTTGCTGCGCATTCCACTGTCTGACATCCTCGCCCAGTGTATTAACTAGGTCGGCGGCGCCGCGACAATACTGTCTGAGGGTAGGTTCTGCCGCGCCGCGGTGTCTCTGAAACCACTCGCGAAATGAAGTGATTAGGGCTGGCTCCGGATTCTGTAGTCGGGGCACGGGATCATTTTGGCAAACACCCCGTTGAAACAGATAAGCGTGAAAGCGCTTCGCCCCAAAGAACACATGATGGTTGGCCCTTCCACCGTTCGAGAACGGACAGTGACAACGTGGCAGATGACGGTGGAAAGCGTCCAGCGTACTCGCGCTGATGTCGGCCAAGGTGCCGCCATTGCTCTGCAGGAAATGTCCGAGGTGTGCCGCAGCGCGCAGATACCTTACCGCACTGCCCTGCGAGTAGCCATCTTGCTCGAGAGCGTCGGCAAAACCATCGATGTATGGTCCACTGAGACCCGCGCGTAAGCGCGCGAGTGTCTTAGGTGCGGAAAAATATTGATCCAACATAAGGTCCTCCTTTGTGATTTGCCAGGATTAGCCTGACTACCGTAACAAGAGAGGACCACAATCTAATGGGGAGTCAAAACACTTGGTCTGCTAGCGGAACAAGGCACTTGCGGCATTCAACTCCCCATAAAAATTTACTTCCCATAAGGCACGAGTCATAGGCGGGGTGTTCAAAGCCACACAAGTTGCACTGCTCCATATGGCCACCCAGGGCGGAGGTGCGACAATTCTCGATGGCTTGCATGACCCTGCGGT
>JBHHZP010000265.1:0-3467 GCA_046758085.1 Acidiferrobacterales bacterium
GCCAGGCAAGCTTAATGCCTTCCTTTCCGGGTTTAATTGCCCAGGCAGGGTGATGACAACTATGGACTTCCAGAGCCGTAAGCGGTACATAATGGGCCACGGGCGAGAATTAGGGCGATTTAGCGGCAGATGATACCAACTAGCTCATGCACTACAGCGTTGACGGCCAGCGCACGGGGATGTGTTGGCGTTGCGTGGGTAATTGCGTTGTCGCTCATGCTGCCCGCGTCGACCGCAGCGACAGGCGGTAAGGGTTTTCCGCTCGAGCCGCCCGACACCTCGAGCCCACGGGCTACGCTGAAGACCTTCATCGAAAACATTAATGAGCTGTATCGCATTTACCAAGACGAGGGCGTTACCGAGGCCAACCGCGCACAGTTCGAGACGCTAGTCGCCCGCGCGCTGGGCACGCTCGATCTGAGTCAGATCCCACCGACGCAACTGAAGACCGTAAGCAGGGAGGCGGCGGCACTTATCAAGGAGGTGCTCGACCGCGTCGAGCTCCCGCCTTACGAGGCCATACCCGACGCCGCGGCCATGCAAGCGCTGCAGGAATCAGGTGCGCCGCCGCGCTGGCGCGTGCCGCACACCGAGATCACCATCGCGCGCGTCGGGCAAGGCCCGCGGCAGGGGGAGTACCTCTTTACCGCCAAGACCGTAGCCAAGGCGAAGCAGTTCTACGAGCGCGTCAAACACCTCCCCTACAATGCAGGCGCATCGCCGGGCCTCTACGCCATCACCGCCTACGGGCCCGGGTGGATGATCTCCGAGAGCTTGATTGTCGCACTGCCCGCGTGGTTGAAGGTCGCTTGGCTACAGCTCGCTATCTGGCAGTGGATCGCGCTGGCGTCGACACTGGCGCTCGGCGCGGGGTTGGTGTGGTTGCTCTCGCGCTGGACGCGGCGGCGCACGCACCGTACCACGGTCGCGTGGCCCTGGGGTAACCTCGTGCTCTCCCTCGGAGTGGTGGCCGTGGCAGCCGGGCTGATCTATCTCACCGAGGATCAGATCGGCATCTCGGGCACCGTGCTTGTCATCGTGAGTAATGCCCTTTGGGTCGTGCTATTCGTTGCCGCGAGCGCCGGCGTCTTCGCCATCGGCAATGGCGTGGCGGCCACCACCATCGCCTCGCCGCGCATCAAGCCCAAGAGTATCGACGCACATATGGTGCGTATCTCTACCCGGATCGTCTCACTCCTGGTGGTGTTCTACCTGGTTGTCGTGGCTGCACAATCTCTGGGCGTGCCGCTGGCGCCGCTGCTCGCGGGCCTGGGCGTCGGCGGCCTGGCGGTGGCGCTCGCTGCCCGACCTACGCTGGAGAACCTCATCGGCGGTGTCACCTTGTTTGCGGACAAACCGGTGCGTGTGGGCGATGCCTGTCTATTTGGGGACAAGTTCGGCTTCGTGCAGGAGATCGGGCTGCGCTCAACGCGCGTACGTACACTCGATCGCACTATCGTGTCGATACCGAACTCACAATTCGCGGAGCTGCAGCTCGAGAATTTCAATCGTCGTGACTGCATTCGGTTCTATACGGTGCTGTACCTACGTTACGAGACCACAGCGGAGCAACTGCGCTATGTGCTGGCCAAGGTACGTGAGCTGCTGGCGGCCCATCCGAAGATTTTGAACGAACCGCCGCTGTTGCATCCTTCTATACCGAATTATGTACATTTCGTAGGCTTTGGGGAACAGTCGCTGAATATCGAGGTCTTCGCTTTCAGCACGACCGCCGATATGGGCGAGTATCGGGGTGTGCAAGAGGATCTGCTCTTGCGGATCATGGATATTGTCAAAGAGGCCGGTACGGGCCTGGCGATTCCGGCGCGGACCACCTATCTCACGCGTGATCAGACAATGGACGCCGAGCACGCGCGTGCCGCCGAGGAACAGGTGGAGGCCTGGCGCGCCGAAGGGACACTGCCTGTTCCCGATTTGCCAGAGGAACGTCGCGCGCAGATAAAGGACACGCTCGACTACCCACCGGCAGGCTCACCTGGGGGGCCGCCCGCACGTGCCAGGGACGAATCGGCCTTGCGCGCGAGCCACAATCCTGGCGCCAGCAAGAAGTAGTGCGAGCGCGCGAGCACTACGGTCTTTTCTATGGACCTCAATCCTTGCATCGGCAGACCCTGGGTCGACCGCCTGACGATTCGATTTTCAAGACTGCCGGAAATATCTCTCTCGACATACCGCGAAGGGCCCCAACTTCATCGTGAAATGATCATACAGCCGCGGCGTACTGGTTGCAGCGACTCGCTGCGACGTTTCAGGGGGCACTCGAGCCGTAACCCGGAAATTGCATGAACTCACACCAGAGAGCACAGAGATCGCAGAAGGAACAAATCGTTAAACACCGTCCGTGGCCACCGGCCCTTGGTGCAAAGTGTGACACCGTAGCCCCTTTGAGATCAGGCCGAAACCGCTTGACCTTCCTTTCTCTGTGTCTTCTGCGTGCTCAGTGGTGAAATATTCAGACTAACATATCGAGTCATAGCCTGCGTTCAACTCGGATCTACCGATCCCATGCCGGCAACTACGTGACGGCGTGCCTGAAAGCGATCACACAACAACCGTTTATCCTCGACCCGATGATAATACTTGTCCCGACAGCGCAACCTCGGACGGTAACACTATAGGCAGCAAACACTCGAGTTCAGTATCAAATGCACAAGATGACCAATAGCCGCCCCGCATGCAGCTGATCGATGTCGTCATTGTAATGACGTTTGTTGCCTACGCGATCGGCTCCGGTCTGCGCTCGAGCAAGATCGCTTCGCAGAATCTCGAAGAGTACTTTCTCGCCGGCCGGTCGCTGAAAGGGTGGCAGGCCGGGGTCAGCATGGCCGCTACCCAGTTCGCCGCCGATACGCCGCTGCTGGTAACCGGGCTGGTTGCCATGGGCGGCATCTTCGCGCTGTGGCGGCTGTGGGTATTTGCGCTGGCATTCCTGCTGCTCGGATTCGTCCTGAGCTCAAGCTGGCGGCGCGTGAACGTGCTCACCGATGCCGAGCTCACCGAGATCCGCTACGGCGCCAGGCCGGCCGCGGTGCTGCGTGGTATGAAGGCGATCTACTTCGGCACGATCATCAACTGCACCGTGCTTGCGCTGGTGCTACTGGCTGCCACGCGCATTGCTGAGCCTTTTTTGCTGTGGGAGCAATGGCTCCCCGGTTGGATGTTTGATCCGGTGGTGCGCTTGGTCCAATGGGTGGGAGAGCCATTGGTCCCGACCACGAATGTCGACGGATCGCCGTACATCCTCAACACCATTACCTGGAAGCTCGTACCGCTGGCCGATTCACCCCAGGTGTGGCTGCTCTCGGCGCGCAACCTGATCTCGATCGTGGCTATCCTCGCGGTTACGACCTTCTACTCGACGACCGGCGGGCTGCGCAGCGTGGTCCGCACCGATATCGTACAGTTCGCCATCATGATGGTGGGAACGCTGCTCTTCGCCACCATTG
>JBHHZP010000266.1:0-3461 GCA_046758085.1 Acidiferrobacterales bacterium
CACGCCTCGCCACAATGGCTCTCGCCAAGCGAGAGAACATGAATCGCCGCATCAGCCACCGCTTCCATCGCGGCATCTTTGCCAGTCCGCGACGCAACGCCTCATGGCAGAGCTCCCAGGCCTCGGCGGGTGGCTTGCCGAGCTTTTGCATCGCCTTATATACCGCGAGCTCCTGGGCTGTGATGCGCAGAAAGGTGTTGAGCGGTCTTGCCCGCAGTCCCTTGATATGCGGAATCTCAGGGATGAGCCGCTCGAATTCTTGGCGGATCTCTCGGCCGAGCGTGGTGGTGAACTCTGCCCCGTAGCGTGTCGTGAGCCATGCTCCCATTAGCGAGGCCGTCTGATCGAACCTCTTCAGGAGCGCGTCTTTGCGGCGACTGTAGTAGTTCATAATGTCATCCGACAATACGGAATGCGAAATAGGGGACGAGATTGAACAGGAAGATGCCCATCTTGAAGAAGAGCATGCCTGCATAATGAAACGCATCGAACCGCTCCACGGACAACTTGAACCATTTCCCATGCATTCGATAGACGAAGTCGTGAGCCAGCTTCAACCATAACGCCCAAAATAGCAGTAACCCGATGTTGATGACCGAGCACCAAGCAAGAACGTCACGAACGATTTCAACTGTCATTTTAATCCTCCTTCTGGCCTCTAACGAGGGCGGCTGGGAACGAGGGCCTCATCTGAATCCCTTGCTTTGAGATCGCCAAAGCCGGCAGCGTCGAACGGACGGGGCTGGAACGCGACGCTTGCGTCAAGAGGCTTCTTCAGGAAGCACAAGCATCCGCTTAGCTGATCGTGCAAGATACGTGCTTACCTGTACAGCGTATGGTAAGGAGCAAGCGCCTTCGGAGACGCGGGCTTACGCTGACCCCTGTTTGCTCAACTAGTGAGCCGCACGGCAGGTGAGGAAAACTGGGGCAGAGCGTGGAGGAGCCACCGAGGCGAATCGCCTCAGGGCGCATCTCGCTAGCCGCTAAGCATGCCAATTACTGCGCCGGTCATACATGTCGCTAGCGTTCCGGCCACGATCGATCTCAATCCGAGCGCGGTTACCTCACCACGGCGTTCCGCTACCATCGTACCGAGTCCGCCGATCATGATGCCCAGGCTACCAAGGTTCGCGAAGCCGCACATCCCATAGATCATGATGAGCTGACTTCGTGGGCTCAAGCTATTATCAGGTAATGCTGCCAATTCGCTGTAGGCGATCAGCTCGTTCAAAATGATCTTGGTGCCCATCAAGGCGCCCGCGGTCGGCAACTCACTCCACGGGATGCCCATTAGCCATACTATCGGCGCCATCACGTAGCCGAGCAGCCGCTGCAAGGTAATGGGTTTTTCCCCGACGAGGGGCAGCACGCTGAGTAGCTGATTCGCGAGACTTACCAACGCGACAAGGACAATCAACATGGCGACGATGTTGAGTAGGAGCTGAACGCCCTGCAACGTTCCTTTGGTAATCGCGTCCATGGTGCTATCAGCGAGATCCGGATTGACAAGCTCGCCTGATGTGAACTCACGATCAGGAGGCACCATTAATGCGGCGACGGCGATCGAAGCGGGCACGTTGATGATCGAGGCGGTTAGTAGGTGGCCCATCGCATCTGGAGTTACGCTCGCCACAAGGCTTGCGTATAACACCATGACGGTGCCGCTAATTGTGGCCATGCCGCTGGTCATGATCATGAACAGTTCGCCCCGGCTGAGGTGTTTGAGATACGGGCGCACAAAAAGCGGGGCCTCGACCATGCCGACGAAGATGTTGGCCGCGGCCCCAATCCCGACCGCGCCGCCGATTCCCATGGTCCGCTGCAGTAGGCGGGAAATAGCTTTTACGACCACCGGCAGGACGCGCCAGTAAAAGAGCAGCGCGGACAAGGCGCTGATTACGAGTACCAGGGGCAACGCGCGAAACGCCAGCACGAAACTTGCGCCCGCGTAGGATTCCTCGAACGGAAGTGAACCGCCACCGAGATACCCAAAGACGAAGGACGTGCCCGCTCTGGTGGCTCGCTCGAGCGATAGCAACATGTCGTTTAGGGCGAGGAACAGCTGCCGAAACAGCGGAACTTTGAGCAATACGGCTGCCAGCGCGATTTGCAGCGCAGCCCCGGCAATCACTGTCTTCCAAGGGATTCGACGGCGATCCTGACAGCAGGCCCAAGCGATCGCGCCGAGGACCGCAAAACCGAAGATGCTTTGTAGAACAGACATGTATGTTCCCTGAGCTGGGCGAGCTGCTGCTGGCTTGTCACCCCCTGTCCCTGAGAAGCACCTGCTCGAGCGCTGCTCTCACCCCACCCATCACAGGGGCGCCGTGGTTGGAACAAAGAATTTCGACGCGGAGCTCCATCAGGCGGCGGACACTATCCCGTGTACGTGCGGGCTCATCCTGATACTCATCGGGGACGAAGGCCAGTCCTGCACCCTCTGTATTGGTGAGCAAGTCCGCGCAGAACACGATCCCGCCTGCGCGTTCAAGATAGAAGGCGTAGTGAGCCTCAGTTGGCCCCGGTGCGTGCACGGCCAGGAGCCCGCCCGGTAGTGGCTCGCCGCCTCTGTACCAGTGATTGGGTGGTTCTTCAAAATCCACCCCACCGTGAGGCGCGTACACAGGGATCTGGTACCTTCTGCGATAGCGCCAGGCTGAACGTTCGTGGCACGAGGCCGACAGACAGATGGCTTCAGGCGGTCCGTGCTGCGCGAGCTCTCGCTCGTCAACTGGCAGCGGGTCGATGAAGATCACGTGGCCCTCGACCGCGAGGACATAGCTGTCGCTCTCGAAATCGATACGATCGTCATGCATGGTGTACCGATACACCCCTGGGCAGATCTGACCGGCACACGTAGCGAGTCCACTGGGTTCAGGCATGGTTACCGAGGAAGTCACACCCTCAATGGTTCACCAACGCTCAGCGCGAGCGGCCAGTGGTCGGGGGTGTGGGTGTTGCGGTTAGGCGCTGGCGTCAGGCTACTCCAGTGGGATGCGGCTCTTGTGTTGGGCGAGCCACCCATCAAAGGTTTGTAGAGAAGGGTTGAGGGCCCGGGCGATGCTGGGGTTGCGCGGACCGCAGAAGGCTTCCTGGAAATCTCGCTTGAACTGGAACATGTTGCCGAGATCCTCGGCGCCCGGAAAGCCAAAGCTCCGAAACACCTCGGGCGGCACGTCGTTGTACCGCACCTCTTGATTGAGCGCCTTCGTGAGGGCGGCGGCCATCTGTGCGCCGGTCAAGTGCTCGCCCGCAACGCCGACCGTTTTGCCGATGAACTCGCGGCCCTTCTTGAAGATGCCGTAGGCACACTTGCCGATATCCTCGGCAGCGATCCCCGGAAGCTTCTTGTCACCCATAGGGAATGTGATCGCCAGCTTGCCGTCCGGGCCCTTCTTGGGGCCCTGGCCGAAGTAGATCAGGTTCTCCCAGTAGAACGAGGTCAGGAGGAACGTCGTCGG
>JBHHZP010000267.1:0-3454 GCA_046758085.1 Acidiferrobacterales bacterium
GATCGGCGTCAAGTTGAAGAAATTAGGCAACTTAGGCAAGTCTGACACCGAACTCGCGATAAGGCCAAGGACCCTCGTCTCACTAAAGGTAATTGGGAATATTTGGCGCTGTTCCCATTTTCTCGAGAACCGATCAGTGCCCCTCGCGGCGTAATTTAGCCCGTAGATCTTCGTGCAAACTGTCGCTCTCGTACGAGCGCGCAAGCTCCTCAAGTGCAGCGGAAAGGTTCATGTGTGAGTTCTGCACGGCGCGCGCGTGATTGCGATATGTATCAGCAAGCTTACGCTCTTGCCCTCCGCCCTCATCGTAGCCGCGCGAGGTGGTTCCGCGCTTGTTATGGGCGCCGATTTGAAAGCCGTGACGCATGTCCTCGAGTTCGGGGCGGTCAAGAACGTCTCGCGCGGGCTCGAACGGCCAAACACCGTCAGAATCTGCAGGTGCGTGAGCGAGAATCTGACCTAGCGTCAAGTCGCAGACTTTCAGCCTATCCACCTCTCGACAGAACTCCCTAGCCTCGTTGACAAACCTGATAAAGGCATCGCGGTCAATGGTCCCGTCCGGTTGCGTACCCGGTTGACGACGACAGTGATGGAGAACACGCCATGCAATCTCGGCAGTCGCTTTCATGGCCTCGGACGGAGGCGTACCTCGCTCGCCATGCGCCGGCTTGTAAAGAATGCAGAGCAGTTCGCAAAACAACTTCGGGTCGGACATTATCGCCTCGTAGAGCGACTCGGCCCGTTGCTCCCCTTCGTAATCAAGTGCAGGAATAAGGCCGAATTCCAGCCGAATTAGCCTACCTTTTTCGATTGTCCCCGAACCCTCCAGACATTTCAAAGCCTCACCTATATACCAAGAATCCAAGAGGTGTCCGTCCGGCTCCTCACCCCTAACCATCCGTTCCAGCATTTCGGCCAGGAGTCTTGCGTTTACCCTTTCCATGTCCAGGTGACAAACCTGTAGTGCCGTGCGCGGGCGGCCTGCTTCAACGAGGCGCCGCAGTGCGAATTCAAAATCAGCCTCATCGCCACGTAACCAGAAGCCCGGGCTTGTTGCCGACCAATAAGCGTTCTCAACCTCAGGACCACACGAGGCCACAATATCCCAAGTAGCCCGTTGTTCAGGCGCCAGCGCCAGAAAACGAGCAGTTTGGCCCGAATCCCAACCCTTTTTATTGCCACCTTCCATCACAGCTTTGATCAACTCAACCGAGCACTGCGTTTCCAACGCGCAAAGTAAGCCGCGAATAGTCATCATGAGCGGCTGATCGGAGGTAAAGTCACCTCCTTTCTCGATGATCCATTGTGCTAGACCAGCCGTTCCGAGTTCTAGCTTCGCTAGTGTGGTACCTACAAATGGGCGGTTCAGGCCGGCTGCGGCAAGCTGTTCCACACCTTCCATTCCGAAGCCCGTATGTATCTCCCGCAACGCATCAACACGCAAGCTCTCTATTAACGCTCGACGCTTATTATGATCCTTTTCCCGGCCTGTCGGCAGCTCTGGCCAGTCATCTGTGAAAAGCCACCTATGGCGGATTACAAGGCGTTTCGGCGAGAGCTTCTGATAATGTTTTTCTAGGTCTTGCAGTTTGTATTGGAGCGCTTCCCCGCGCCTATCGGCGTAGTTGCGATGCCAATAGATCTTCTTTCTCAGGGCAGTTCGGATGACCTCTCTGTCCTCGTCCGACGGCGAGGACTGCGCGAAATCGTCCGCGAGTGCGAGGGTCGCCTTGACCCGCGCCGCATCGAGGACGCTGATCTTTTCAATCAGGCGCGCTATGCGATTGGGATGGCCTTTAGAACAAGCAATGAGCCGATCTGCGGCTGCGACGAGCATCTTATGCCCCTCGGCCGGTGAGACCCCGCGACCAGCGCCGGCATCATCATCGCGCCAACTTGGGCGTGCCGAAGGGTGAGCCACATCACTACCGAGGTGAACGAGATGGTCGAGTAGATCAAAAGCGCCGTCTGATTCTTTAGTGATCAACGTGTCGAGCACCGCTATGCGCTGATCAAGGTCCGCGGCTGTCTGGGGAAGCCACGACCGAAAAATATTGACTAAGCTTCCCTTGGGAGTGTTTCCCCAATTGCCCTTAATCTCGACATGGGCGAGCCGTGCGAGAATAAGCGCGACTCGCACCAGTCGCTCGGGTGCCCATGCTAGCGTCTCTAGCGCCCACAACAGACCCGCGTGCCAGCATCGTCCCATGAGACCCGAGCCGCTGGTCTCGGTAATCAGGCGCGTAACCGGGGAATCGCTTTTGGCCAGACTCAGCTCAATCGCCTTCAGGAAGGCGTCTGGTGCCGCCTCCGCCAACGACGGCAAAAGCGAGGAGAGCGATAGCCAGCGCGTCTCATCGGCATCGTCGAGCAGTTCGCGCACGAGAGCGGTGATTCTTCCTTGGATGTTAGCTGCCGCCAGAGCAGGCACCCGAGGCCCTCTCACGGCGAGTTTAATGAGTGTATCGCAGAGCGCCTCTATCAGGAGGCCGGATTGGGGTCTGACCTTGCCATAAAGCTGGCCAGCAAAACGATCCTTTTCAGGCAGCTCCAGTACAGGGTCTGGTGCGAGGAGAATCTGGCGCGCCAGTTCGAAGAACCGATTCAGTTCATCACTGGTGATCCGGTCACCAAACAAGTGGAGAAGCTCAAGGGGGGATTTGGCTTTCCAAATATCGCCGATTAGAAGGACCGGTGTGTCGTCCAATTTCGAGAGATAACGAAGATCCCTCTCGATCTCCTCATAGGGTCGACCAGATAGACGCGACACAACGTCCCGATCTGCTGCGTTATCCGAAGACCATGCGCCGAGCAAACATAGAGTCGATAGAGCCCCGGCTTGTGGCGTATCGAGCCATGTGGGCCTGCGAATGGCCGGGTTGACTGCGTGGCGCCGCCGGAAAACCGACCAAGATCGGCCGGTGGTGCCAGAAAGGCGCTTCGCATCGGCTTCGTCCAGCCCCAAAGATACAAGCGCCGTCTCAAATTCGTGAATCCGAGGCCTCTCAATCGTGATATCCTGATCGCGCGCCGCCGCGCCTCGATAGTACCCAGCCATGTCGCCTGCGGCGTAAGGAATCACCACAACCAAACCGTTTCGACGCGTGGGGTCTTCCGCAATCTCAGGTCGTGCTGCAATGGCGATCTTTATTGAGGGGTTCGTCTCCACAAATCGCCAGCCGTCCGCCGCCGTCACGACGACACTATGTGCCATCAGATCTGGATGAGCAATAATAGAGGCGCACACGAATGCCGCCGCCTCGTCAACACTATCCGCCCTGACCGCGTAGAGTTCAGGCTGACCTGCTTGGAATCGGCATCGCAGTTCTGCAACGAATCGCTCGCGTGCGTTCTGACGGTCAATGAACAACGCCCCTGCTGAGATCGGCGGATCCGACTGCTGCGACCAGCCATCCCACTGCTTTACTACGCTCTCAACGCCTTGGCCGATCAG
>JBHHZP010000268.1:0-3447 GCA_046758085.1 Acidiferrobacterales bacterium
AGCTCATACTGAGCCTCCTTCCTGTGCGCCTGCGGCACACTTTCAATTTTCCACCGTGCCCGTCCAGCGCGCATGATGTCGTAGACATTACGCGTACTCACCCGCAAGTCTGTCACCCAACTGAAGTGTTGCACCTTGTCCTGGCCACTCTCCCAATACTCGATGAAATTGACCCGCACGTCCGCTCTCGATTCATTCAGAGGCATGTCGTTGACAAAGCGAAACCGGTGCACAATCCCTGCGGCGCGGTCGTGCCGCTCATAATAAGTCACGCGCCCGGCTTCTTCGGCCGCTTGTACCTGATTGAACAGATAGGCATGATCGCCTTCTTTGACGCCAAGAATGTAGTGACAATCAGAATCGTGCAGGGTCTCGATGTGGGGGGCATTGGAACTCAGAGAGTCTTCGGTGATGATAAACTTGAGATGCGGGTGATCCTGACGCAACGTGGCAATGAAGCGTTTGGCGGCATTGCGTTCACAATCATTTTTCTCTGTGCCGTCTTGTTTTACAATAGGTTCGGGCATCAGCGGGATCACTTCACGCATGTCCGGATGGATAATGACGGCCCCTAACATGTGGTGAGAATACGTGATCGACCCGTTGCGGTGGTGGTTTTGCAGACACGAGGCACAGTGAATGGTCTTGGAGGAAACATACCCCGTGCCATCAAGGGCCACCAAGTAATGGCCACCCAAAAACGTCATCGCTTCAAGCGCCTTGCCGCGCTGGAGTTGCCGAAAGACACCCTTGAACGACGGCCGGAGCGCCTCGGGGGAAATCGGATCGAGGACCTCGCGCATGTACGTGTCACACGGGGCACGCTCAATGCCATAGATGGTTTCTAAATTGCCCTCTGTCCGTTCCTGGTCAAAGGCGAGTAAGGAGGGCGATTTGAGGGAAAACATGGCGAACCCCGACATGAGCGCATCGGGTAAAGAAATATCGGGATCGCCAGGGCGGGAATCCTGGATGGTGGTAAAGCTGCTTCGAACCAAGCGAAAGAGCGCATCGGCAGAAAGATGCTTACGCCCTTTAGGAGCAACGATGGACATAGCACATCCCCCTTGTGAGCCTCAAATCCTTCCAGTCAGAGGGGTATTTTCGCATGAATGTTTACGAAAAGGCAACCGGGATATTACGGTGGTTACTGGGTTCTGTCGCTCTCCGGGAATTGCTGGGTAAGTACACTTCCTACAGAGTTGCGAACAAACTGCCGATAGAGTTCTCGACAAGCATTCCGCGTACCCAACTTCGCCCCGGCTATGGCGAGGGGTTTCTGGGCGCGCCACTTCAGGCGATCCCGCCCGAAAAAAGCCCCACGCCTCGGGAGCAAGGAGATCGTCGTGGCAGGTCGAGAACGAAACCAGACACGGACTCTGAAGGTTCGCGTCACGTATGAACCGAGCCGACTGAGCCCCGATTGGGTGGCCCAGGCGTATGAACAGGTGGTGCCGATTGCACGTCGTCCCACCCCTCAAGCGCAAGCCAGCCAGCAGGCGGGGCCAGAGAGGCACACGCAACGTGTTGGAAGGAGATCAGCATCATGAACACGACACAGGCCGCCATCTACGCCCGAGTGTCAACGGATCGACAAACCGAGGCCCATACCATTGCGAGTCAGGTCGCGGCGTTGCGCGCGCGCGTCGCCGCCGACGGGTTCACGCTCTCTGAGGCGATGGCGTTTCTTGACGACGGCTATAGTGGGGCCACCCTGGTGCGACCCGCCTTGGAGCGCTTACGCGATATGGTGGCCGCAGGTGCAGTGGACCGGCTCTATGTCCATTCCCCGGACCGCCTGGCGCGGAAATACGCGTATCAGGTGCTCCTGGTCGATGAGTTGTACCGCCTGGGCGTCGAGGTGATCTTCTTGAACCGGGAACTGGGACGCAGTCCCGAAGACGATCTGCTGCTCCAGGTCCAAGGCATGATGGCCGAGTACGAGCGCGCCAAGATTATCGAACGCCACCGCCGGGGCAAGCTGCATGCGGCACGTGCGGGCGTGGTCAATGTGTTGAGTGGTGCGCCCTATGGGTACCGCTATGTGAGCAAGCATGAGGGCGGCGGTCAGGCCCGCTATGAGATCGTTCCGGACGAAGCCCGGGTGGTGCGCCAGGTGTTTGACTGGATAAGCCGCGAGCGCTTGACCATTGGCGAGGTCTGTCGCCGCCTCACTCAGGCTGGCGAGGTCACGCGCACGGGCAAGACCGTGTGGGATCGCAGTGTGGTCTGGGGCATGTTGAAGAATCCGGCGTATCAGGGGGCCGCCGCCTTTGGCAAGACGCGTCAAGAGCCCCTGCGGCCCAGGCTGCGGGGTCAGCACGGGCGTCCGCTTCAGCCCAAGCGGGCGGTCTCGACGGTGGATGTTCCAGAGGCGGACTGGATCACCATGGCGGTGCCGGCGGTTGTCGAACCCGAGGTATTTGAGGCGGTGTCGGCGCAACTCGAGGAAAACCGCCGCCATGCGCGGCAATCGAAACGCGGGGCCCTGTATCTCTTACAAGGCTTGCTGGAGTGCCAGCACTGTGGCTATGCGTTGTACGGCAAACGCCTCAGTCATGCGTCACGCAAGGGCAAAACGCGGAATTATGCCTATTACCGATGTCTGGGAACGGATGCCCATCGCTTTGGCGGCGAGCGGGTCTGCGACAATACCCAGGTGCGCACCGATCGCTTGGACCTGGCGGTGTGGCAGGAAGTGTGTACACTCCTGGCTGATCCCGAACGGCTGGCCGTGGAATATCGGCGTCGGTTACAGCCGCAGGTGCAGGCCAAACAGCATGAGCATACGAGCCTCGAAGGCCAGGTGGGCAAGCTGCGCCAAGGCCTAGCCCGGTTGATCGACAGCTACGCCGAGGGCCTCATTGACAAGCATGAATTCGAACCCCGCATCACCCGCCTGCGCCAACGCATCGAGCACCTGGAGGAGCAGTGCCAACAGCTGGCAGATGAAGCCGCCCTTGAGGCCGAGTTGCGTGTGATCATCGGACGCCTGGAAGATTTTGCCACCAGGGTACACGAGGGGCTAGAGGACATAGACTGGAACCGCAAGCGCGAGATTATCCGTGCCCTGGTCAAGCATGTCGACGTGGCTCATGACCAGGTCCATGTCGTGTTTCGAGTAGATCAACGCTACGGGGAACCCGGACCTGAAAAAAAAAGTTTGCAACTTTGTAGGGAAAGTAAGAATCCCGCCTTGTGGCGTTCCACTTAGGGTGGGATGATATTTCCAATCTTCCAAGTATCCGGCCTTGAGAAGGTTCTCTATAAGCCTGATGAACCGATTATCGTGGATGTTTTCTCTGAGTATCGCGAGCATGACCTGGTGGTCGATGTTATCGAAATATCCTTTGATATCACCCTCGATAAACCAGACCGTTCCTCCCCATTTCAGAATGTCACGTAAAGCTGTGTGACACCCCAGCCTGGGTCGAAATCCGTGCGAGT
>JBHHZP010000269.1:0-3425 GCA_046758085.1 Acidiferrobacterales bacterium
CCTGTCCACGCCCCGTGCGGGCTCGCACCTGCGCTCTGCGCGGGAGCTTCGCAAGTCGCTTTGCGGTGACACCCGGCGCGTCGACCCACGCATCCAAGTAGTTCGCCGAGCCCCGCGCTCCGGTCGCTACCGAATCACAAACGGATTAGGGACTTCGGTTGCCGTCGAGATCCACACGCTTTTGGTCTGCATGTACTCCTTGATCATGTCCTGGCCATTCTCGCGCCCAAGGCCACTGCGCTTGTAGCCGCCAAAAGGTGACATGTAGCTCACCGCCCGGTAGGTGTTGACCCACACCGTGCCTGCTTGCAGGCGATCGGCCATGGTGATGGCACGACGGATGTTTTCGGTCCAGACACCCGCCGCGAGCCCGAACACCACGTCGTTGCCAATGGCGACAGCCTCGTCCTCGTCCTTGAATGCAATGACAGACAAAACGGGGCCAAAGACCTCCTCTTGGGCGATGCGCATAGAGTTCTTTACGCCGGTGAAGATGGTTGGCTCGACGAACCAGCCTTCACCGCACTCTGGGCGGGTCGCCTTGGAACCGCCGAGCCGCGTCTCTACCCCCTCGTCCTTGGCGATGTCGATGTAGTCGAGCACCTTGCGATACTGCGGCTTATTAGTCACCGGGCCGACCTGGGTGTCCAGGCTCAACGGGTTACCCATTTTGGCGGTCCGGGCGAAGGCCACGAGCTTGTCGACGAACTCGTCGTGGATGGATTCCTGCACCAGCAGCCGCGACCCAGCGATGCAAGTTTGCCCAGTTGCTGCGAAGATCCCGGCGATGGCACCCTTGACGGCATTATCCATGTTGGCGTCGTCGAAGACGATGTTCGGTGATTTACCGCCGAGCTCGAGGCTTACCCGCTTGAGGCCGCGGGCGGCGCTTTCGTAGATCATCGCGCCGGTCTTATCCGATCCCGTGAAGGCGACCTTGGCAATCAGCGGATGTTCGACCAGCCGGCCGCCGACGTCAGCGCCAAAGCCGGTGACGACGTTGACAACACCCGGCGGAAATCCCACCTGCTCGAACACCTTCATGAACTCGAGCATCGACACCGAGGTGTACTCAGACGGCTTTATCACGACTGTGTTACCCGCTGCGAGCGCCGGCGCGAGCTTCCATGCCGTCAGCAACAGCGGTGAGTTCCATGGAATAATCGCCGCCACCACGCCGAGCGGTTCGTGGCGCGTGTAGTTGAAGTTACCGGGTTTGTCGATTGGGATTACCGAGCCCTCGATCTTATCGGCAAGCCCTCCATAGTAGTAATACCACTGTGGCAGGTAGTTGAGCTGTGCACCCATCTCGGCAATCAGCTTGCCGTTATCACGCACCTCGATCCCAGCGAGATGCGCCGCGTGTGTGGTTAACTGGTCACCCAGCTTGCGCAGCAGGGCCCCGCGCTGCGATGCTGAGAGCTTCGGCCACTCGCCGCTTGTAAACGCCCTATGCGCAGCCTCTACCGCGCGGTCGGCGTCGTCCTGGTTACCCCTGGGGATCAGTGCCCAGGGCCGGCCGGTATAGGGGTTATCACTTTCAAAGTGGTCCCCGGAGGCCGACTCGACCCACTGTCCGTCAATGTACATCTTGTACGTCTCAAGCGGTTGCGTTCGGGCATGCATGGCGTGTCTCCTGGAATTATGATGTCTAATAGCTGAGTGGCTGGGCCGAGACAGGTGTACTCTCGCGGCTTAATCTCGCTCCACGTCCCTGTTCCACTCGAATCGGTGGCGCCACGCTCCGCTTTCCTTGTTTCGCGCGTCGCCAACGACGCCTTGAGAACACACCTGTCTCTCCCACAACGTCCTCATGTCTTCCGAGTGGCGTGCCAAAATCAACTACTTAAATACTTCGCTGCCAAGCACGGCCTGACGGAACCGATCCTTTATATATGTACCGTCCCGCGGCGGAAGTACCGTCGGCGCCGCAGTTGTCGTGACCTTGATCACGACCAACACGGGACCGGCGCTTTGGTAAATCACCGGAAGACACTGCTCCAGCTCGCCATCGTCAAGTACGGTGATGCTCTGCGCAAAGCCGGCCGCAGCCCCCATCCCGGCCAGATCCACACCGTGCCGGGTGTGTGTCGCCTGCATGCCGGTCTCGGCGTAGGACTCGTTGTCAATCACGATCACCGACAGGTTGCGTGGCTGCTGTACCGCGATGGTTGCCAGCCCACCGAGACCCATCAGCATTTCGCCGTCGCCGGTGACGACTAGCACACGCCGTTGGGGCTGTGCGAGGGCAAGCCCTAAGCCGAGGAGTGGGGCGCCACCCATGGCACCCCACAAGTAGAAGTTGTGGTCGTGATCGCCGACAGCGGCTGCATCCCAGGTAGTGCTGCCCAGACCCGTTACCAGCAACGCATCGCCACGCTCCCTGAGGATACGCGCGACCACCTCGCGTCGATCAAGCGTGATCTCTTTTTCGTCTGTCATCTACTTTATCGCTCCAGGGCAGATAAGGCGCTCTTGGCATCTCAGCGGTATCGCCATAAGGCGACTAGTGAAGCCCGGCCGGCGTACCGGGCAAAGCCTGTCAGGGGCGCAGACAGGGATGTTGCGCCCGCGCGCCGGGGCACGATGCCCCGTCGCGCGGCTCCGGGCGACGGCCGGAAAAGGCGGAACTCTGGAGCCGCGTGGCGACATCGCTGAGATGTGGTTTGCATGATCTATTTCGTGTTTGCTGTCGCGGTCCAGTCCTTAAAGCCAATTATTCTCTGCGAAATGAGCACCGCGACTGCGCGGTAGGCGTCAAAGGCGAGACGCGCGGCCGCATTGACCGTTTCTCCCACCTGCTTTGCCTCATGAACCGGCTGGACGATCACGCCCATGTCCCGCAGCAGCCGCGCAGCGCTTTGTCCCATAGGTAACTGCCATGGATTGAACTCGCCCCACTCGCCGCGCATGGTGACTAATGTAAGGAACGGAAAACGGCACTCTTGCACCATCGCCAGCATGTTGAGGCAGTTGCCGACGCCGCTCGATTGCATGAGCAACACCCCGCGTTGGCCACCGAGCCAGGCGCCGGCCAGCACTGCAATGCCTTCCTCTTCCGTGGTCAATGGAACCGTCTTGATGCCATCGTCCATCTGGCAAAGCTCGATCAGCCGCGCGTGCCCGGCATCGGGCACGTACACGACCTGACCTACTTCTGTCGCCTTTAGAACGGCGAAGATGTCGTCTGGCCAGACGTCGTTACGCGTCGCACCGGTGCCGGCTGCTGTCATGTTAATGTTACTACCAACGAAGCTAATTCATCCGGTGATCCAGAGGTCAAGAAACTCACCGTGGTCTCACACTCTCGAAGTTAAGCTCGCTGCGTTGAGCGAGCAGACCAAAGATACCACCGCTATGGATAAACACGATGTTGCTGGCATCGGCAAGGCGACCGGACTCGATTTCCTTGATCAGACCATGGA
>JBHHZP010000270.1:0-3383 GCA_046758085.1 Acidiferrobacterales bacterium
GGGCAAGCTTGTGTTGAGTGCGATTGTCGACGTCACCCAGCGCAAGCAACTAGAAAAGGAACTTGAGGAACGCAATCGCGAGATCGCCAAGACTCAGGCGTTGGCGGTTGTGGGCCGCATGGCGAGCATGGTCGCACACGACCTGCGTAATCCGCTTTCTTCCATCAAGATGGGTTTGCAAATTCTCGGCAAACAATCGGCGCACGATTGGGGCAGGGAAGAGCACGAGCTCAAGCAAATCGCGCTCGAGCAGGTGCGTTATATGGAGGCAATCTTGTCAGACCTCCTCAGGTACTCACGCCCGGACGCACTGAAGCCGGAGTGGTTGGATATCAACAAGCTTCTCGACACTTCCGTACTGCTCGCGCAAAAGCATATCGCTGAACACCAGGTAAATGTGAAGAACTGGCACCAGTCGGGACTACCTACCGTGCATGGAGATGCCGACCGGTTGCGCCAGGCTTTTTCTAACATCATTATTAATGCGTTGCAGGCCACGGAGGGAATCTCGGAACGTCGACCGCAGGTCTCCATTACGACGCGCCTGGAGCTTGGAGAGGACAGACCGCGAATCCGTGTCGAGATCTGCGACAACGGATGCGGCATAAAACCGAAGGAGGAAGACAATGTGTTCGAGCCGTTCTTCACAACCCGGGCCAAGGGAACCGGTCTGGGGCTGGCGATTGTCAAGCGGATCATAGACCAGCACCACGGTTCAGTGGAGCTGCGACCGGCCGGCAACAACGGTACATGCGTAGTGGTCATCTTGCCGACAGGGCCGGTCGATGCCGACTCGGCGCCGGTACAGGCTGATGGCGCTCGGGGCAGACGCCCTGCGCAGGCAGCTGAACCGAACTCAGCATTGGTAGGAGAGAGCTGAGAGCGACGCATGAGCCGTATTCTCATCATCGACGACGATGTTGCCAGCTGCCGCACGCTGGAGCTGCACTTACGCAGTCAGGACCACGACGTGCGCGTAGCCCATAGCGTGGACGAAGGGCTGGCGGCCGCGAAAACCATCGAGCCCGAGCTGATTGTGCTGGATATTCGCATGCCCGGTCGCGACGGGCTCGATGGTCTGCCGGAGTTCAAGCAGGTCTATTCCAACGCTCGCGTCATCATGATCACCGCGTTTCACGACATGGACAGCACCATTCAGGCGATGAAACGCGGCGCTGATGACTACATTCACAAGCCTATCGATATTGATGAGCTTGACGCGGCGGTTACACGGGCGTTGAGGCGTGTCCACCCGGAAGGCGCCGGTGAAATGCTGCTCTCCGGTGATGAGGTCGCGAAGCCGGGGGCCAATATCATGGTCGGGCGCAGCCGTGCCATGAAAGAGGTGTTCAAGATCATCGGGCTGATTGCCCCGAAGCCTGCGACCGTGCTGCTCACGGGAGAGAGCGGCACCGGCAAGGAACTGGTGGCCCGGGCCATTCACCGTGCCGGGGCGAACCCGTCCGGCCCGTTTATCGCCGTTAACTGTGCGGCATTGGTCGAGACACTGCTGGAGTCCGATTTGTTCGGGCACGAGAAAGGGGCGTTCACTGGCGCCGTCAGTCGCCAGCCGGGCAAGTTCGCCATGGCGAATAACGGCACGATTTTTCTCGATGAGATCGGCGAGTTGTCCCCGAGCGTGCAGGCGAAGCTGCTGCGCGTGCTGCAGGAAAAGGAGTACATACCTGTTGGCGGGAGCGAGGTCAAAATTACGAATGCCCGGGTAATCGCTGCCACCAATGTAGAGCTGTTCGGTCGCGTAAAGGAGGGCGCCTTCCGCGAGGACCTCTATTACCGGTTGCAGGTCGTCACGATCCACGTGCCGCCCCTGCGCGAGCGCAAGGAAGATCTGTTCGATCTGGTGCCGAGCCTGCTCGCGCGGATCAACCGGGAAATGCATCACAAGGTGACCCGCGTCACCGGAGACGTCATGGACGCGTTCCTCGCCTATGAGTGGCCCGGCAACGTGCGCGAGCTGGAGAATGTGCTGATGAAGGCTGTGGCCTTGTGCCCGGGGGACGCCATCACGCGCGACCTGATACCTGCGGCCATCCATGGAACTGGGGATGCGCACGCGTACGACATGCGGCCGGCGGCCCAGATGAGCCTGCGCGACGTGGAAAAGGCGCACATCGCCCGAGTGCTGGAGGCGACCCGCTGGCATCGCGGGCGCGCCTGCGAGATCCTTGGCATCTCGCGCCCCCGGTTGAGGCGGCTGATGGGTCAATACGCCCTGGTACCACCGGCCGGGATAAACGAGCCCGAGCCCGAGCCTTCCTGCGATAGTGACGACGGCGAGTAGCCTGCACCCCAACCCCTGAGCTCGACCCGCATGACGCCCCGGATTGGTGGCTTGCCAAATCCAGGCGGACAAACTATATATCTTTTAAGCGACTTAGCTGCGCAAGTTGATATTAAGCATAAACTAAGATTATATAAGTTACTGATCTTCAAGGAGAAAAGGATGCGGGTAACACGGGTGGTAGCCGCACTGCGGGCATTGACACTGATTCTGGCGGGCCTGGCGCTTGCTTCCTGTGACGATGCCGGCGGCGGTGGGGCCTGCGGCGGCGTGGATAACAACGGTGTGTGCTTGTTTGTCAGCAGTATCGACCCCCTTGACACTACCGGCCCCACTATCAATGTGGACGTGATCTTCACCACGTCGGACTGTAACGCCGACGGCACGCCCGATGACCCCGAGCCCTTTTCCGATCACGACGCCGTGGTCGACTTCGGTTCGTTTACTATTGGCAATGTGCCGACCACGTCGACACGGATTTTCATCACCAGCTACACGATCAGTTACGCGATCAACCCGGGATCGTTTCCCGGACCCGTCCCGCCCTCGGTAACCATTGGGACCGGTTCCGCTATCGTGGTGCCGACGAACGGGGCGGTGCAGGCAACTGTCACCATCTTCAACCAGCAGCAGAAGACTGACTTCGTGGCGGCTGGCTATATCGTAGGCACGGAGCCATCCTACACGGCCACCTATACCTTCCGCGGTGAGGATGAGTTCGGCAACTCGGTGTTTGTCAACGCGTCGCAACAATTATTGCTCGCAGATTTCCTTAACTGTCCATAGGGCGTGGCGCATTCATAATACTGGCCGCACCCTGACGCGAAATGTAAAAACGCCGCTTGCACGGTGAAACGTGCAAGCGGCGTTTTTCTTTGGGGGCTGACCTACAGTTTTGCGCTTTGCCGATAGAAGGCTGCCGGTCTCCGCGCGCGGCTAACGGGAATGTGACTGCGGAGCCCGAAGTGCACGACTCCAGGGACGGAGGGAAAAGTGTCGCCTACCGGCGGTTATTCTTGAACGGGGTTCCGCCCCCATACGACGGGTTCCTTTCTTTGCGTGCCCAAAGAAAGGAACCGAA
>JBHHZP010000271.1:0-3377 GCA_046758085.1 Acidiferrobacterales bacterium
CAGCATGCCGCTGCGAATACGAATCTCGTGCTGGTCCATGAGATCTTTCAGGCCAATGACCTTCTCAGTGAACGAACGGGTCGCGATCAGGCCAAGTACATACGGGATCTTGATGGCGTACTCGGTCGTCTGCTTCTCCTGGTTCGGGATCCCGAATACGGTGAATCCCGCAGGCGCCGGGTGCGTCTCCCACTCGGCCTCAATGGCTGCGAGCTTGGTCCTTTGCACGTCGCCGATCTCATAGCCGCTCTCGTCGCCGAGCACGATCACCGAAAGCGCCGAGGCGAGGCCGAAGCCGGCAGCGACGGCAAAAGATCGCATGGCAAAGGCGCGATCGCGGCCTTTGAGCAGGTAGAAGGAACTTATGCCGAGCACAAACATGGCGCCGGTGACGTAACCGGCGGAGACTGTATGTACGAACTTCACCTGTGCCACCGGATTGAAAAATATGTCGGCGAAGCTCGTCAACTCCATGCGCATGGTCTCGTAGTTGAACTCCGCGCCCACGGGGTATTGCATCCAGCCGTTGGCGATCAGTATGAACAATGCCGAGAAGTTGGCGCCCAGCGCCACGAGCCAGGTGACCGCCAGGTGCTGAACCCGCGACAAGCGATCCCAGCCAAAAAAGAACACCCCCACCAGCGTGGCTTCCAGAAAAAACGCGATCAGTCCCTCGAGCGCCAGCGGCACACCGAAGATATCGCCGACATAATGCGAGTAGTACGCCCAGTTAGTCCCGAACTGAAACTCGAGCGGGATACCGGTGGCCACGCCCATGGCGAAGTTAATACCGAACAACATGCCCCAGAAGCGTGTCATATCCTTGTAGACTTGCTTGCCGGTCATGACGTAGACCGATTCCATGATCGCAAGCAGTAGACCCAGGCCGAGGGTTAAGGGCACGAACAGAAAGTGATAGAGCGCGGTCAAGCCGAACTGCAAGCGGGACAGGTTGACGACTTCCTCGGTGGGGAACATGCGTGGGCCTTCCGTCAGCGCCCGTGCGGGTCAGCCGGGCCGAGCACCACGCGCGCGATCTCGGAAGCCGGCGGCGACGGCGGGTCAGAGAACCAGATCAGCTTGATGGTCACCAGGGCCAGCAACTTTACGGCGAGCACGACGGCGATGGCACGCAGCAGGTGGGAGCGGAGACGAAAACGCCGGGGTGCGTAGCCGGTTGCGGATGGCGCGGTTTCGCTCCGATGCATCATGACGTGCCTGGTGGAAACCACTCGGCCGTAAGATAAGATTGCCCGCCGCACTTGTGATCCCCGTTGGTTTTTCTTGGGTTTGTCTTATTGAGTGTTCGGCCACCAGCCCAAGTGCCGTCGACGGCGACGGCAAAACCACCTCGCCGCTCGAGCCGGTTTAGAATGCCGTGCAGCCGCGCGATAAGCATACCCTAGTTTAAGGGGTGAAAAACCCTGTATTTTCTACGTCTACTTGGTGGCACATCGGGGCGGCTGATGACGGCGTGTGAGAGGCGCTCAGCTAGGGTGTGCGGGCGCTTAGCCGCGCCGCTCATCCGGCGTAAGGCGATCGCGAAAGAAGAGCACCCTATGCCGGTATTCCCCCGGCATATGACTGCTGACCGCGCCGATCACGAGTGCGGCGAGTAGCAGGGGAATGCGCGCCTCCCAGAAAACGGGCACGAGCGCGAGCAGCACGAGCTTGACGAGCACACCGAGTCCACGCACCTCGAATAGCACCGTCAGGCTCGCGTGCAGGTCGGTCGCAAGCAGAACAAAACCGGACATGACAGTGCCGAACAACCATGGCTCCAGCGCCGCGGTGGGCTGATCGAATATATAGCCCCCGAGCAAGGTACCGGCGGTGAAGATATGGGCGGCGCGCAGCACCGTGCGCACGCCCCGGCGATAAGCAAAATCACGCGGCACGCGCGGAAACAGCGCCGCGATCACTTGACTGACACGCATGGAGGGGAAGCCGGATCGACGCATGGTTCGCCTGCCTCACACCAGCTGCGCAGTGAGAATCATCTTGATGCCGGCGACCACAAGCACCACGCTGAGCAGCGTGCGCAGGCGCGCCGGAGCCAGGCGCCGGGTGGCGAGTTCCGAGCCGATCAGGCCGCCCACCAACGCTACCGCCACCAGCACCGGTACCCCGGAGGGCCAGGTCGCGGTGACGGTCAGGTACCCCGCGAGCCCGGCGATGGAGTTGGCCAGGATAAAGGCCGCGGCGATCGCGGCATTGGTGCGCATATTGGTCCAATGCAGCACCAACAGAATCGGGCTCAAGAATATGCCGCCGCCGACGCCGGTGAGCCCGGCCAGAAAACCGATAGCGGCCCCCACCGGCAGGGCGATCGCGAGGCGCGGCGCAGCGCGTGCCGGTGTGTCTTCGGGTTTGAGCAGCAGCCAGCACGCGGCCGCCAGCAACGCGGCGCCGACGAGATACTTATAAGTAGGTGCGTCGATCGTATAGGCCCCACCTAGAAAGGCCATCGGGACCGAAGCGATCGCAATCGGGACAAACAGGCGCGCGTCAAAGTGCCCGGCCCGGTGGAGCCGGATCAACACAACGGTGGCGACAAAGATGTTCATCGTGAGCGCCGCGGGCTTCATGGTTTCGGGCGATAAGCCGAACAGCGCCATCGCGGCAAGATAGCCCGAGGCACCGCCGTGGCCGACCGAGGAGTAGAGCACGGCGGCCACGAAGATGGCACCGAATAGCCAGAGGTGGGAATTTGTGATCAGCGCGACCATGTTACACCCGCTAGATCCAGGAACGACTAAGCCGAGCGCCATCGCCGGTGCCTGGACGTACTATGTTGCCATAGCCGCCATCGGATTGGCATCGACTTCGCGGCAAAGACCCCGCCATGGTGGGACTTGCTGCAAGATGCACACAACATTCCTGGGTGCCCATGACATGCTGCGGAACTCCTTCTCATACTCGGATTCCCCGATTCCTGTGCACTCCTTGAATCAAAAACCAGGTGCGCGAGAGGCGAGCAGTATTCCGGTCTGGGATCAACCGGCTGGACTGTGCTGCTCATAACCGGCCTTGCGCGGCGATGAATTGAACGACCCTGAAGTCTCGGAAAAAGCAGTGATCCGCAGCTCAGCCACCGCCGAGAACGCGAAGATCGCAGAGAAGACAAATGAATAAATAGTTGCTGGTACTATCCGGCCAGTGGTACAAACTGTTGCGCCGTATCCGTGTCGTCGACAGGTACAAAACTGCTTGAAATCAAATCCCTCTGCATTCTCTCGGTCACTTGTTCCCGACGCGATCTACCTCGGCAACCGGTCCCTGCGTTGCTCTACCTCCTGCATCCCTGCAGTCGTCCTCGACCGCTGTTCCCGACGCGGTCCTACCTCCTCCGTCCTTGGAGTCGTCCGTCCCTGGAG
>JBHHZP010000272.1:0-3298 GCA_046758085.1 Acidiferrobacterales bacterium
GTCTTTCTCTACAAACGGTGGCATAGACCGACGTGGATCGCCGGTCTTGGGTCGCTCGATCTTTATAACCTCGGCCCCGGCATCCGCGAGTAGCATGGTGCAATAGGGGCCCGCCATGTATTGCTCTAGGCCAACAACCCGGATACCCGAAAGTGGCCGATCCATTGGCATCACTCGCCGATCCACTCAACCACGGTACTCACGCCCATACCAACCCCAACGCATAGCGTCGCCAATCCATAAAAGGGGGACTTGGCTTCAGGCGCACGGCGCTTCATCTCGTGCAACAGCGTGACAAGAATGCGCGCGCCTGAACAACCAGTGGGGTGGCCGAGGGCGATAGCACCGCCATTGACGTTGGTGATCTCGTGGTGCATGCCGAGCTCACGCATACAGCCGAGCGTTTGCGCGGCAAATGCTTCGTTGATCTCAATAAGTCCGATGTCATCGAGCGATAGATTTAGACACTGCAACAGTTTGCGAGTGGCTGGGACCGGTCCATACCCCATAACCCCAGGATCAACGCCAGCCACGGCCGCACCAAGCCAGCGGGCCATGGGTTTGAGTTGAAGCTCTTTCGCTTTCTCGCGGCTCATCAATAATAGTGCCGCCGCACCGTCGTTAATGCCGCTGGAATTGCCGGCGGTAACGGTACCATCGCGCCTAAAAGCGGGTCGCAATTTGGCGAGCTCGGCTAAACTCGTCGCAAGCTCATAGCGTCCGTCATTGTTGGAGTAGCGGGGATGCTCGTCCGTATCGACAACCTTGGCCGAACCCCGGCCCTGCGGCACATTCAC
Organism: Acidiferrobacterales bacterium; assembly: GCA_046758085.1. Lineage (GTDB taxonomy): Bacteria > Pseudomonadota > Gammaproteobacteria > Acidiferrobacterales > SPGG2 > VRUB01. Next base: position 798 of record JBHHZP010000272.1, read on the forward strand.
CGGCGTGACCTCCTCCTTGAACTTGCCATCGTTTATGGCGGCAATGGCTCGGCGCTGGCTTTCTAATGCGAACGCATCTTGGTCCTCACGGGTTATCTTCATTTCAGCTGCGATATTTTCTGCCGTTTCACCGAGACTAATGATGGGATACATCTCGTCCATCTTCGGATTGTTATAGCGCCAACCTACAGTGGTGTCGTGCATGATAGGTGTCGCCGTGGTAGGGACACGCTGCGGCTTGGGCACACTCCAAGGGGCGCGGCTCATACACTCGACACCGCTGCCAATGTATACATCGCCTTCGCCAGCCAAAATGGACTTGGCCGCCTGATTGACGGCTTCCAATGCGGACGAACAATTGCGATTCACGGTGACACCAGGGACCGACACCGGAAAACCGGCCAGCAAAACTGCCATTCGCGCCACATCACGGTTATCTTCACCCGCCTGATTACCACATCCGGCGTAGACATCGTCCAAAAGACCGGGATCGACGCCAGTGCGCTCCATAAGGACTCTGTATGTCAGTGCCAGCAGGTCGTCGGGCCGCACATCGGCCAACGCGCCACCATATTTACCTATCGGGGTGCGAATACCATCGATGATTACGACTTCTTTCAGGGTCGGCTCTCGGTGCAGCGCATGCGATTCAACATGCCCTAAACAATGGGTTACGAAATCATATGCTGCGGGAATTGACAGCGAAGTATAATTAGGGGATGAAGTGATCGCAAGACACGCCAACTGCGCGCGAAAACTAGAGGTGCTATGATCACGACATCCGAACTTCACATTCGTCCCTATGAAGATAGTGACTACGACCAGGTAGTTGCACTTTGGGGTGATTGCGGTTTGCTGCGGCCTTGGAACGACCCAGCCAAAGACATTGCCCTATGTCGCAGGACGGCGAGCAGTAAGCTTTTAGTAGGTGCGCTGGGAAAAAACAAAGCTTCCGAAAGAATAGTCGCTACTGTAATGATGGGAGTTATTGTCAAGTCTGGTGTATGGAGAGAAATCAAGCGGCGACCTGGCCAGGTTGCTGAACCTCTTCTCCGTTAACAAATTTCACTCCCTCAATGACTTTCGCCAGATAGGCGAAGCCACGTAGTTTACGCCAGTTCTTCTCGGCACATTCACCGAGCTTGAACATCATGTGCAGCAGACTGTCGCGCGTCACACAACCCTTGGTGCGTGCCGTACGATGACGAATCGTCGCAAACGTCGATTCAATCGGGTTCGTCGTTCGCAGGTGTTGCCAGTGTACGGCCGGGAAATCGTAGAACGTCATCAGTGCCTCGCGATCCTTCACCAGGGTGGCGGTCGCCTTCGGGTATTTCGGCTCGTAGGTCTCGAGAAACTGATCGAACGCGGTTTGTGCGTCCTTGCGGGTTGCGGCCTGCCAAATGTCGTGCAGCGCCCGCTTGGCTTTCGGCTGCACGCTCTTTGGCAAGGTATTGAGCACGTTGCCGGTTTTGTGCAGCCAGCAGCGTTGCTGGCGCGTCTGTGGATAAACTTCTCCCAGCGCCGCCCAGAACCCCAGCGCCCCGTCCCCCACCGCCAGCGCTGGCGCCTGCAGCCCGCGGTGCTTCAGTCCCAACAGCACTTCACGCCAGCTCAGCAATGATTCCCGCACCCCGTCCTCAATGGCCAGGAAGTGCTTCTCGCCGCGTTCGTTGACACCGACCACGACCAGGGCGCACAGTCGCTGTTGCTCGGCCCGCAGACCGCTGTAAATGCCGTCTACCCAGATATACACCCACCGATCCTTGCCCCAGCGTTTCTGACGCCAACTCTCGTACTCCTCGCTCCAGCGTTGCTTGAGCCGCGAGACCGTAGCGGCTGACAACCCTTTTGCTTGCGACCCAACCAGCGCTTCGAGTGCCGATTGCATCTCGCCCGTCGAGATTCCCTTCAGGTACAACCACGGCAGGGCCGCTTCCAGGCTCGCACTCTTGCGCACATACGGCGGCACCAGGGCTGAGCGGAACACGACTGCCTCGCCGGTGCGACTGCGCACCTTCGGTACCTTGACCGTGACTGGACCGATCCCGGTTTGGATATCTCGCTCCGGTTGATATCCATTGCGTACCATCGCCGCTCGGCCTCGCTCATCGTGCTGACCTGCAAACGATTCCAGCAGCTCAGAAACCTCCACTTCCAGCGCCTGGGCTACCAGTTTCCTGGCGCCCGTTCGGATCAGTTCCGTCAATTCATCTCGCCCAGCCTCTCGACCAGACAGCTCTATCACGTTACTCTCGCTCATAGTGGCGTATCTCCCAGGTTGACTTGACTGTCTTGCAACAACCATTTCAACCAGATACGCCGCTCTTTTTCAATTCACCCGTACACCAGATTCGAGCATAGCTCCGCAGTCCTTGAATACTGACCCAATCCGAAATTCCGGGGCTAGTCTTAGATCGCGTCGGAATTCTTTCGAAAGGGCTTCGATGTCGACGTGACGATTTGCAGGCACAACCGCCATCACGTAACCGGCTTGATCT
>JBHHZP010000273.1:0-3254 GCA_046758085.1 Acidiferrobacterales bacterium
CCACCAGCGCCAAGGCCTTGACCACGGATCTCTTCAGGCGCCAGGCGAACGACCCCGCCCTCACCCGGGCCCAAGCATTACAGGAGGCGATGCTCCAACTAATCGATGGCCCCGGGCGCACCGATGCCAATGGCCGCACACTCTTCTCCTACGCCCACCCCATCTTCTGGGCGCCGTTTAGCCTGGTGGGGGATGGGGGTTAGTTCACAAAGTTCCCGTGAGCCGAGCGATGACACAAAGACAACACAGGCTTGCCTTAATGCTCGTCGTCCTGGGCGCGGTGCTCAGCGTGGGGGCGAAGTGGACCGAGCGGCCGATTGGCGATATCACCGCGGTTACCGGGACGTGGAAAGGCACGTACGTCCGTGGCGAGGATAGCTTTTCCGTCACCCTGACGATCAAGGCCAATGGTGCGTATGAGGTGGAAGAACGCACCGGCCGCCGCACCGGCACCCTGGCGCTCAAGGATGGAGCGATCCAGTACCGGGGGATCGACCAACGCAGTTTCACCCTTACCTTACACCAGCGCAAGAAAAAGCGGACCCTCAAGGGTTCTGACGAACGTGGCGAGTTTACAGTCTCATTGAAACCGACCAAGCAAAAACGAGCTAAGAAGAACCGCCCTAAGAAACGGAAGGTGTCGTTGGAAGAAGCCAAAGAGATCACTGCGACCTTCGATGGCGCGGCTTTTACACGACCACCCCGGACAGTTAACGACATCACTGCCATCCTGGCCCAAGAGATACCAGAAGACCTGGCCGCCTACCAAGCGGCGTTAGCCCGCGCCGATCGCAATCCCCCTAACACAGAGCTGGCTCGAACATTGGCATTCTTTTACTTCGATCGCGGGCAAGCCGCGCATGAGGCAGGGCGTGCACGGCAGGAAAGGGAGGACTATCAGTTGGCAGTTGAATATGGTCAGCAAAGCGACTTCGATTACTTGAACCTCGCAATATGGCGTCTTGGCATTGCTGAGAGGCTTGCCGGGAACCTTTCACGCGGCATCGAGCTTGCCGAACAAGCGATTTCTAAGGAACAGCGTGCTGTTCCCCTGGTATTTCGTAATGCCGTCATCAGCCGGTATTACGCGGAGGCGGGTAATCTCAAAGCCGCCAAGAGGGCCTATCGTCGTGCCAAGCAGAACGAGTCAAAGACCATCCGCTGGACCGGACTGAGTGACAAAAAGCGCGCCATGATGGCCGGATATATTAGCGAGAGCCGGGCGAGCATACTCGATGCCATGGGGCGGCTGACCGAGGGAGAACGCTACCGCCGGCGCGCGATCATGCGGATGGAGCCCTACAAAGACGAGTTCAGCAAGTGGCGACGCCTCACTTTCAATTGGCAAGTTGGCCGTCTGGCCGACAACCTGCGGCGCCAGGGTCGCCTTGTGGAAGCCGAGGTTATCGCACGCAAAGCGGTTCGCGCCGCGCTGCACTCCCATGGGCGCTATACCTCGTATACCGCAGCCATGATCCGCAGGCTCAATCAAATAATCTTTGATCAAGGTCGCTATGCCGAGGCCGAGGCCTTGGCGCGCGCCACGTTGGAGATCTATCTGTACAGCGGTGCGGCAGTGGACTCTACCAGGATGGCCCTGGCCCGCATGGTGCTCGCCGATGCACTGCTGGCGCAGGCACGGTGGCATGAGGCGCTTAGCGAATACGATGCGATCCGCAACGTTCTGAAAAGCGATCGTCAAGCGTATGAGCGGTACATCGCCGGTAACCCCAACCAAGCATTTGCCTTGATCAAGGGCGGGCGCGCGGGTGAAGCGCTAACCCTGATCCGCCCGGTCTTCGAGCAAAAAAAGGCGTTAATAGGTGAGACTCATTACGATACGGCAGAAGTGCGTGGGGTGCTCGCGATCGCATTGGCAGTTAGCGGCGACAAGCAAGGCGCGCTAACAGAATTCACCAAAGCGATTCCCATATTACTTCAGCGCCCGCGGCGATCAGACGACGCTGACACGACGCAAAGCGCTCGTGAGCTACGGCTCGGTTGGATCCTTGAGGCCTATATTCGGCTCCTTGGTGATATTCGGGGAACGGTGGTAGAGAGCAAGGCCGGCATCGGTGCCGCGGCCGAGGCGTTTCGCATAGCAGACGTCGCGCGTGCTCGTACGGTCCAACGGGCGCTAAACGCATCCAGCGTGCGGGCCGCAGCACGAAATCCAGAATTGGCCGATCTGGTGCGCCGCGAACAAGACGCCGTTAGTCAAATTGGTGCGTTGCATGGATTGCTTTCAAACGCGCTATCAGCTCAACAGGCCGCGGCGGTCGTTAAGGATTTGCGTATCTGGCTTGACAAGTTGCGCAGGGCGCGGGCTGCTTTGATGGCGGAGATCGAAAAACGATTCACACAGTATGTTCAGCTCATCAACCCCAAGCCGGCGAGCATTGCCGATGTGCAAGCGAGCTTGCAACCGGGCGAAGCCCTCATTGCCACCTATGTCGGCGATAATCGCAGCTACGTTTGGGCCGTGCCGCATGAGGGCGACATCGCCTTTGCAGGAATCCCCCTCGGGCGCACGGAGCTGCAGGCAAAAGTCGACAAACTCCGTCAGGCTCTCGATCCCCAAGCAGCGACCTTAGGCGACATCCCAACGTTTGACGTGAAGTTGGCTTACAAACTCTATACGGCACTGCTCAAACCGGTAGAAGCAGCGTGGAAGACGTCAAAACGCCTGCTGGTGGTGGTGCACGGCCCCCTGGGTCAGCTGCCCTTGAGCGTGCTGCCAACGACGCGGGTCAATGTCGGTAAACAACGCCCGCCTCTATTTGCGCGTTACCGCCATGTCCCCTGGCTCGCCCGCACGCACACCATCACGGTGTTGCCCTCGGTGGCCTCGTTGATCACGCTGCGCAGTCTTCCACCTCTTAAGACAAAACGCCGCCCCTTTGCCGGCTTCGGCGATCCCTACTTCAGTCAAGCCCAACAGGCAAGAGCGGAGACCGTACAGCTTGCCCAGCTCACCTCTGGGAACTTGACGGTGCGGGGCCTGCCCCTAACCCGGCGCAGCATCCCCACCACCCGCTCAGTGTCCAGTGCCGATCTGGCGAAGCTCCCGCGCCTGCCCGACACCGCCCAAGAGGTCAAAGCCATTGCGCGCGCACTTCGTGCCGATCTGGCCAAAGATGTGTTCATCGGCGAACAGGCCTCGGAGACTCAGGTCAAGACCATGGACCTGTCGGATCGCAAGGTCATTGCCTTCGCCACCCACGGTCTGGTGCCCGGGGATCTCGACGGCCTGA
>JBHHZP010000274.1:0-3245 GCA_046758085.1 Acidiferrobacterales bacterium
GGGAGACATGGGTGGCGCCATGTCGAAACAGATGCCGAAGGAGCAGATGGCTCTCGTCCACTCGCTGCTCGACGATGCGAAGATGAACCTCGCCGGGGCCAAGCACAATCACGAGAAGCCGCAGGGAGCCTACGACCACGCACGGGCCATCGCCAAGGCCGACGCGGCGCTCGGATACGCCAGGGCCGCCGACATGCTGCACTTCAAAATGATGCAGAAGTAAGAATCGGCCGCGTGCGAAAGCCAAGCGGGCACGTGAGACCCTGAAGAAGTGCTGGGGGATGCTGGCGCATCGTCCTGCCGCCTGTGACCCTTAAGGATATCGTCGTCCTCGGGGCACACGTCTGCGGCGCCGCGGGCATGCGGCTCGGGCTGGGTTCGTGGTCTTTTGGCGTTGTCCTTGGGCAGATGGAAAGCATCAAAAAAATGCCCAGCGATCAGATGAACCCTCGTTACACACAGTTGGTACGTTGATCAGGACAAGGGGAGGCAGATGTTTGGATTGAAGATATATCTCTCCGCGGCTGTTGGTTTCGCGTGGGTGATCGGGGCATTCCCCTCCGCCGTAAATGCGTCGGATCACTGGAAGGAAGCCCGCATCCCAGGCACTTCCGAGGAGGCCATGGTGCTGGGCCGCGACCTCGACGGCGACGGTGATCCTGATGAAATTACGATTCGCCTGGAAGTGATCGAGGTCGCGGAGGAAGTCTACCCTGGGGAGTTCGTGAAATTCTGGGTGTTCGCGCCTGAGGGGCAGGGCATGACTCCAGTTGCCCGCGTGCCGAGCCCCACCATCCGCGTCGAGGAGGGCGACCGGGTGCGGATCATCCTACAGAACACGCACTACTTTCCCCACACGATTCACCCCCACGGGACCATCCACCCGAATGCCATGGACGGGGTGCCCGACATCACCCAGGCGGCGGTCAGGCCCGGTAAGTCTTTTAGCTACGAGTTCACGGCGAAAAACCCCGGCACGTTCTTCTATCACTGCCACGTACAGCCCGACGTTCACGTGTTGATGGGCCTGGTAGGGATGCTTGTCATCGAGCCCAACCGGCCGAACAACATTTTCACTCACCTCGTCCCCGGCGCGGGGCGCATGCCAGATCTCGCCAAGGCGACCTTGGAAGAGGGGTACAATCGCGAGTACTCCCTGGTGTACATGGATATCGACGCGCGGCTAAACCGAATCCCGGCGGCGTACAAGGACCCGCGTGAAATTGAGAAGCGCATGCACCGGGAGTACGATTCGACCCAGCGCCAGCCGAATATCTTTCTGCTGAACGGCCGTTCCTTCCCCTTCACCCTGCGGGATACGCCGATCGAGGTGAAATCGGGGCGACGGGTCAAACTGCGCATCCTCAATGCCGGCGCCCGACCGATGAAACTCCATACCCATGGCCATCACCCGACCCTGACCCACCTTGATGGATATCCGGTGCCTGCCGGCATGCGCTACACTCGTGATGTTTTTGACGTCGGCGCCGCCCAGCGCATCGACCTGGAGCTCAGGCCGGGGAGCGATGACGTCTATGCCTCGGGACCCGGGGTGTGGATCATGCACGACCACGCGGAACACACCGTCACCAACAAAGGGATCAGCCCCGGCGGAGACATCACCGCGATCGTCTACGAGGGGTTTATGGGTGAAGATGGGCTCCCCAAAGTTGCTACCAGCCTCGACCGTTTCTTCGACCCCGAGTACTACCTCGGTCACATCCCGGTCTTTGACCCGGCGATATTCAATACGACAGTCAAGGATTACGAATACGGCTGGCCGGAGGAAGATCCAGTGGGCGGCACATTCACCTATCCGGTTCGCGCGGCCGAGTAAGAAGCTACCGAAGGACGTAATTATGAAGGGAACGTTGTTTGCTGGCATCTCGGCTGCTGCTTTGGCTATGGCCGTGTCGGGCTCTGCTTGGACATTCACCGAGATTGAGACCGCCTTCGTTCCGGAGGATCCGCTGGAGCAACATCGGATCGTGGCGACCTCATGCAAGCAACCGCGCGGTTTTCGCCGTATTGAGATGAAGGGGGGAATCAAGTTTGCGCGCGAAGGCGAAGTGTTTGCTTTCGAGCCCCGAGAGATTCGAGCGGAGCGATGCGAGCAGCTGGAGGTCGTTCTGGAAAACACCGACGCAGTGCGGCACGCTCTGATGCTGCCAGGCCTCAACCCCATGTTCACACTGGAGTTCACAGGGCCTGGGCTGAAGAGCCTTCGTTTTGTGACACCCGATGAAGATGTCACCCTGGAATTCCACTGCCACGTGCCAACCCATGAGCAGCTTGGGATGCTGGGTACATTGATCGTCGGCAAGGGTGGCAAGAAGTCGCCGGCGTTACCCGCCGACGAGGTGGTCGCGGCGAAGCGTCTCTTCGAAGGCGTGGGTGTCATCGTCGCCGTTGAGCCACGGAAGAGCCGACTAATTCTTACCCACGAGGAGATCAAAGACTTCATGGCGCCTATGGTGGAAATGAGCTTCATGGTCACTCCCGCGACATTGCTGCGGGGACTCAAGCCGGGCGATAACGTGCGTTTCACCATAGACGCCGACAAACGGGTGATCGTCGACGTCGCTCCCCTTGGCGAATAACTGTCCAAGCCAATTCCAGGCTGACTTGAGTCGGTATCGGGGCCGCTTGGCTTGACCATCCCAGGATGTACCGAAATAATGCAGAGAGTTCTTTGTGCGCTGACAGCGCGGTAGTGGAGTTGGAAGTCGAGATCTCAGCGAGCACATAACGAACCCTCTTCATTTTCCGGAGACGCCAGAAATTTCAGTATTGGCACTTATTCAGGTAGGTGTCCAGCCTTATCAACTTCTGCTTCGTGTCACAAGCAGCGGTCGAGCTCGCGGAGCGCGACTTTCCGCTTAGCGATCCGAACGCAGAAGCCCCTGCCAACTGTTTCGATTTCCACTCTTGGCCGTAAGCGGACCTCCGGACAATCTCTAGAAAGGGAGTGTTGTGCCGCAGGCGCCGCTGACCCCCTGGTCTCTCATCAGGTGGTCGCCCCGACCTACTGATTCCCAGCCAGAGCGCCGCTAGACGAACGGTTCCGTCCACTTTCTCACAATTCAGCAGCCTAGATTTGACCGCCCCGCCAATGCGCAGAAGGCTGTGTCGTGATTGCGACTGGAGGTGTAATATGGTCACCCTTCCAGACAGCCCAAGGGGGGGATTGCCATGGAACCCAAGCCCTTGGAGAGAAAGCTTACCGCGATCCTCTATGCCGATGT
>JBHHZP010000275.1:0-3221 GCA_046758085.1 Acidiferrobacterales bacterium
TACCTCTACGCTGTTAAGGGGAACCGTGCGATCGCGACAGCGGCACCGGGAGCATCGGGCCCGCGGCGGGTGCTGTCCACGATTACTTATCTGAAGCGGGAGCTAAGGAAGTACAGCTTACCAGCCAAAAACCCCGGCGCCCTTCACTTCGTCCCAAGCATTGCCCAGGTACGGCCTCCGTCCTTACTCGTCAACAGCTTGCCCTTCTGTGTGACCGTATAGAGGTTGTCTTTGTTTCTTGGATCCGCTGCCAGATGCATCAGAAACTGATCGCCAAATTGAGCGGCTAGAACTCGCCAGCGCAACGTCGGCTCCGTGCCTCGTATCAACCCCACACCGACGACAAACGCATAAACATCGCCGGCCTTTGTGGTCTGCACCATCGTCGCCGGCCGGCCCGACATGTAGGCAGGCTGCCAGGTCTTGCCCTGGTCGTGGGTAATAAGCAGCCCCTGTCTGGTTGCCGCATACAGGCGGTTGAACTTCGCTGAGGCCGCCATATCGATCAACCCATCAGGCATCTTGGCGATCAGCTTCCAGGTGCGCCCACTGTCGCGGCTGACCTGCAGGCCACCGAATACGCCATAGATGGTATTGGGGTCTGCCTTGCTGACATCCATCTGGTGAAAGTCCACCGGTCCGCGCACACCCTTGGCGCGCTGTTGCCATGTTTGCCCGCCGTCGGTGGACACAATGAAACCCATGTTACCGCCACCCGCGGGATGGCCACTCGCATACAGCACCGAGGCATCGGTGGGGTGTGGCGTGAAGCCCATGAAGTCATTCTTGTTATCCGATACGCGTGTCGCTATCCCGTCCGTGGTGACCACGAAGAACCCGTGGTGCGTGGCGAGGTAAATCCGCGACGAATCTTTCCGGTCGACCGCGATCCCGTGGAAGTGGGTCGACTGGCCCAACTCGGAAACAGGCAGGGTCTCCGCCTGACTCGACACCATCGCGACTGCGCTGACAAGCACTAACAGCAATGACGGCCAACCCAGCAACGATCGAATACGTTTTGCCATTATGCAGACTCCCTCACTTTGTAGTTTACTGAAACTGTGCGTCGCCTGACCCACCAGATCCCGGCCAACGGTATCACAAGCCACTGCGCAACCGGTGACAGGCCCGTTCCGATAATCGGTATCACGGGCATTAGATCCGAATAGGCCCACCCTTGCCTAAGCTCTACGTTCACCCATTCGCTGAAGACCGTGTACAAGACTCCAAATATTACCGTCATCATTGCTACCCTCGCGTAACTGCCCTTTGGCCATATGGCATCCCGGGCAAGTATTAGCGCCACGACTAACGCCGAAAGCGCAATTAACAAATCGCCAATCGTGCAGTGCGCCACGGCAAAGGCGATTTCCGATGCGCTTCCTTCCCTCCAGATCGTGTAAAACGGCAGCTGGAGGATTTCCCACGCAAGGCTGATGACGGCGACGAACGAAACGTAAGGGACCAGGACAGAAAACCATCCGTACCTATTCCCATTGCCCGTGTGTTCTCTATCCCGCGAGATGACCACTTGTACTTTCTTGTCCGGACCGCTCACGTGGATCACCTTCGCGAGATTCGATAGAACGCTACGGCGGCAAGCATCATCAGGCTGAATCCCGCCAGCCCACTTGCTATCTCGAACCAGCTCAGTCCGCCGAACATGCTCCAACCGAAGGATTCAGCGCGACCGACGCGCGCGCTCGCACCGGATTTCGCGCTGTGCTCATGGTCACCCTGCAACAGGGCCGCAAGGTGAACAATAAGGTTCGTAGGATTGAACTTGAGTCCGTGATAGCGCGCGCGCAACATGCCATTCTGGTCGATCACGTGCGTTACTACAGCGTGTATCTGCTCGCCATCGCCGGTGGGCATGAACTTGAGACCATAGCGTTCGGCCAGCCTTATGGTTGTGTCGGGCGGGCCGCCGCCGCGAAAAAGAAACACCCAGTTAAGCGGGTCGAGCTCATATTTGCCGGCGTGCGAGCGCATGAAGCCCGCGGTCGTCTTAGCATCTTCGGTATCCGTCGCAATCGAGACAAACTGCACCTGGTCTCGCATCGGTGTCTGGTTGACCTGCTGCTGGATGTGCGCGATCCAAGCGCTGTGAAGCGGGCACGCCTCCTTGCAGCGCGCATAGATGAAGTTGAGGACCACCACCTTGTCTTTAAACGCATCGAGACTGATCTTTCGGCCATCGGCGTCTTCCAGTACGAACTTGGGTGCCTCCTTGTTCGTCAACTGTGCATAGCGTTCTTCTTCCTGGAGCTGGTCTTCAACATACTTCAATGAGTGAGCAATCGCCGGTGCGGCGACGCCCGTAAGCAATGTAAAGCCGAAACCCAAGGCAAGAATCTTGCTCAGACTCATTCCTTGATCCCCTTGTTTCGAGGTGGTGCCATCGACTACTAGATCCGCGGGCCGACGGCAAGGGTCCACCCCGCCGACACGGCGACATAGCCCGTGAGGCCAGGGCCAAAGAGTGGAGAACGGATCTCGAATAAAGGAGGTTTCCGCATTTTGTAGCATCTGTCGTGTTTCAGGTTTCATTTTTGTCTTCCCCGCTGTGACAGACCATCAATGAATTGTTGAATGTCTTCCGCCATATCCTTAGCCGTTATGCCGTGTGCGTAGCGGGCCAGCCCACCACCGTCCGGGCCGATGAGGTAGAACGAGGCGGTGTGGTCCACGACGTAGCGGGAATTATCATGGGTCGCTCCGCTTTGGCCTTTGTCGTCGTCACCGAGCACCAAGGGAAAGAACTTCATTCGGCGCACCCGGTAGGTGCTGGCTGCCGCAGCCACCTGTTCGCGCGTGCCTGTAAGACCGATTAGCCGCGGATGCAAACGACCCACATAATCGGCCATCACTTCCACGGTATCGCGCTCCGGATCGACGGTGATGAAAACCGGCTGTACCGTCTCACTCTTCTCACCCAGAAGTTTGATCGCTTGGACCATGACTTGCAGGTCGATGGGGCAAACGTCGGGACAGTGCGTGTAGCCGAAATAGACGAGCATGAATTTTCCGAGGAAGTCCTCGTCCGTAACGGGCCGACCGTTGTGGTCGATGAGCGAGAACGGCCCGCGATTGGTCGATTGTAGGGATGGATTGCTTTGGGATCGATCGTGCGCCCAGACGCTTGTGGAATAAGGCTGCCCCAGGAAAGACGCCAAAAGGGCAATGCACGTCACGGCGAGTGCGACTGTAACCCGGTGTCT
>JBHHZP010000276.1:0-3194 GCA_046758085.1 Acidiferrobacterales bacterium
AATGTACGATATCGGTAGACCCACCTCGTTCCAACAGACCCCAGCTTGACGATACTGCGGACTGGCCGAGGTGGATCGAGCCATCACGGATACCGCCCACCACAGATCTTTGTGGCGTCGCGATCGCGTAGGTCGGTGCCAGGCCTTCTTGTTCCAAAAAACCAGCCGTAATCGCCGAGATCAAAGGACTGTAGAACGCCGCATGGCGCGTCACCATGATATTGATAGGTGTCAACGGAATATCCCACCTGATAACGACACTGGAATACTAGCGTGACCACCCTAACATATGCCAGTGGTTAAACTGCCTGGAATATGGATGTTAATAGCGTGTGGATGACGTCATGACCGGCCATCAACATAGTCATCACGATCTCGGCGGCCAGCCGGCAGGCACTATGGGTCCGGCGAGCACGAAACGGCGTTTTGGGAGAAATGTGTCGACGCCATCTTAATGTTGCTTGCGCATAAGGATCGACAAATCATGACGGTGCCGCCACTAGACCGTCTGATTACAAATCCCCCGCCGCCGACAAACTACAACAAACAGCGATAGGCAACAACAAGTGATTCAAGGTGTTAAGTCATCTCGTCGTGTTGTGGCTTGTTGTGCATAACTGTGGTTTTTTGCTACCGAGTGCACCATGAGTGTGCCACGGCAGAGCAGTCTGGCGCCTGCACACAAAGCGATTACCCGGAGGTCCGCTTTCGGCCAGAAGCGGCCGGTCGTTGCGTAGGGAAATTGACCGTTTTAACGTCCGCTCTTAGCCCGCAAGCCGAACGATAACGCTTCACGTCTTTGAGAGTGCTTCCTCGAAAGCCGGCAACGCAGACTTGAGACCAACGCGGTTAGCTTCATCTCGCAACCTTTGAATCTCCTTTATTGTTGCATCGTCACGCTTGCCTCGTCCAAAGGCGGCGAGAGCACGACCACGGGCGATGTAGAAGTCGGTCCACCCTAATGGTTCATCGCGAGTGTAGTCTTCGAGCGCTGCAGCGTATCTCTCGACCCGAGCCCAGTCGTTGACGCTAAGTAGCGCATCCATTGCGAAGCGATAGAACCAGAAATAGTTGTGACTTACCGAGCCTTCGCGGAGAGCCGTTTCTCCTTCGTCTAACGCAGCTTCCCGAACGGCAGCGTCGCTAGCCATCACCCAAGCCAAAGCACCGAATACCCGTCCCGCATTAAATGCACGGCCTACCTCGCGAGTGATGGAGGCCGCCTGCATCAATACTTCTCGAGCCTCGGACTGACGCCCCTTGGCCCCCAAACCAATAGCCTTCCATGCAAGCGCGAGCGGCTCCCATGCGCGGGCGCCAAGCGTTCGGGCCAGGGCCAGTTGCTGCTCTGCATCTGCTTCAAGCAGGTCGTACTCACCCAGGTCAACGACTGTGTGGAGTACACACCCCATAGCATTCATCTCTACGCGGCGGTCACCGACCTTGGCGGCCGCTTCAACCGCTGCAAGGCCTTCAGCCTTTGCGCCGCGCCAATCACCTGAGTAGAGGCGAGTGAAACCGCGTTGACCAAGGTGGGCCACTTCGATGCGGCCGAACCCGTGTTTGCGGGAGAGGTCTATACAACGACTGTAATGGCCGTGTGCCGTTCTCATCCGACCGCGGGCGTACTCTGCATCCCCTAGTCCACCGAATGCTCTCGCCTCATCCTCGACGGATTCACTTTGCTTGGCGAAGTGCAGCGCAAGCCGGTGTTGTTCGTAACAGTCGCCGGTTCTTCCTAAGGGAAAGTACAAGTTGCCGCGAAGATGATGGAGTTTCGTCAACGTCGAGTTATCGTCGTGGCTCGTCGCCACGGCCTCGGCCCTGTCAAGCAGCACAAGCCCTTCCTCCTGATCCCCCGTCACCCTCATGCCGGCGGCGATGCCCATCCAAGCATCGGAACGCTGCACATCGTCAACTGCCTTCTCGAGGGCCTCTTGATAAGCGGTTATCGAGGATTGAATGTCTGCGAGGTCGCGTAGCAGTTCACCCTTTAGGCAGCTCAGGCTGTGTTGGTCTGATTGTTCTGTTACAAGCGCCAGTCCGCGTACCGTCAAGTCGAGCGCCCGCTCAAAGCGGTAATGCTTAGTCTGTTCGCGAGCGGCTTCGAGAAAAGCCCTTGGTGCATTGTCATCATCGGCGCTCGCCAGATGTTCGGCGTGCAGTACGGCATCATCGCCCGCATACCACTCGGCCGCCCTCCGGTGTAGCTCGTGACGTTGATGTTTGAGAAGTGAGCCATATATGCCCTCTTGAATGAGGGCGTGGGCAAACAGATAACCGTCCCCTTCAGGCCGTATCAGGTTGTGGTTAGCCAATTCACCGCAGTCGTAGTTGCTCGTCCCAAGGAGCTGGCTGAGCGCATCGGCGTGAAAACGCTGCCCGATGACAGCGGCCGCCTGCAGCGCTTTTTTGTCGTCAGGTTCGAGTCGGTCCATCCGGGCCAGCACCAGACTCTGGATGGAATCCGGCAGACTCGCGGCCGATCCCTCTTGCGCGGTGCGCAGGAGTTGCTCCAGAAACAATGGATTGCCGGCTGCCCGTTCAAGACAACTCTCGGCCAAAGGGTCGGTGGCATCGATAAACGCGGAGATGAGCGCAATCGAGTCTTGCTTCCTCAGTGGGCCCAGGTCGATGGTGATGAAGGGGCTGCCCTCAGTGCGGCTCCGCCATGTCTGGTCGAGTGGGTCGCCCTCTATGCGTGAAGTCATCACGAGCAGTGCCGGACACTCAGCCACCGTCCTTGTGAGAGCGGCCAGGTGCGCCAAGGTGATCACGTCGGCCCAGTGGACGTCCTCAACGATGGCGAGCACTGGCCGGCTGCTGCTGGTTGCGGTCACCAGGGCCGACACCACCGCCCGCTTGCCCTCATTGCGCGTGGTGTTATCCATGGCGTCGTAAAGTGCCCGTAGCTCTGTGGGCTGGAGGAGGTCCAGCAGGTCGTTGAGGAAGACCGCCTGGTCGGGCCCGAGGCGGCCATTGTTGATTGCTATGCCCGCTGCCCGTTCTCGCTCAGCCTTGCCGCTTTCTACCGGTATGCCGAGCAGACTCCTCACGAGAGAACGGATGGCATCCTGGCCTTTGCCCACACCGAAAGGAAGCACGAGCCCACGGTGTATCAATACGCCTTTCTCTGCAGCGATGCCCGCGAATTCCTCGACGAGTCGTGTTTTGCCGATGCCAGGCTCACCGCG
>JBHHZP010000277.1:0-3193 GCA_046758085.1 Acidiferrobacterales bacterium
GCGCTGACCGGTAGCGCACAAGGGCAGGCGCTCGCCGCCAGACGGCCCGGCGAGGGCCCTTTCCTCCTGACCGCGGGGTACTTCGCGCCCCACTTCCCGCTCGTGGTCCCCGAGGACTACCACGGGCGCTACGCCGGCCGGGTCCCGCCCGCCACCGTGGCCCTGCAGCGGGAGCCGGGGACCGATGCGCTGGAGGATCTTCTCACCCGGCTCTACGCGCGCGATGCGGCGCCGAGCGAGTGGCAGGGTCGGCGCCTGATCGAGTGGGTCGAGGGGCTCCGCCAGCGAGCGCGCCGTGCGCGCTCCACCGCCGCCGATGAGGTGCTGCCGCCTCTCTACCCCACCTCGCCCTGATCGCCCAGACCCGGACCCGCAGCCCGGCTACAACTTCCTAAGTAACTTACGCTGGTTGTAGCTCCGGTAGTAGGCGCCCAAGGCGCGGTCTGATCTAGCCCGAAGTTCCTTGATGGTTGTCAGTGTAAGTAGCTGAAGCTTAATGGAAAAACGAGATTCTGGAATTCCCTAACCTGGGAACACTCGCAGTAAGTCTCTGACCTTGCGCTGCAATGGCGTGGGTTCTGGGTGTTGGTATATCGGGGGCATGTCAGTGCCCTCGACTCGACATCTCACCCGACAGATGGTCGCCAGCTCTCGCAATAGGGTGGTAAAGCTGTGTATTGGCAAGCCATCGTCGGTCGTGCGCTGTCTCTTTTTCTGTTTTGCCCGCGCTGTTGGCTGCACCGTCGCGACTGGGTCACGTTGTGTTCGATCGTCAACGACGGTCTCGTCATCAAAAAGCAAAGGCGCTAGAACCTGTCGCATGTGCCATTCAACGTAGTAGGCCAGCAGACAGATGAAGATGTGACTACGAACCCGTTCCTCAAGGCGATGGTGGATCGGGCGAACCCGAATCTCGACACCTTTGATGGTCCGAAATACCTGTTCTACCCGTGCTAGGTTCTTATAGCTGCGCACTGCATCGTCTGCGGATAACTTCGCCGCTGGTTCACTGGTGCGGATGACATAGATACCATCCAATTCGATTTCTCGGTCAATCTCATCCTGGCGTCGCTGATACTCAAACTGACTGTCATTGATGGTCAGCTCAAAGTGCTTGGCCATCTTGTGCTGGTGAATCACCCGGCCGACTTTTTCACCAATCTCAACCGCACTCAGCGGCGTCTTGGTGCGGCGTTGTACCTGTCGCTGGATCTTCGCCAGTGCCTGTTCCGTTGCGGTCAGCAACGCTTCGCGTTTGCGCTGACGTTCTTCAGCTAATAGGGGATTGAAACAAGCAATCAACCGTTCCCCGGGAAAGTCCGGCGACTGAATCTCAGCTAAGTTACGGCTGTCAAACAGCGACAATTGCAGATGCTTCTCGGCCACCAAGTCACGGACCACACGATTGCGACACGCTGAGATCCAGCCGATACCAGGATAGTCCTTAAGCGCCTGAATCTGTGCCTGTGTCAGCATGCCGCGATCACCCACCAAGGTCACCTGCGTGAGTGCAAAGCGGTCACGTAGCGTACTTACCTGATCGGGTACGGTGCTCGGATCACCGGTATTACCGGGATACACCTGAACCGCTATAGGCCGTCCCTCGACATCACATAACATCCCGTAGACGACGATGCGCTTGGCTTTCTTTTGGTCGCGATTATGACCGAAGTCCGCGAGCGAACAATGGCGTCCTTCGTAGTAGCTGCTGCTGACATCATAGAGTACTTGGTCACCGTTGCTGAGGTGGCGGTTGGCAAGCTTCTTTTCGATACGATGCTGACGTTGGTATAGCCAGTCCATGGCAGCGTAAAGGTCTTCTTCATCGTAACCATCGAGGTCCAACAGTTGTGCCAAGGTGGTGGTATCCCAGGTTCTGGCAGCGGCCAGTTTTGATCCCGGCTGAATCAAGCGCTCAATGATCATTGCCATCACTAAATCGCGCTCAGGACAGCGTTTGGCAGCGATCATGCGATCGAGACCGAGGCGCTGAATGGTTTCGAGGACGGCTTCGACGTGGCCATGGGGCCAGCTACGTTCGATCTTGAAAACTTGGTTGGGCGAGACCAGCGGCTCATCCTTGAGCAGTTTGCGGAGGGTATCGACTTTCGCTTTGGGCCAGCTGGAAAGATTGGCAATGGTACGCTTGATGACTTTAGTGCCACGCCGGTGTCCTTCGCGCAAGAGCACGGCTGGGGGTGAGTTGCGATTGGGGACGGTTTCGATATACATGGGAACATATTATCACCCAATATGCCGACTATATCAAGTATATACTACTCAGAAGTCACGCGATCTTATCCTTTACATGGGAACTACTTGATTGAGGCCGGACGCACCAATCCCTTGTCAATCAAGACATTAGGGGAGAAATCGCGTTAACTAACTGGGGAACTTCGGTCTAGACGAATCCCTGGCTCCCCGCCCGGCGTTGGGTATGTGACCGTAGCGACGAAACGGGGCACTTGCGAAGCTTCAACCAGCGTAAGTTACCTAGGAAGCTGAAAAGCCGGAGCCGGCCTGCGTCACGCGCCTAATTCATGCTGCTCGGCTTGAACGGGAAGCCGAGGAAATGACGGCCGAGGTATTCGTAGACCGCCGTCCTTCCCTGCGCGTGCTGAGTGATGACGTGTATGTCCTGAAAGCGCCGCTGAATCTCGCGATTCCGGAAAATGCCGTCGGTGCCGCAGACGTTGTACGCGAGATCCACCACCTCTGCCGCCTGACGGATGGTGTGCGTGGCCGCCATGCGCAGCATGATGCGCTCGTCAGCGCTGATCGCCCCATGGGCTTTGACCGACGACCATACGGTTTCCACGGTGGTGTGCAGGAACGTATCCGCCGCGTACCACAATGCCTCGGCACGCCCGATCTGCTCCTGCACCCAGGCTTCGTCCTTGAGCAGCCTGTCGGAGAAGCGCCGAATCTTGCCAGTGGATAGATCCTCGGCGAAGTCTACTGCACCACGCGCGACACCGAGGGCGACCGAGGCGAAACCGCACGCGAACTTCAGCCCGAGAGAAATCGCATACAGCGGTCCAGGCTCCCCCGAGGTGGCCGAGGTGGAGGCGCTGCGTGCCGCAGGGACGAAGAGCTTGTCTATTCGGAACTGATGACTTCCCGTGCCGCGCAGGCCGGCCACATCCCATGCGTCGACGATTTCCGCGTCCGATATCGGCAGGAAGAAAATCCG
>JBHHZP010000278.1:0-3130 GCA_046758085.1 Acidiferrobacterales bacterium
AGAGCGCCGCCATTTTCAAGAGCGGCGTTTGCCCGCCTTCGAAATACCCGTATGGAAAATAGAACAGTTCGTGTTTACTCATGACAACTGACCGTTGATCGCTCCTGCCTTTAAACAATTCTGGCTCATAGATCTTGGAGACCTCAACGGCCGAAATTTACGATCGGGTTCGTTCATAGCGCACCCTTACCTAATGCCTTACCCTTTCCGATTGAAGCGCTGCTAGTTTCAATCGCGGCTGACCCCAATGATCGTTCTTGTGACCATATGGGGTTTAGTCGAATCCCCAAGCGTCCTGGATCGATAAAGGATCAGGATAGGTGACTACACCGCGGTTTTTGAGCTGCTCATCATTTTCAAGCCGCTGCAGAAAAGGACGCCACGGTGGATCCGGCTTCAACGATTTCTCGGACAGATGCCGATGGCCGATGAGGTTCAACGGTATTTCAAGCTTCGAAATCGCGATTAGCTCCTGGACCAGCGTTTCATACTGCGCATCCGTAATCTTCTCGTGATAGACCCGTAATGTCTCTGTTCGTCCTTCCCCGACATCCACTCTTTTCTTCTGTCCTGTATCGACAAGCTCAATATCTTTGCCCGTCAAATCCTGACCCAGAATAGGAGTATCAAGCGGGATACGATTACCGGTTTCGGGATCCAATTGCTTCTCTTTAAGCTTGAATGTTCGATCACCGACCTTCACGAGCGGGCCGTAATTCGCGATTTCAATTCCGATAGTGCGGCTATTAATGGATCGAATAGTTTTTCCCTTGAAAGCTCCCTTTCTGGTCTCTAACAGCACTTCGAACGCTCCACCAGCGTGAAACGACGCGTACTCGTACGGCACTACATGAGTAGGCTTGCCGGTTCGATCTATAACTGTGTGAAAGCTAGCACGTGTCCTGCGATCCTCATCTGTGACTTGTCTAATGGCGTTCCTAGCGGGGCCCCCTCTGGTAATATGCAGGACGACCCCAATGATTCGTCGGATATTGCGTTTCCGGCCAATCTGTCTTGGTGCAGCGACAACCGCGGACCCGGACTTTTGATACTTTGTGATGTCTTGAATAGTGGGATGAGTTTCTTCTTCGGCGCCTCCTGATGAAGTGGTCCCGTAGCCAGACCTATCGATGTTGCTGGCGGGAGAGTCGTTCGTAAAGCTGTAGACGTTCGTTCCATCCGCTAGACCCACGGGGTCAGCGATGGTCCACCTCCCCAACCACGCCGCATAATACCGTGCACCATAGTAATAAAGCCCATTCTCCTCATCTCGCTCCTTCCCCGTGTATCGGTAGCGCTTGGGGGTTTCGGTCTGGTTGCGAACGGCCTGATAGGACGTGCTGCCGTAGGGGGTGTATTCCTCATAGGAGATGATATGTGCCTGGTCGTCCAGCTCCATGCTGGCTGAGCCGAGGTGGTTACCGAACTGGTAGCGGATGAGCTGCGCTGGCGCGGGGTCGGTACCTTGCGTGCGGGTTTCCACCAGTGCGATACGCTGCTGGCCGTCCATGATGTGCAGCGTCTCGCGCTCCAGGCCAGCATGTATTCCCGAATGCTGTTTATATATCTCAAACCCACTCAGATAGATTCGTTCACTTTTCAGGCTACCGTTTTGCGATTCAATCACCTTGCGCACGCGCTGGCCGGCGCTGTCGTAGGTGTAATAGGCTGTGCCGCCGCCGCCCAGGTCGGCCTGGCGGAGTTGGTCTTTGTGGTCCCAGTGCAGGTTGGGGGTGGGATGCGCGCCGCCCAGGTGGGGCATGCGGGTCATGTTGCCGTGGGCGTCGTGGACGTAGCGGTCGGGGGAGGGGTTGTTGTTGCCGAGGGCGGTGCTACTGAGGCGGTTGCTCTGCTTGGCCGGTTCGATCAGGCTGGCTTCGTCGTAGGTGTAGATGCGCGTCCACGAAGGAATGTCGGGACACGAGCGATGGTGGCTCATCTGCAAGAAGTTGCCGACTGCGTCGTAAACGTATTTCTCGCAGTAACGGCCCATCGCATTGCCATCGCTTGGACTGAAACGGCCTGCTGCATCTGCGGTCAGCAGGCCAGTACGCTCGGCATCGTTGTGTGAATGCGGGATTGGCGTTCCACCTTGCCCCAAGTGCTCACGGCCAGTGGCTTGGATGAGCCGGTAGATGGCATCGTAGGTGTACTCGGCGCTCGGTTCGACGCGCTTGTTCTTGAAGTAGATCGTCTGTTGGGCGTCGTCGCGGATGTGGCTGATGTTGCCCACCGGGTCGTAGGTGTAGTGCAGGTTCTGCACCTGGCAGCCGGGCCAGTTGGTCGGCGGTGGATTTGGACAGTCATTGGGAAACGCTGCGGCGTCCCGTTTGGTGAGCAGGTGCGTCAAACGAAACGTCTTTGGATCATATTCGTACTTCGTCTGAACCACATTGCCATACTCGATCAACGTGCGTTGGCCCTTGGCGTCGTAGTCGATGTTGGTAACGAAGGGCGTCCACACCGGCTGGCCGACAGCATCCATCGCACCTCGAAGGTTGGCGTCCACCCGCTCCAGCAGGTTGGCTTCGTTGAATGTCGGCAGGTAGATACTACCGTCGGGAGAGATTGATGAAACAGGGCGATTGAGTGCATCATACGTGGTGCGGCTGGTGTAGGTCGCCGCTTCCAGCGGCACGGTGGCTGACCAGTTCAGGGTTGTTTTGTACTCCTGCGCAAGCTGACGCCGGCTGCTGAGCAGGTTGCCTTTGAAATCATACGGGTCGGTGGTGACCACGCCGGCCTGATCGAAGAGTTGAACCACCTGCCCGCGTAAATTATGAGCCTCCGGGGTGGGCCGGGTTTCGCCATAGACGGTGCGTCCGACCAGCAATTCTGGCCCCGCGCCTTCGCTCATGCGGGATTCGATAGGCCGGCGCAGTTGATCGTAGGCGGTGCGGAATTCGTGTCCCCGGCTGTCCCAGGCGCGAATGGGATTGCCGGCGACATCATTGAGAATCCAGCGCTCGCCCGCCTCCATGCTCGCCTGATGGATCCTGTTCGGCGTGGCGCCATTTTCATTTTCTTCCGGCCCTGCCATGTAGTAGTCATAGCGCATGACGATGCGCTGCTCTTTGGTTCCATCTGGTTTCTTTCGCTCATCTTTAACCGCGCGCTGGTTGCCTTCGAT
>JBHHZP010000279.1:0-3111 GCA_046758085.1 Acidiferrobacterales bacterium
GCGACCGGCGGCGGTGGCAATGTGATCAAGCTCTGGCACCCGGACACAGCGCGCGTGGCGGCGACGCTGCGCGGACACCGCGGTTTTGTGCAGGGCTTGGCCTTCTCCCCCGATGGCGCCGCGCTGGCCTCAGCGAGCCGCGATCAGACGGTTAAGCTCTGGAGCGTTCGATAGCTTAAAGGGTAGAGAAAGGGGAATTTAACCCGCAAATTGCACGAACTCACCGCAAAGATCGCTAAGCTCGCAAAGACTCCCACAATAAATCTTCCAACGCAAAGACGCTAAGACGCAAAGAACTGCTTTAACGATTTTCCCTTAAGCTCGCCGCGACCCGCGAGGAAGCGGTTAGGCGACACGACAACACTTCGCTTAGTCGTCTTCCAACACGTCTTTGACTACACAGTGCAAGCGGCCATATGCCAGCCGAGCGTCGACGTGCTCGCCGGTGCGCACGTCGTGCGCATTTCGGATAATCTGTTTTGTGGCCGATTTCTCGACGATGGCGTAACCGCGTTCGAGCGTGGACAAGGGACTCAGGTTATTCAGGCTTTGGGCGGCCCGCCGCAACCGCTGCTGTTGGCGTTCCAGCGCGTGTCGCATGGCAGCCAATAATCGACCAATGCAATGCTCGAAACGTATACCCAGCGCGTCTATGCGCGCCTGCGGCGAGAGCCGGTCAAGCCGCGCGCTCAACTCCAGGCAACGATTGGAGGCCATGCCCAGCCGCGCCATCAACGCGCTTTGCAGTTGGCGCTCCAGATTGGCCAGCCTCTCCAGTGACAGTGCAATGCGTTGCTTCGGATGCACGAGCCGTGCCGTGAGCCAATCGAGTTTTTGCTGTCTCGCGGACACGGCGTCCTGTATCAGTCGTTCCAGGCGGGCGGCCTTTTGCTCGAAGTAGCCACGCCATTCGCGCTGATCGGGGCTCAACAGCTCCGCGGCCGCCGTTGGTGTCGGGGCGCGCACATCGGCCACCAGATCGGCAATGGTGACGTCAGTCTCGTGACCCACACCACAGACAATGGGGATGCGGCACTCGAATAGCGCGCGCGCCACAGGCTCCTCATTGAATGCCCACAGGTCTTCCAGCGAGCCACCGCCGCGCGCGAGGATCAGTGCATCGCAATCCTGGCGCTGCGAAGCAAGCCGTATGGCGGCGGCGATCCGGGGCGCCACATCTTCACCCTGCACCGGGATCGGGTAGAGCAATACCGGAATGGCGGGGAAGCGCCGCCGCAACGTGATGACGATATCATGCACAACAGCGCCGGAGGGAGAGGTTATTAAACCGATTCGCCTCGGCAGGCGCGGCAGCTTCTTCTTGTGAGCGATGTCGAACAGCCCTTCTTCGCCGAGCCGGCGTTTCAGGGCGTCGAGCGCGCGGCGCAACGCGCCTTCCCCTGCCTCCTCCAGGTGCTCGACGATCAGTTGAAACTCGCCCCGACCTTCGTACAGACTTACACGTGCCCGCACCAGCACCTGGATACCGTTTTGCGGGACGCTGTCGAGACTGCGCAGTTGGGGCCGGAATAGCGCACACCGCACTTGCGCCCGATCGTCCTTGAGAGAAAAGTAAATATGACCTGACGCCGGGCGCGCCACGTTGGAGACTTCGCCTTCGACCCACACAAAAGGCGGGAACCCTTGCTCCAGTATCTGCTTGGCCGTCCCATTGAGACGCGACACCGAGTAGATGTCATGAACAGGCCTTGGCTGCTCCGTGGGGCGCAAGGGGTCATTCATAGCATTGACAACATACCCCCGATCACTGCTGCAGGAAAGCCGGGTTCAATCCACGACTGCCCGCAAAGTCCCGGCGTGGGCCCACGAAACCTGCCACGAGTGAAGGTGCTTTTCCGTTGGGTTGCGCGGGACAAACATGAATCGCGCATTTGCTACGCGGAGCATAAAATAGTTCGCACACGGCGTCTCGCCGCTGTCAGCACCCGGCTCCGGGGTTGCGCCTGTCTCGGCCGCGCCCAGGAGCCTCGCGACGAGCCTTTCATCGCTGTGCTCTCCATGCAACGCTTGACAATTTCGCCGGGAGCGAAATTGGACCGCCGTAGGCGACCCGCAGGGGGCACGCCACGGACGGCGGGCATCAAAGCCCGGGGCTTGCCGTCCGTGGCAAGCCCGTTGGCCGGGACAAGCGTCCACCGGACACTCGTCTTTGTCCGGCTCCCCCCTGGCTCGGCGCTCGGGCGCGACATCCTGTCTGCACCCCCTTGCGGGGCTTTGCCCGGGGCTGCGGCGGGGATCCACCAGTCACCGCTCGCTGATACTGGCGAGCCTCGAAAGGGACGCACTTAATGCTCTTGGTAATTTTTCCCAGACTCGCCGTTAATGCGTTCCTGCAGGCTCGTGGCCGGCATTCCTGCCGGCATCGGTCTCGGCACAACAAACGCTCGATTCGTGTATCGGGCGATGGTGACGCTATGGGGCGGTGGGCCCAACCCCGATTTCTTGAACATTGGCGGGGCGCGCACTACAGCGCCGGGTAAACCACCTCGGGATTGGCCTGCTCCCTGGCCTGCTGCTGGGCGAGCTGTGCCTGCTTCAAGGCCTGCTCGGCCAGCGCCTTGGCCTGCTTCTTATCGCCCCGGACCTGCGCTTCTTTGCTTTGTTGCAGAAGATTTTCGGTATCGCTCCAGAGAAAACCCATCTGCTTGGCGACGCGTATTTCGTCCTGTGCCTGCGAGTAGAGCAGGTCATAGGCAGACGGCCCCTTGCCGGCAGAGGCGCAGCCGCCGAGTGCAACGGCCAGTGCGACAACGATAATAGGTTTCTTCATCTGGCAATATACTCCGTTGTAGACATCTTTGATGGCGCCCCGACCGCACCCTAAAGGAGCGCGGCGAAGACGTCAACCTGGCCCCGGACGCCGGGCCCGCGCGGCACGGCAGCTTGCCGATGGCCGGTGGACCCGATCGCGTTCAATCTCTATAATAGCGCATGCGGCTCATCCAGGAAGCACTTACCTTCGATGACGTCCTGTTGGTGCCCGCTCACTCCAGGGTACTCCCCCGTGACGTCAGTTTGCAGACCCCCCTCACGCGCGCAATCCAGCTGAATATTCCGCTGCTGTCTGCGGCCATGGACACCGTGACCGAG
>JBHHZP010000280.1:0-3028 GCA_046758085.1 Acidiferrobacterales bacterium
AGCAGGGATGCTGGCACCGAGCCTACACGGAAGTATTCACGGCGTGTCTCGGAAACAAAGGCGCGATCCATGCATCGGCTGGTTGTGGGATAGTAGTGCGCTTCGACCCTCTTTCGATTCGGTGCCTGTTTCGTATAACGCTTGGCGGCGTCGAGCAAGAGCTGTGCCGTCAAAAAGCGCTTCGTTGTGCTGCGATGTGTCAGTCCGTTCGGAACTTATCAGATTATCCAAAAGCATTGCAGACGCGTAGTCAAAAGCGGTGGTGGGCGGGATTTGGCACGCCTTTGTCTCTGACTCAGAGTGAACAAGGATGCTCGGCGGTATTGCTGGCCTGACGGACGGCAAGTTCAGCAGGACGGCCGATCCTAAATAATAAACATTAGCCCGGACGCCCGCCCCGAATTTCATCGGTCGGCTTTGCCCAACAAAGCTCGAAGATATCTTCACCGTGGCATCCGAGTGGATCGGTTTGCGTCTGCCCAAAATGGTCCACTGCTAGACTTTGATCCTTTTTCTCGTGACAAGAAAGTGCGACGGGGGTAGGCAGCCTCAAGGAACGGAGTGACGCGGGCGGACACTTGTGGCAGCACCGGCGTTTATCGGGACAGGCACTGCTGTGGCCCCCAAGACGCCCGGCGAACTCACCAACTTATTGCTATTTAAGGACTTTTTCCGGTGCACGGTCGCTAGCCTGCCCATCGCCTGAGCTTGACGCCGTCTGGCGCAAGATTTGCACACAAAATTTTAATTTGCAGGCTAGTAGCAACGGAATGAGCCAAATCAAACTGACCAAGATAGCCGTTGGGGATCTGCGGCTAGGGATGTATGTCTGCGATCTCGATCGCCCATGGCGTGAGACCCCCTTCTTATTCCAGGGATTTGAGATTCGCACGCAAGAGCAAATTGAAGAGCTTAAGCGCTACTGCAAGGAAGTCTACGTAAAGGAAGGTGTCGCCAGCACGCCTTTAGACTATCGGCCTCACTCCGCCAGCGACCACCGCAAAACGGTATTGTTTTTCACCGAGCGGCAAGAAAAGTTGGAGCTCGAGCTCCTGAAGAAGACGAACGCACCCCAAGCTAAAGCTGCGAGACCGACCTATCAGGACAGCGCAACACTCGAAGAAGAGATCGCAACCATTACACAAACCTACGAAGAGACCGGAACGCTAATCAAGGCTTTGATGCAGGACGCCCGCCTCGGGCAAAGCTTAGACATCCCCGGGGCAAAAAAAGCCGTGGCGCAGATGGCAGAGAGCGTTATTCGGAATCCTGATGCGCTGTTGTGCTTTGCCCAACTTAAGAACAAGGATGAATATACCGCGCTGCACAGTCTTCGGGTCTGTATCCTGGCCCTCGCCTTCGGCCGCCACTTGGGACTTGACAAGGAACAGCTGAATGTCCTCGGCATTGGCGCCTTATTGCAGGACGTCGGCATAATGAAGATTCCCAATGAAATATTGAACAAACCCGGAACTCTGACGGAACAAGAGTTCGCGCTGATTAAGAGCCATGTGCCTCGTGGCGTAGAGATCCTGGCTAACGCAAAGGGCATACCTCGGGGCGCGATCGCACTCGCCCAACGTCATCATGAGCGCTGTGACGGCTCCGGTTATATGGATGGGCTCAAAGGCAACCAGATCGGGCACTTCGGAATCATCGGCGGTATCGTCGATTGCTACGATGCCCTCACCAGCGACCGGGCCTATCACGCCGCCATCCCCGCGCATATTGCCTTGAGGAACCTGTACGAATGGCGCAACAAAGCGTTCCAGAGCAATCTTGTCGAACAATTCATCCAGTGCATTGGCATCTATCCGATCGGTAGCGTGGTCAAGCTGAACACCGGCGAGGTGGGGGTGGTGATAACCACAAACCGTGTTCGCCGCCTCAAGCCGCGAGTAACGCTCGTACTCAAACCAGACGATACCCCATATTCGACTTTGAAGACCGTCGACCTCATGGATCAAAGTTCCAGGGACAGTCGTCCGGCCGAAATTGATCAAGTGCTAGAGCCTCGTGCCTATAGCATCGACCCTATTGCGTGCCTGCCACTCGCCACCGTTCTCTAGCCCACTCTGTCACCCTCTTTTTCTGAGAAATCACGCTCGGCACACAATGCTCTCGATTCCGTGATACTCGCGCGGTAAAGCGATTATCCACGACTGCGACAGCGCTTTATATCAGACAGAGCGAAAGCGGCCGCCACCGCTTGCCCCAAGGATATAACCAGTATGTTGCTTAATACATGTGGCATACAATGAGACCTAAGTGGTGCAGGCGCACAGGTTACTTCGGCAAATTCTTTAAAAGCGCATCGATGCCCGCTTGGGCGACGGTTTCATCCTGATCCGGGTGGCCGGAGCTGCAGCCCACGCCGCCGACGATCTGATTCTCGACGAGGATCGGCAGGCCGCCGGCGAACACCATGAAGCGTCCCTGGTTGCTCACATGGATGCCGTAAGAGGGCCCACCCGGTCCGCTGGTCTCGCCGTAGGCGCGTGTGGACTTGCGGGCGGCCGCGGCGGTAAATGACTTGCTGATAGCGATGTCGATACTGGTAATTCGCGCGTTGTCCATACGGTGAAACATCAGAAGATTACCGGCGTCGTCGGTAATGGCTATGTCCATATCGACACCGATCTCGCGTGCTTTTTTCTCTGCGGCGACCATAATGATGCGCGCATCATCCAGGGTAAGCTTGGAAACTGTTTTCATCGGGTAAACCTCCTCAAACGGACTCTAGCTTAACGTAAAAATATCAATAGCAGCGAGACCGTAACGACCGATAACGCCGTTGATAGCAGAATCGTCGCCGAGGTAGGGGCGACGAATACATTGTAGCGCTGGGCCAGCACAAAACAGTTGGCGTCCGTCGGGAGCGCCGCTATCAGAATCGTCACCGTCGCCCACAGCGGCTCCACCTCGAATACCGAAGTAGCCTGCGAAGTAGCCACAGAGGATCAGTCCAAAAATGGGAATAGATACGGTTAGTAAGGGCTCCATAAGCTCACCACAGAGCACACAGAGA
>JBHHZP010000281.1:0-2976 GCA_046758085.1 Acidiferrobacterales bacterium
CGTCCGGGCCAGGGCCAGGGAATGGCCCTTGCGCGGACCGTCTGAGACAAGCGCCAAGCGAGGGGACCCCGCATGTGGGGTAACCATGCGGGGCGCAGAGTCCGGGGTGCCCTTTCTTTCGGTTCCTTTCTTTGGGCACGCAAAGAAAGGAACCCGTCGTACGGGGGCGGAACCCCGTTAGTACATAATTGCCGGTAGGCGACACAGTACATCTGTTGTACGGGGGCGAAACCCCGTTAATATATTCGGCAGTAGGCGACGACTTACCTACGATTCACGGATCACGGACATTTCATGGACCTTAACCTTTTGAAACGCGAGTCGGAGTTCGCCTGGCGTATAGAGCCGCAGGGCAAGATGCGAGTGCCCGGGGTGATTTACGCAAGCGAGTCCTTGATAAAGGAGATGGACCATAAGGTCTACGAGCAAGTCACGAATGTGGCGGCGCTGCCCGGGATCGTGGGCGCGTCCTACGCCATGCCCGATGCACACTGGGGTTACGGTTTTCCCATTGGCGGCGTGGCGGCATTCGACGCGGAGCGCGGCGGCGTGGTCTCCGCCGGTGGCGTGGGCTTCGACATATCCTGCGGTGTGCGCACACTGCACACAGGTCTGAAGCGAGAGGATATTGAGGCCGTCAAGAAACCGCTGGCCGATGCCCTGTTTCACAAGATACCCGCCGGCGTTGGTAGCACCGGGCGTATTCGCCTGGAGCGCGAAGAGATGGACAAGATGCTCTCGGGCGGCGCTGCCTGGGCGGTCCAACGCGGCTTCGGTCAACGTGAGGATCTCGAGCGTATCGAAGAGCACGGAAGCATGCGTGGCGCGAGACCGGAGGATGTTTCCGATCACGCCAAGAAGCGCCAGCGCGACGAGATGGGGACGCTGGGTTCCGGCAACCATTATCTGGAGGTGCAACAGGTTACCGAGATCTACGATGCCGAGGCCGCAGCCGCGTTCAATCTGACGACGGGGGATGTCGTAGTGAGCATTCACTGCGGCTCGCGTGGGCTCGGGCACCAACTCGGCACCGAGTTCCTGAAAAGAATGGCCATGAGCGCGAGCGAGTTTGGCATCGAGCTCCCCGACCGCGAGCTCGCCTGTGCGCCAATTGACTCCCCGGTCGGCCAGTCTTACCTGGGCGCCATGCGCGCCGCCATCAATTGCGCCTTGGCTAATCGCCAGATCATCACTCATCTGGCACGCGAGGCGTTCTCGAAGGTGCTCCCACAAGCGCGGCTTTCGCCGCTCTATGACGTATCGCATAACACCTGCAAGGTCGAGGAGCATGCCATCAACGGCCGGCCGACCCGCCTGTTCGTACATCGCAAAGGGGCCACGCGCGCATTTGGACCCGGTCATACCGACCTACCCGAGGCGTTGCGTAAGATCGGTCAGCCCGTCCTCATTGGCGGCTCCATGGGCACGGCGTCGTACATTCTCGTGGGGACGAAGCAGGGCGAGGCGCTGTCGTTCAGCTCGTCGTGCCACGGTGCCGGGCGCGCCATGAGCCGCCATCAGGCCAAGCGCAAGTGGCAGGGGCGCAAGCTTGTCGATGACCTCGCGGGCTCCGGAATTCTAATACGCAGCCGTTCGATGCGAGGGGTGGCGGAAGAAGCACCAGGGGCATACAAGGATGTCAGCGCCGTCGTCGATGCCGCCGATTATGCCGGGCTGTCGCGCAAGGTGGCGCGGTTGAAGCCGCTGGTGTGTGTTAAAGGTTAGGCACCGGACGCGCAACGGATAGGTGGGATTGTGGCAGATGTTTCGCCCTCCGGTGGGCGTGGCCTTCGGCTCCCCCGATGGTATCGGGGGCCGAGCGACGACGCATCCCTGTCTCGGCGCTTGGGATGGGTATCCTACCCATCCCCTTCGGGCCTTACCCCGGAACCATCGGACCCGCCCAAGTCGGGCTCAACATTCGCCACAACCCGTGCAGTATGCCAACTAATTGACGGTCCATCGGGGAAAGCGAATCCGGTGGATCGCCGTCCCACCGAGCGTCCGGTGAACTGAATGGACCAGCAAGCCTACATCGGTACCAGTGGATGGAACTACAGGACCTGGAAGGACAGCTTTTATGGCGGTGTGCGGCAGAAGGACTGGTTGCGCTTTTGCGCCGAGCGCTTCACGGGGATCGAGGTCAACGCTACGTTCTATCGGCTCCAGGAAAGAAGCACCTTCGAGCGTTGGCGTGACGAGACTCCGGGCGACTTTCGCTTCGCCATCAAGGGCAACCGGTTTTTGACCCATAACAAAAAGCTCGCAGATCCCGTTCGCTCAATACAGTTGGAACGCGAGCGCGCGCTCCGCCTAGGCAACAAGCTGGCGGCCGTAGTCTGGCAGATGCCGCGTTTCCTGAAAAAAAATATGGGCCGGCTGAACGATTTCGCAACGGCGCTGCGGTACTGGCCTGAGGCTCGACATGCGTTGGAGTTTCGTCATCCCTCGTGGTTCGATGAAGAGGTTGCGGACTGTCTTCGCACGCACCGGCTTGCCGTGTGCATGTCGGATGCCGCCGACTGGCCCATGTGGGACACGGTCACGACCGATGTTGTCTACATCCGCCTACACGGGCACACGCGCACCTATGCCTCGGCCTATAGCACCGCCGCGCTCACGCACTGGGCAAGGCGCGCCCGCGGATGGCTCAAGGAGAGACACGACGTGCACGTCTACTTTGATAACGATGCCGAGGGCGCAGCCCCGCGCGACGCCTTGCGGCTGATCGAGCTCGTTCCAGGGAACACCTAGTTCCCTTTGGTTACAGAGAATGTTGCGAAGGGTGACTTTTTGGGCCCCTTTACTCAAGCCGAGCGGGAGGTCAGGACTGAGGACTAAATGCCGTGAATCGTGATCCGTGGACCGTCTTTGGTTTTTTTCACCCCCTTACTCAAGCCGAGGGAGGCACGAAGGCGAAGAACACGCCCGAAGGGGCGCGAGATGGATCTCGCGCGTCCGGGCCAGGGCCAAGGA
>JBHHZP010000282.1:0-2925 GCA_046758085.1 Acidiferrobacterales bacterium
GCTGGACAACAAAAAACGAATGCACATCGGTCCGTACAAGTTAAAGAATAATCTGTTTCTTGCGCCTATGGCCGGTGTGACCGACCGGCCGTTCCGGCAGCTGTGCAAACGGCTAGGCGCCGGTATGGCGACATCGGAGATGGTCTCGTCAAACTCGTTGCTGTGGGGCAGCAAAAAGACCCTGCGCCGGACGGACCACCAGGGCGAAGAGGAGCCTCGCTCCGTGCAGATCGCCGGCGCCGACCCCAAAATGATGGCAAATGCCGCCAAATTTAACGTGGAGCGGGGCGCACAGATGATCGACATCAATATGGGA
Organism: Acidiferrobacterales bacterium; assembly: GCA_046758085.1. Classification (GTDB taxonomy): domain Bacteria; phylum Pseudomonadota; class Gammaproteobacteria; order Acidiferrobacterales; family SPGG2; genus VRUB01. The sequence goes on from JBHHZP010000282.1 coordinate 317, forward strand.
TGTCCGGCGAAGAAGGTGTGCAACGCGATGGCGGGATCGGCGTTGCTGCAGGACGAGGCACTGGTCGCGCGCATTCTCGAGGCCGTAGTAAGGGCCGTTGACGTGCCCGTGACACTAAAGATTCGCACCGGCTGGGACCGGGCGCATCGCAATGGCGTGCGCATCGCCCGTATGGCGGAGGAATGCGGCATCCAGCTGCTGGCCGTGCACGGGCGCACACGTACTTGCCTCTATCAGGGCCAGGCCGAATACGACACCATTGCTGCCATTAATGCCGCTACGCGTATCCCCGTTATCGCCAATGGCGATATCTCCACACCAGAACAGGCCAAAGCGGTGCTTGCCTACACAGGCGCCGCCGGCATCATGATCGGTCGTGCTGCGCAGGGCCGCCCGTGGGTCTTCCGGGAAGTCGCCCATTTCCTGAAGACCGGTCAGCGCTTGCCTGCGCCCTCTGTGCGGGAAATCCGCGACGGCCTCATCGGCCATTTACACAATTTGTACGAATTCTACGGCGAGCACGCCGGCGTGCGCGTCGCACGCAAGCACATCTCATGGTACAGCAAGGGCCAGGCGGGTGGCGCGGTGTTTCGCAATGCAGTCAATCGCGTCGAGAGTGCGGCCGATCAACTGATGATGATCGGTGATTTCTTCGACACACAACTCCAGGCGACGGGGCTTGCAGCGTGACGCGCGAGGGACCGCTAGCCACTTGTGTCAAGACAGCGCTGGAACGCTACTTCCGGCAGCTGGATGGGGAAAAGGCGACGGACCTGTACGACATGGTGCTGGCGCAGATCGAGAAGCCATTGCTTGAGATGGTGATGAGCCATGTGCAAAGAAATCAGTGCAAGGCGGCGGAAATACTGGGTATCAACCGCAATACGCTGCGCAAGAAGCTGCGAGCGCATGGCTTGAGTAATGATAAGCCGCGCAAGAGACCCAGGCGCCGGAAGTAAGATACGGTGATAGACATGCCGCGGCGCGCATAATCGGCAGCGTGCGGGTCTCTTGGGGCGCCGCCGCGGTGTTGTTTTCCAGAAAATATTTACACAATCTCCGCGTGAGGGAACCATGTCAGTGATCAGGCGCGCCATAATCAGTGTCTCGGATAAACGGGGGATCGTTGAGTTCGCCAAAGAGTTGCGCGCGCTCAATGTTGAAATCCTGTCTACCGGCGGGACGGCCAGGGTCCTTGCCGATAACGGTGTGGAGGTGATCGAGGTATCGGATTACACCGGCTTCCCCGAAATGCTTGGCGGGCGGGTGAAGACTCTGCACCCGAAGATCCATGGCGGGCTGCTCGCGCGGCGCGATCTCGAAAACCACATGGAGGCGTTGGAAAAACACGGTATCGCGCCCATCGATCTGGTCGTCGTCAACCTCTACCCGTTCGAGCAAACCGTCGCACGCGTAGACTGTGATCTGGCGCTGGCGATCGAGAATATTGACATCGGGGGGCCGTCAATGCTGCGGGCCGCCGCCAAGAATCACGGGGCGGTGACGGCGGTTGTGGACCACGCGGACTACGCTGTCGTGCTCGACGCGATGAAAAATGGGGACGGGGAACTCAACGCTGCCGAGCGTTTTCGCCTGGCCGTTAAGGCGTTTGAGCATACCGCCCGTTATGATGGCGTCGTGGCGAACTACTTGAGCCGCTGGCAGCTTGACGAGCGCGGTGAAGCCGCCGAGGTCAAGTTTGGGCACAGCTACTGCATGCAATTTATCAAGGCGCAAGACATGCGCTATGGCGAGAACCCGCACCAGAAGGCCGCGTTCTATATCGAGCAACCGGCTCCGGCGGGAAGCGTTGCCGCCGCGAGGCAACTCCAAGGTAAAGAGCTTTCCTTCAACAACATCGCCGATACCGATGCAGCGCTCGAGTGCGTCAGCCTGTTCGCTGAACCTGCCTGCGTGATCGTCAAGCATGCCAATCCCTGTGGCGTTGCCAGTGCCGATGACATCAAGGGCGCCTACGATAAGGCTTACCAGACCGACCCGACGTCGGCATTCGGCGGCATTATCGCGTTCAACCGCGCGCTCGATGGGGAGACGGCGCATGCCATTATCGAACGACAGTTTGTCGAAGTGATTGCCGCGCCGGCGGTCGAACAGGACGCAAGCGACGTGCTGACGACCAAGCAGGGGGTGCGCGTATTGGAATGCGGAATCCGTAGTATGGAGGAGCCGGCTGGCCTTGAATTCAAACGGGTGGTCGGTGGCCTGCTGTTACAGGAACGCGACACCGGCATGGTCGATCGTGGCGAGCTGCAGATCGTCACTCAGCATGCGCCGGACGACAAGGAGCTTGAGGATCTGCTGTTCGCCTGGAGGGTGGTCAAGTTCGTCAAGTCGAATGCCATCGTGTACGCGCGCCACGGCCAGACTGTTGGCATCGGTGCCGGCCAGATGAGCCGCGTGATCAGTGCCCGCATCGCTGCCATGAAGGCAGCCGACGTTGGGCTCGAGGTCCGAGGCGCGGTAATGGCATCCGATGCGTTTTTTCCTTTTCGCGATGGATTGGACCAGGCCGCCGAGGTGGGTATCACAGCGGTTATTCAGCCGGGTGGGTCGATGCGTGACCAGGAAGTAATCGCAGCCGCCGATGA
>JBHHZP010000283.1:0-2920 GCA_046758085.1 Acidiferrobacterales bacterium
GATGCGCTGGACGGCGGCGATCGACGAATTGCCGGTAGCTAACATGGGGTCGACGACAATGATTGGCCTTTCAGAGAGTTCTTCGGGAACTTTAAAGTAGTACTCCACTGCCATCAGCGTGTGCGGATCGCGGTACAGTCCCACATGTCCTACCCGAGCCGAAGGAATCAGGTCGAGCATACCTTCGAGCAGACCATTGCCGGCCCGCAACACCGATATGAGCACCAACTTCTTACCAGTTAGTACCGCCGCATCCATGGGTGCAAGCGGCGTTTCTATTTTCTTCGTCCCCGTAGGCAGGTCGCGCGTGACCTCGTAACCAAGCAATAAAGAAATTTCACGCAACAATTGCCGAAAACTGGCGGTTGGTGTTTCCTTGCGACGCATCAGTGAAAGTTTGTGTTGCACCAGGGGATGATCGATAACGGTTACTTGGGCCATAGCTCTACAGTCCTGAGTCGTAGGTTTCCGGGATCAACACGGCTGAGACGTGCCGGTTCTTATTGTAACGAGCGCTAATGGTAGCACTCGTTCGTTCTAATTATTCAATTGTGTATGCGCTTCAAAACACCGTCCCATCGCTGGTGACCCGAATCGGTGGTGTGCCACCGGGTCTGCGCTCGAAAGCGAGTCGGCGCCCTGCGCTCCAGGTACCGCCCTCGAGTACCTTCGCCAGCGGTAGAGAATCTGCATCCATGCCAAACTCGCTGCGCACCAGAGATGCGAGTCGATCCAACAAGCCAATGGTCAGGGCACGCCACTCCACCACCAGTTCCGAGGCCACATCGTGGGATTCTCCTTGGACACGGGGATCTTTGAGCACCAACACATCGAGGTCCATAAATAGTCCGCCGTTGCGATACTCGGCCAGACCGGTGAGTTCTTGCAACCCACTGACCCGCGTACCCGCATCCTCGAGGGGCTCAACGAGTGAATAGGTGAGCCACTGCGATAGCTTATGAAACGGCACTAACTCATTAGTCTCGTCGTCTCTCTGCACCATTGGGTGTCGCCAGACATCCCCCAGATTGATGCCGCCGAGTTCGACACGTCCCGGCCATATCGCGCCGAGACCGACAAGCACGGCATCCAGTATGCGTCTCGCCGGCAGTACTCCACCAACGCTTTGGCCCTTCAAATAGTCATACAAGTTACCGACACGCGGCGATTGTGAACCAAAAAGCGCTGGGTATTGCCGCAAGCACCGGCCAAGGGACTTAATAAGGGTGACACGACCATCGATACCAACTAAGGGATTGTCGGCTAAGACTTGGAATGCCCGCATGAGCGTGGTCCGCTCGAAATTCTCCAGCGCTGCAGCGTCTGCACGCATTGGTGATTCCGACTGACTCGAAAACGCACCGCTGGCAAACAAATCGAGGCTTGCAATCGCCAGTCCTTCTGAGCGACTGAATACTTTAGTCGTACTGGGTTCAATGTATCGCCAAGCATCCCCAGCCCCCGCGTCTAGCAATACGCTGGTAACCGCGAGATCTACACGGATACGTGCAAGCTCGTCTTCATCGATCGGACCGGCGGTGTTTGCCAATGTCTGCCAACGGTCCAGTCCACCAGCGCTGAAATGACGCCAGCGGCTATGAAAGGGGATGTTGAGGTCGGGATAGTTATCTCGAATCGTGCCACAAACGAAACGCGTAGCATCCTTTAGGCGCTCCGGCTTCAGCAAAAAGTGTGCAAGATCTCCGTCTTCTGCCAGGCCGAGTAGCTCCGTGCAGCGCTCGCGCACGGCCTCCGGTGTTCGCAACGCAGCAACTGCTTTAGCAGCGTGGCTCATGGCAGCCTCAACGCTAGTCGTGCAGCTTGCGTCCCTTGGCGACCTTCATCTCTTCGTCGCTTGGCAGCGGTTCCTCAGTAAAGTAACCGGCCGCCTTCTTGGCTTCCATTTCAACGCTGGCGTCATCGGGAATAAGTGCTTTTGGAATCGGGATTCGCTCTGCGATTTCGATACCCTGGCGCACGATGGCCTCGTGTTTCAGGTTACTCATAGACACGAAGCGGTCGACGCGGCTGACGCCCAGCCAATGAAGTGCGTCTGGCATCAGTTCCTGAGAGCGCATATCTTGAACACCGGCTACACACTCTGTTCGTTCGAAATAAGTCTCCGCCCGATCGCCGCCTTGCTGGCGTTTGCGCGCGTTGTAAACTAGGAACTTGGTAACTTCTCCCAGCGCTCGGCCTTCCTTGCGGTTATATACAATAAGCCCCACTCCATTTTGCTGCGCGGTCTCTATACACACCTCGATACCGTGAGCGAGATAGGGCCGACAGGTACAGATGTCCGAACCGAACACATCGGACCCATTGCACTCATCATGGACCCGGCAGGCTACGGTGCGTTCCGGATCAGTGATTGCCGCCAAGTCACCGAACATGTAAATGCTGATGCCACCGATCGGCGGCAGGAAAAGTTTGAGATCGTTGCGCGTGATGAGCTCGGTGTACATGCCGCCGGAATGTTCGAATAGTGCGTGACGCAATGCACTCTCAGACAAGCCGAAACGCTCTGCGATCCCTGGCAGATACCATACGGGCTCAATGGCTGCCTTCGTCACTCGCACATCACCATTTTCCGCGAGCACCTTGCCATCGGGCTGTAAACGTCCGGTAGCAATGGCGTTCCTAATTTCGGGCATGTTCACCCGCGCCTTGGTCACTGCAATGGTGGGACGGATGTCCCAGCCGTCGGCCAACTCGTGCGCAAAAACCTCGCTAATCAAATGGCCGTAGGGATCAAGCGATACGATGCGATCCGCACTGCTCCACTGCGGAAACGGCCCTATGTGCTCCGCCGGCGCGGTGTCGGTAAGGTCCGGTTTGTGAACCGGGTCAAGCGTGCCGGCGGCCACCGCCAGCGCTCGATACAGCGCATAGGATCCGGAATGGGCGCCGATGGCATTTC
>JBHHZP010000284.1:0-2915 GCA_046758085.1 Acidiferrobacterales bacterium
GTGCTAGCGCCGGGGCTGTCAGGTTAGTGCAGAGGTTCGGTTCCGCACTCAATCTATAGAAGCAGTCACAGTACCCCCGTTGTGCAAGTCATTGATTTTCCTCTAACAGGCCTTGTTGCGCACCTGACGTATCCCCATCGAGCACCAGTTTGCCCGTGGCTTTGAGGTGGTCGAGGATCGCTTTCACCGGGTCACTGTCGAGGTCGGCACGCTGGATTTCGAGCGGCGCATACGGCGCGACTTGATCGGCCGCAAGAACGTTCTCCTTGATCAGTCGCATCAATGACGTGTCGCTCACACCGCTGTACCGTGTGGCTTGCGCCAGCGTGAGAACGTCGGCATCGAGGGCCGATTCGTCGGGCGAGGCAATCGCGTGCTTGCGCCGGATGGAAGCCACCCGGGCACGGGTCCAGCGATTACCCTTGCCCGTACGCCGGCCGAGCTTGGAGAGCACCCGGGCAATCTCGTCATCACCGTAGCGCACTGCCATCCGGCTGATCACCTCCAGATCCTCGAGGGCCGTCTTGTGCGCCACGGCACCGGATTGCGGTTTCGGCATGCTGAGCGCCGTGTGACAGCCACCCTGCCAGTGAACGATGAAGTGCAGGGTCTGCGTCGCTTCATCCAGGTCGACCACGATCTCGTGGATGACCAGGCGAGCGATCTGCTTCTTCAGCGTCATGGGACAGCCAGCGTCCTCCCAGACGGTCGCGAAGTCTTCTCCGAGGGCACGGATGGCGGTCTCATCGGCCGCGCAAAGCGATGCCGGTGTTGCCGTTGCCACCTCGAGCTGGCCTTCGAGCTCATGCTGTCCTGCCAGCGTGTCGTTCCAGCGCCGCTCCAGCTCGTCCGCCACCAGGCGGTTGTTGGGGTCGACCTGATCGTATTGCGTGAACGCTCGTTCCGCCTCGTAGCGCGCTTGTTGTAACTGACGTTCGAGCGCCTTCGTCCGGTCGTCCTGTTCGACGTTGCGCCGTTCGATGGCATCCAGACTCGCGGCGATGCCGTGCGGCGAGATCGCTTCGACCAGCAACTCAGCCAAGCGCTTGTCGACCGTGGCGCCGCCGAAGCCAAGACAGTACTCACCGCCGCTCTCGAAGTCGCCGCTGCACAGATAACGTGCCGCTGTGCCACGCTTGCCCCAGTAGCGGATGTGCAGCTTGCGCCCGCAGCGGCCGCAACGTAAAAGGCCCGTGAGCAACCCCTGTCCGGCTCGGACCGCGAGCGCTGCCTCGTCCTGGGCGAAGTTACTGCCATTGGCGCGCATGATGTCCTGATTACGCTGGTAGCGATCGAGGTCAATATACCCCGCGTGGTGATCCGGCAGGAACACCTCAGCGTCTTCGGCGCGGCGGTAGCTGCGCTGGCGTTTTAGCGCCTGGCCGTCCTTGACGACCACCTCCGTCGGGCGCCGGCCGTAGGCATAGACACCGGCGTACAGCGGATTGTGGAGCACACCACTGACGAAGCTCACACTCGGCAGTTGCCAGCCGATCTGGTGCCGCCCGGCCACGCATTGGTTCACCGGCAACTCGACCCCCTCCTCATGGAACCAGCGATGGGTCTGGCGGATGCTGCCGAGTTCATCGAACTTCTTGAACACCAGGGTCATCGCCTCCTGGACGCGCTGATTCGGATCCTTGGCGATCCGACCGACGATATCCTTGACGTAGCCGGGTGCAAGACAAGACATCAGTTCGCCGCGTCTCGCCTTGGCCTCGCGCCCCTGCTGCAGACGGAACTTGAGCGTTTTGAGTTCCACCACGCTGAGCGTGCCCTTGATGCCGAGCATCAGCTGGTCGTCCAGACGATTCAGATCGTACAGATTCTCGGCGTCGGCAATCAGGGTGTTGAACAGCTGGCACAGTTCCAAGAGGTGACACCAGTCCTTGTCGGTGCGCGACAGACGTGACAGCTCCCGCGAGAGCACCAGACCCACCTCGCCCAGGGCGATACTGGCAAGCAGTTGCTTGAAGCCGGAACGGGCTCTGGCGCCGCTCGCCGCGCTCGCGCCCAAATCGCAGTCGATCACCTCGACCTGTCGGAAGCCGTAACCCTTCGCGGTATCGGTCAGCGCGTACTGCAGGCGCTGGCTCTCGGTGTTGTGTTTGACCTGGGCGAGCGAGGACTGGCGCAGATACACCACCGCCTTGCGCGACACGTGTTCGGCGGTGAGTTTGCCGTCATTCAGGTTCATGCTTTGCTCCCGGCTGGCTTTCCAGCACGGCGATGATGGCGTCGGCCATCGCCTTGATGAGCGCTTGTCGCTGCTTCGGCGTCAACACCGGCGCGGGTGTCGGTTCGTCGCCGAGGTCGAGGTGGGTCTGCTGCATGACCGGTTCCTGTCGGTGGCGTCATGGCCAGCCTAACCGCGCGCAGTAGCTCCGCAAGCGAATTGAGGGCGCCCGCGTCGAGTTCGATCATGTCACCGAGGTGATAGCGGTCTGCCGCGGGATCGAGCATCCACAACGGGACCTTGAGAGTCTTGCCGTCGGTATGCTTTATCGTCACACCGATCCGGCCGGGCCGGCACCATCGGATGACCCGGAGTTCACGTCGGTATAGCGGATGAAAGCGATAGTGCACCGTCACCGTCGACGGCATGGTATTTAGCGTGGTTGTCGCTCAACGTTCACCTGCACCTGCTCTTCCTGGATGGCGTCTATACCTTCGACAACGCGCGCCCACGCTTCCACCGCGTCGAGGCACCGAACCACGGCGAACTCGTGAGCCTGCTGCACACCATCGCATCCCGTGTCACCCGTGCCCTGGACAAGCAAGGCCTGCTGATTCGCGATGCCGAGCAGCCCTACCTCGATCTCGAACCCGCCGACGGCTTCGAGGGGCAGGCCTACCTGCAGCTCCTGGGATCCGCCATCCACTACCGCATCGCCACTGGGCCTCATGGCGGCAAT
>JBHHZP010000285.1:0-2872 GCA_046758085.1 Acidiferrobacterales bacterium
CCCGCGCATCTGCTGCCACATGAGGCGGATACGGCCCGCATAGGGAGACGCCTCGCGCCGCGGCAGCACAAGATCGATCCTGCTTTTGAACGGGTCCTGTTCGCGCACCGTATAACCTGCCGCGCGCATGGTCTTCAGGATGTCATCGGCGATCCGGACGCGCCCGATGTTGCGGAACGAGCCCGCAAGCCGTCCGGCGATCGTGCTGTGCCCGCCATCCAGAAGGCGGTCCACCACTTCCGAAGCATCGCGGATCGTCGCAAGCGATGCACGCGCGTCAGTGGGATTGTTCTCGAAGAATCCGGGCGAGCTGGCGATCAACGCCGCGGGCAGCGAGAACAGCCGCAGCCCGTCCTTCTCTTCGATGTCTTTCTCTTCCGGTACGGTGGCGCGAACATCGAACAGCGAGGTACCATACGGCAACGCCGTGGCCTTGTTGCCGCCCATGGGAGAGCGCACCACAAGCTGGGACGGGACGGCCTGGTTCCCGGCATGCAGAGACAGGGAGTGCTCCGGTGACAGGCACCAGTCACTGCCAAAGCGTTCCCGTAGATAGGCGGCGCAAAAAGCCCAGAAGGAGGCATACCAGGATGTGCTTTCACCGGCCACCTCATCCGGGCGCTCCGCTATGTACCAGCCCTTCAAGACCCCTTGCAGGAAGCCGTTCTTGAGCAGCCGCTCCCGGTGCACCCGTTTGAGGTCGGCCGCCCGGATGGCGACGACACCCCGGTCCTGAAACGCCCTCAGCGCTTCAAGGGATTCGGCCAGTTTCTCCTGCGGCCTTGCCATGAGTTATGTCCTGCCATTAGGTTATGGCGCTGCGCGCCAGCTAGGTTTTCGTGTTGCACTCTTATTAGGTTATTATGTAGTACCATTTTTAGGTTATCGTGTCGAGCCAAGATCAGGTTTTTCTGCAGGGGAGGATCACCACGGTGCGGCGACGCGCGCATGTCCTGGCCGTGCAAGTGTACCCAAGCCACGTGCGACCCCACTACCTGAAAGTTGCCGGCCTGAAGAACGGAGTGTTTGTGCGTGTAGGGTCCACGAATCGCCGTGCGGACCCCGAGATGATCAAGGAGTTGCGGCGGTTCGCTCGTGGGGAGAGCTTCGATGAGCAGCCCATGCCGGAACTCAACTCTGAAGCGCTGGACTTCAGAGCAGCTTCCGAGCTGTTTGCGCCGGTACGCAGGCTAAAGCGGCCCGACCTGGAGACGCTTAGACTGGTCGCAAGGCATCAAGGTCGCACGGTACCCACGGTGGGCGGAGTGCTGCTGTTCGGCAAAGAGCGGAAAGGGTATTTTCCGGATGCATGGATACAGGCGGGCCGGTTCGTGGGACAGGATCGCAGCCGCATCGCGGACACAGCCGAAATCCGCCTCCATCTGCCGCTTGCCGTGGAACAGAGGATCGCGTTTGTCCGCAAGCACGACACGCGGCAGCAGAGATCGGCTCCGTGCGCAGGACCGACCGGTGGGGTCTCCCGCCCGCTGCCGTGCGCGAAGCAGTAATCAACGCCGTGGTCCATGCGGACTACGCTCAGCGCGGCGCACCCATCAGGATATCGATATTTGACGATCGCCTGGAAGTCGAAAATCCCGGGCTACTGCCATTTGGTCTGACGGTAGAGGACCTTCACCATGGCATATCGAAGTTGCGTAACAGCGTCCTCGGGCGGGTTTTTCACGCTCTCGGGCTGATCGAGCAGTGGGGCAGCGGCATACAACGGATGACTACGGCCTGCCGTGAGGCCGGGCTGGACGCCCTGCTGTTGGAGGAAATCGGCACACATTTTCGGGTGACGTTATACACCGCACGGAAACATCCACCCCGCGTGGATCAGGTGGAACAGGCGATTCTCGATGCGCTTTCAGCCGGTAAGGGATTATCCACTCAGCAGGTTGCCGCCAGGATCAAGCGTTCGCCGCGGGCTACCCGCACACGTTTGGTCTCGCTGGTTGCACGCGGGCTGGTCGCTGAGGTCGGCACCAGCCCGCAAGACCCGAGGCGACAATATTTTCTTGTGGCCAAGAAATGAAAATGCAAGACGACATCGACCCCCTCCGCGAGCCGGCCAGGGTGGTGAACGTCCCATTCTGCTCTCGCCTAACGAGAATTGGATTCAACAAACCGTGTTTTTGGATTGAATCGACTTACTGGCGAACCCCTTCGTCGTTCAGGCTTTTCCGCGGCTCATCGGGATTAGGACGGACGAGGTTAAGGTCAATGAATTCAATTTTTGGCGCTCTAGTGACAGAGGAAAGTTATTTGTTTGATGGCTATTTGATAAGAGAAGGGCAAGAACGACTGTTTGGTTGGAGAAGATGGAGAAATAACCAATATTTTCAGCTAGTTAGGATCTATCATTCTTATTTGATGGTTGTTTGATAGCGACTGTATCGTGAGATATCCCTATGAGGGATGTGGCTACTGACACGACCTAAAAGGGGCGAGAAAGCCTGATTGTTGCCGCATTGACCTGCAACCGAAGTGAGGGGGGACAGACTGCTATCGTTGCCGATCCTGCCGAATCTTACGGAGGCTCGGGCTACGTACGTTCAGGGTGACCCCAAGGACTACGATCGCGACCATGCGGTAGATCTTGCCAAGCTGCTTGGCTTCCTGCAGACCACCCAGCCCGATGTCTTCGAGAAACTGGGACTCGCCAATGACGGCCCGCCAAGGCTGAAGTTTCTGGCGCGGCTCCAAGGCGAGATCGCCAAGCGCGGTATCGTGAATGTGCTCCGCAAGGGTATTCACCACGGCCCATCTTCGATAGACCTCTTTTACGGTACTCCCTCGCCGGGCAACGCCAAGGCCAAGGAGCTTTTCGCGGCGAACCTTTTTAGCGTAACCCGCCAGCTGCGCTACAGTA
>JBHHZP010000286.1:0-2866 GCA_046758085.1 Acidiferrobacterales bacterium
AGCTGGCCACTACGTGTTGTGCCGTCTGCGCCGACAATGCTGACCGCCGTGTTGGCGCTCGCACGGCCACGATTGATACGGCCGATGCCGAGCACTCCCACGTAAGGACTGTAGTCAAGACTCGACACCTGAAGCTGCAGTGGACCATCCGCATCCACCTCCGGTGACGCTACATGGGAGACCACGGCTTCGAATAGCGCCGTCATGTCGCCGTCGCGAACCTCGGGTCCGGTACCGGCGTAGCCGGCCAGTGCAGAGACGTAGATCACGGGAAAATCGAGCTGCTCGTCGGTAGCTCCCAACCGGTCGAACAAGTCGAAGGTTTGATCCAGCACCCAGTCCGGGCGCGCGTTGTCCCGGTCGATCTTGTTGATCACCACCAGCGGCGTAAAACCACGGGCAAAGGCTTTCTGCGTAACGAAACGGGTCTGCGGCATGGGGCCCTCCACCGCATCCACCAGCAACAACACGTTGTCCACCATGGACAACACTCGTTCCACCTCGCCACCGAAATCCGCGTGTCCCGGCGTATCCACGATGTTGATGCGCCAGTCACGCCAACGGATGGCAGTATTCTTGGAAAGAATGGTGATGCCGCGTTCGCGCTCCAGATCGTTGGAATCCATCGCCCGTTCCGGTATCTCCACGCGCGCACCCAGCGTTCCCGATTGTCGAAGGAGCTGATCCACGAGCGTGGTCTTGCCATGATCGACGTGGGCGATGATGGCGATGTTACGCAGACAACTTACTGGCAACACAGCAGCGCGGCCGCGAAAGTGGAAAGCGGCGCACTACGTTTTAATGCGACCGACAGGCCGAAGGTATTGAATGACATACCGATGATTGCTCCTAATAACCTACCCAAACGCACATGGCTTTGGGCCGGTCCAGGCGAGATACGGTTGTTTACGTTTGAGGCTAGCCGGGGGGGTTACTACGACAAGATCAGGCGCAGACCGGGATGCACCACTATGAAAAATATTATACCAGAAAGATCGGTCATGAGCGATTCGGCGAGACAGGTCGTCGGTACGCATTGAATAAGACGTGCGGCTCGTATCCGGTCAGAGCCATTGGCAACGACAAGCACCCGCAAATCGCTTGGCGCCTTCATCCCGGCAGTCAGGTCAACCGCGACCTTGTGAGGCGTTCGCTCGGCCAAGCGCTGAAATCGGACCTGGCCGTAAAAGGTCAGCTTCGCGCCCACGGTTCTGAATTAAAGCCCTGACTCCGATTCCACTGATCCGGGCTCTGACCCCGCTGGTCTGTGCTTTCTTGCCACCTAAAGCACACGTACCAAAATGTGGAGTGACAATAATCAGCTTTTTCAGCGTTCCCGCTCGAGGTATGTTCAAGACCCTATTTTGCACGGTGCGTTCATGGCACGCTGCCAGGCTGATTTCAGGTTGGTGGCACGATCTGGTTTTTTACTGGCAGACACGGGAGAAAGCCGAGTTGGTCTTTTTTTCGGTTCTGGGCCTACCCATAGCAGTACTCGGTTTCGTCATTTACTTTTATATCGCCGGGCAAGATCACCACCAGGATCTTACCTGCCTTGCGCTTAATGTTTATTTCGAAGCACGAGGTGAACCCCAAGCCGGACAATATGCTGTCGCCGAGGTCACGATGAACCGTGTCGCATCGAAGCGTTACCCGAACACAGTCTGCATGGTTGTTTACCAGAAAAATTGGGACTGGATCCGTCGCCGCTATGTGGCTGCTTTCTCCTGGACAGAGTTTGACTCAACCCAGAGGCCCGCAGGCATGGCCTGGCAGCGTGCCTGGCAGGCCGCCAGGACAATCTACTACGAACGACGGCCACCGAAGCTTGAGGGAGTGTTGTTCTACCACAGCAAATATATTAAACCCAGCTGGGCGAGAGGCAAGGAACCCGTCGCCAGGATCGGTAAGCATATCTTTTATAAATAACCGCTCCTTGACGGATTGCGCGCTGAGTCGTGCACCTGATCGCCCGCAACAAATGACAGCTATCCCCATTCTCGCTGCCCCATCCGGAACGACTTTCGCCTGGGCCAGCGCGCTGCCCGTACGACAGCGAAGAGTGCGCCCCAAAACCTCCTGGCGGGCGCCGGTCTCACCGCAAAACCTCGCGTAGCCCCCAAACCAGAGAAATGTCACGACCAAACCGACGGGGGGGGTGGTACCCGTAAGCAGACGTGCCTAGGTGCAGTGCTGCGTAGCAGTATGTTCACCACAGGCACGCTCATTTGCGTGCAAGGGGGGCTCCCTTCTGCCTCACATTCTGGTATGATTTGGCTGCACTAGGCGTGTTTCACAAGAAAAGCGTGCCTTCGGTAGAATTATCCCTTCCGTGATAAATGGATTTTCCCAGGGGATGTATCTTGGGGGATGTCGTTCCATGAAGCTCCATAAAATCGCAGTAGTGGCCCTGCTTCTTTTCCTTGCTGTAACGGCGTTTTCACAGCAAAAGCAGGAGGGGCGAAATATAAGCGGTACCGAGCTGTTGTCTTACTGCGAGTCCGGCGCAGTGACTACTACGCGCACCTGGTGCCTTGGCTACATACTCGGCGTGTGGCACACGACCGCACCGGATCACCCGGCGTGTCCCCCTCCCGAAGTAACCTCGGGGGAGCTGAGGCGGGCAGTTGTCAATCATCTGCGGGCACACCCCGAGACCCTGAGTCGACAGCCGGTAGACCTGGTGCTGGAGGCGATGAGCCAGATTTTCCCCTGTGGGTGATCGGGTGGTCGCGAGCTAGAAACCCACTGCGCGTTGCGCATAACCACTAATAAGATCCTGCAACTGCTAGCGCTAATATCGCATGAACGCACACCAGAGAGCACAAAGATCGCAGACGACTGCAGGGATGCAGGATATAGTTAG
>JBHHZP010000287.1:0-2802 GCA_046758085.1 Acidiferrobacterales bacterium
GGGGCGCGTTTCTTGGGGTACTTTCTTGTCGCGACAAGAAAGTACCTCGTCCACCGGGACGAGACCCGGCTACTACATTCGCCGGTAGGCGACCCCAACTGGCAATACAATCGTTTCGAGGAACCGGAGACGGGAGCCAAGCAGATATAGTGTCCAGCCTAAAAGACAAGACCCTTTTTATTACCGGCGCGAGCCGCGGTATCGGCGCGGCCATCGCGCTGAAAGCGGCCGCCGACGGGGCCAATATCGTAGTCGCCGCCAAAACGGTGGAGCCGCACCCGAAACTGCCAGGTACGATTTACACCGTTGCCGAAGAGATCGAGCGCGCAGGCGGGCGCGCCTTGCCGGTACCCCTCGATATTCGTAACGAAGAGCAAATCACAGCCGCGGTCGAGCAAGCGGTGGACACATTCGAGGGCATCGATATATTGATCAACAACGCGAGCGCGATCAGCTTGAGCGGTACGCTCGATACGCCCATGAAGCGCTTTGATCTGATGTTTTCGGTTAATGTGCGCGGGACCTTTGCGTGTTCGCAGGCGTGCGTGCCGCATCTCAAGAAGGCCGAGAACGCGCACATCCTGAATCTTTCACCGCCGTTGAACATGCAGCCGCGATGGTTTAAGGAGCACGTGGCCTACTCCATGTCGAAGTACGGCATGACCATGTGCGTGCTCGGGATGGCCGAGGAGTTCAAGCGCGACGCCGTGGCCGTGAACGCCCTGTGGCCGCGCACCGTAATCCACACGGCGGCGCTGGCAATGCTGGGCGGGCGCGTGCAACCGGGGAGCTGTCGCAAGCCGCAGATCGTGGCAGATGCAGCGCACGTAATCCTTACTCGTGACAGCCGGCAATGCACGGGCAATTTTTTTATCGATGAGAAAGTCTTGGCGGAGGAAGGCATTACCGACATGCGGCGTTACGCGGTCAATCCGCGCGGGACGCTGCTTTCCGATCTGTTCGTGGAGTGAGCACGGCGAGCTGGCAGCAGTAGCTAAAGAACATTACTGGGAGTGCGTGTCCATGAAGGTATTGGTTGGTGTTAAGCGAGTCATTGATTTCAACGTCAAGATACGGCTGCGCGCGGACAATAGCGGCGTGGAGACTGCGAACGTCAAGATGTCGATGAACCCGTTTGACGAGATCGGCGTGGAAGAGGCCGTGCGCCTGAAAGAGGCGGGAACGGTCGAGGAGGTGGTCGCCGTTTCACTCGGCGTGCAGCAATGTCAGGACACGATTCGCACCGCGCTTGCGATGGGCGCCGATCGTGGCATCCACGTCGTCACGGACGCGCCCTTGGAGCCGCTCGCGGTAGCTAAGCTGCTGAAGGCGGTCGTGGACAAAGAGTCCGCCGAGCTCGTGATCGTTGGCAAGCAGGCCATCGACGATGACAGCAATCAGACCGGGCAGATGCTGGCCGGGTTGCTGGGCTGGCCGCAGGGCACGTTCGCGTCCAAGCTTGTAATTGACAAGGGCCGGGCGGAGGTGACGCGCGAGATCGACGGAGGGCTCGAGACCGTGAAGCTCACGCTACCGGCGGTGATCAGCACCGATCTGCGACTGAACGAGCCGCGCTACGCCTCACTACCCAACATCATGAAGGCCAAGAAAAAACCGATCGAAGCGTTGAAACCCGAAGACCTGGGCGTGGACACTACGCCGCACGTGCTCACGCTCCGGGTAGAAGAGCCGCCTAAGCGCCAGGCGGGCGTGATTGTGGGGGATGCCGATGCGCTGGTGGACAAGCTAAAAAATGAGGCCAAGGTGATCTGATGAGCACACTGGTTGTAGCCGAACATGACAACGCGGCGCTAAAAGCCGCGACCTTGAACACCGTTACCGCGGCCACACAGCTCGGCGATGCAGCCGTGCTGGTCGCTGGCGACGATTGCCGCGCCGTCGCTGAAGAGGTCGCACGAGTGCAAGGCGTGGCAAGAGTCGTGGTGGTGGACGATGTGCGCTACGCGCATCCGCTGGCGGAGGCGCTGGCCCCGCTTATCGCCGCACTTGCGCCGTCTTACAGCCATGTGCTGGCGCCGGCCACCACCTTCGGCAAGAACGTGATGCCACGGGTGGCGGCGCTGCTGGACGTGGCGCAGGTATCGGAGATTATCGCGATCGAGGGCGAGAATACATTCAAGCGGCCGATCTACGCCGGAAATGCCATCGCTACGGTGCAATCGAAGGACGCGGTCAAGATCATCACGGTGCGCGGTACCGCGTTCGCAGCGGCGGCGAAGGAGGGTGGTGAGGCGGTCATCGAGCAAGGGCAGGCGGTAGATCACCCCGGGACCTCCGAGTTCATGCGCCAGGAGCTGAGCAAGACCGAACGCCCGGAGCTGACCTCCGCGCGGGTGGTGATTTCCGGCGGTCGGGGGCTGCAAAGCGGCGAGAACTTCAAGTTGCTCGAGGAGATCGCGGATCAGCTCGGCGCCGCCGTGGGGGCTTCGCGCGCGGCGGTGGATGCGGGTTTTGTGCCCAACGACTACCAGGTCGGCCAGACCGGCAAGGTTGTGGCGCCCGATCTTTACATCGCTGTCGGTATTTCCGGCGCGATTCAGCACCTGGCGGGCATGAAGGACAGCAAAGTCATTGTCGCCATCAACAAGGACGAGGATGCCCCGATTTTCCAGGTGGCAGACTACGGTGTGGTCGGCGACCTGTTCAAGATCTTGCCGGAATTCTCGGCCGCACTGTCGCGTTAGCGCTAATATTGCAGGAACGCACACCAGAGAGCACAAAGATCACAGACGACTGCAGGGATGCAGGATATAGTTAGACCGTCCTTCTTTTGGTGATACT
>JBHHZP010000288.1:0-2783 GCA_046758085.1 Acidiferrobacterales bacterium
CTCCACCCGCAGTGACCAAGGCCGCCGATGCCGCGACACCTTCGCAAGTCTGAAGGTAACCGTTCACGGGGTACGGAAGGCGAGCACCAGTGATCGAGCGCTAATGTTGTAGAGAGATAAAGGGCGCGAAGAGAGTTTACCAAGGGGCATCAAGGAAAAGATCCGACGCGGAACTTCGGAGTGGATGGACGAATCGTCAGGTGAACCCCGGGAGCAAAGAGGGACAGGGTTTATTGTAGTAGTAGGCATGGACGGCCTGCAGAATGAAGTTGTATGCAGAGCGTCCTTGCAGTGCGCAGGTACCGATGACGGTCCATAGTCGTTGGTTGGCCTCGCGGCCTTTGCGGCTTCGCGTGCCCTGGGTGACATAACGGTCGATGACGATGAAGCGAATCGCCTGTTCGGCCACATTGTTGGTCGGGTCCATTCCTGGCGTGGTAATGAAGCGGAAGTAGGCATCGCCGTTGATGCGAAAACGTTCGGCCATGTTCTGCGCTTCGTTTTGCTCTTCCTTGCCATTTTCGCCGATGCGACTCGGAGCCGAGTGGATGGCGATGCGTTGGATGCGCTTTTTGGCCTTTTCCAGCGCCGCCTGAAAGTCATCCCGGGACATCTGTTCATGGTGATGAATGACCTTGAACATCCGTTTGAGCGCCGCGAGCAGCTTTTCACC
The DNA here is from genome assembly GCA_046758085.1 of Acidiferrobacterales bacterium. Classification (GTDB taxonomy): domain Bacteria; phylum Pseudomonadota; class Gammaproteobacteria; order Acidiferrobacterales; family SPGG2; genus VRUB01. The sequence continues at coordinate 674 of JBHHZP010000288.1, forward strand.
ATAGGCGCGGGTCTGTTCATCGGGCAGCTTGGTCAGAAATTTCACATCCCGAATCAGATGGGCGATACAGAATTGCACTGCGACGTTGAAGTCGGTCATGTACTTGCGATAGGCCGAGAAGTAGTCGCAGCCGATGGTGCCCTCGAACTCACGTCCCAGCGTATCGATGAGGACCTTGGAGCCGCGGGACTTGTCGATCCGGAACAGCACCCACAAATCGGCCTTGAACACCCACGTCCAAAAGAGCGCACCGTTTTCCTTGTGCCCGGTCTCATCGACGTTGAGCGTGGTTTCCAAGGGCAGGCGATCGAGGAGTTCCGCATAAGAGGGCGCCAGGGCCCGGCTGACCTTGCCGATGAGTTTGGCCAGGTACCCGCGGCACACGGTCACCCCGATGACATCGCGCAGGAATTTACGGATGGTGGAGAAAGAGGCATGGCAACCGTTTTTCAGATACGCCACCAGGGCGGTGAGGCGCGCCTTGAACAGCCCCTGCTTGAGCACCTCATCGGGGAAGGCGGCGTAATGGATCCGATCGCAGCGCCCGCAATAGTACGCGTAGGCACGGTGCTCTTCGGTGCGCGTAACGACCTCGATCAACTCGGTCTGTTGGATGATCCGCGGGGGGCTATCGAGCAGGGTGATATCGGGGTTGTCGCAGGCGGGGCACGCCGGGCAATGGTAGTGCCGGAACCGGTCGATCTCCTGTTCGCGGTAGGGGGCGCGCTCCTGCTTGGGGTGGCCGGGTTGGCCGCCGCGTTTGTTTTTCCCACCTTTACCCGGGTGCTCCTTCGGTGGTTTGATGATATCCGAGGAGGGGGGTTTGCTGGAATTCGATGAGTTCTTTTGCAGGGCCGCGATTTTCCTTTCCTGCTCGGTCACCGTGGCACTCAACTCGCACAGCTTTGCCACCACCACGTCGCGCCCGGCCCGGTAGATGGCCAGGGCCTGTTTACGGTTCATCGCACAGCCGGTCTCGATAGCGCCGCGCCAGGGGATAGAGATAGACATCTTTGCGGGTGCGTCGGATGATCCGGTTGCGGTCGTTGCGGGTGCGCCCGGTGGTCTGCCCGGCGCCGATCCAATTGGCCGCCCGGTAGCAGGTCCCGCGATAGCGTGAGCGATCGACGAAACTTTCCAGCAAATAGATGGGATGGGCATACTTGTCCAGCCAATCGCGGTTCACCCGGCGGGCCACGTGCGACAAGATATGACTGGCCAGATTCGGCACCCGCACCCAGGGCAGGATCAGAAATCGGGTGTTATTGGTCACATAGTGCAGATTGCGCTCGCGCACCGCCGGACTCCAACCAATATGGCTATCCCGCGCGGCGCTCTTCCAGGCTGCGGAGCCGAACAGCACACAGGCCAGCGGAACGCCATCCCGGCTCCGGACGAGATATTTCAGGTTCTCGCCCACGGTGTTTCGGTAACCCAGATAGTGGTGACCGCAGAGCAGACACCGGAACAAGCGGTCCTGCCCGGAGCCGGTGCTCACGCAGGACAGCTCAATCGGCATCAAGCAGTTCAGGTCGCCGTCGATGGGATCCGTGCGATGGGGCACCCGGACCGGTGAGCGATTGCGCAACCCGTTCGGGGACTTTCGTTGGCGTGGCGGCAAGACGATGCCCCCGGCCCTTTCCATACGTAGCAGCAGGCTTCTGCAGGCCATATCCTTGAGTTGGCCGTTGGGACCTCGCCAGTCCCATAACTCACAAAGTTCGACCGATAGCCGGGAACGTCCCCAATCGGGATGCTCGGCCAACAGTTGCCGGATAAGTGCGGTGTCGGGTCGGAATCGCCGACCCTGTATCGTGACCGTGGCCGATTCCATGACCCTACGATACAGTGCATCGGCTTGTGAGTCCAGCGCCCCGAATAAAACACCGCCGGGCTGTGGTGAAACGCCCTTCTATACCCGTGAACGGTTACGATTTTTCTTTATAAATGTGAGCACCGACAAGCGCATGTCCGAGAGCATCGAGGTCCTCGTCCGTAGAAATACGGGACCAGGTATCGCCATGTTTTCTAACCACCCGATATTGGTCCAGGAGCCCAGCCCTTTAAAGGTGCCCGAACAGAGCTAAGATTCGTGCCGTGATCGGCTAGC
>JBHHZP010000289.1:0-2774 GCA_046758085.1 Acidiferrobacterales bacterium
ATGATCTTGTCGAAGGTGGCCTTGATGTCCGCGGCCGTCAACGGCGTGCCGTCATGGAACTTGACGCCCTTTTTGATCTTGAAGGTGTACTTGGTGCCGCCCTCGGTCGGTGCGCGGACCTTACCTTTGCACAGGTCACAGACAAAGTCTGTTGCCGACTGGGGATTCTCGGGGTTTACCCGGATCAACACGCTGTAAAATGGTGCGAGCGGGTGGATCACGCCGAAGGTGGTCTCGCGGTGGCCGTCGTAAGACGGGATCTTGCTTCCGACCACGAAATTTAGGATCCCGCCTTTCTGCGGCTTCTCCATTGCCGACGCGGGTCCGACGACGCCCAGCCCAAGGGCGAACCCTGCCACCATGGCGATTCTTAGGTTGAAATATTTCATGCCGACTCCTCCTTTCTGGTTATCGCTTGTTGCGACAGTTGTGCTAAAGAAGGCCGTCCTTGTTCTTCCTGAGCCCGATCCGGATGACGCACGTTCCGGAATATTCTTACTTTTCAAAGACTTTCCAAGTCTTCACGGAACGGTGAGACGCCTATCTTCCACGCAAGCCCGCTCTTTTGCAACACCCGGGGCTAGCTCGTGTCACACCTGTGTACAGGCTACCCAATGGCCCGGTCTCAGCTCACGCAGCGCAGGCAGGTCCACGTGGCAGCTTTCCACCGCGAATTGACATCGTGGATGAAACACGCAACCACGCGGTGGATTGATCGGGCTTGGCACCTCTCCCATGAGTATCTGATGCTTTCGCTTTGCCTCGACGACGGGGTCCGGTACCGGCACCGCCGACAACAACGCCCGGGTGTAGGGGTGCATGGGATTGCTAAAAAGCTCGTCGGAGTCGGCGAGCTCGACGACTTTGCCCAGGTACATCACCACCACCCGATCGCACAGGTGGTGCACAACGCTTAGGTCATGGGCGATAAACAGGTAGGTGAGATCGAACTCTTGGCGCAGATCTTCCAGTAGGTTAATGACCTGCGCTTGGATCGACACATCGAGCGCAGACACGGCCTCGTCGCAAATAATAAAGTCAGGGTTCAGGCACAACGCTCGCGCGATGCCAACACGCTGTCGCTGACCACCACTCATTTCGTGCGGGTAACGGTCAGCGAACCTCGTTGGTAGACCACAGATCGAGAGCAGCTCCGCGATCCGCTTGCGGCGCGGTTGAGAGCTGGCATAAACCCCATGTACACGCATGGGCTCGCCAAGGATCTCGCCCACCTTCATGCGCGGATTGAGCGAGCTGTAAGGATCCTGGAAGATGACCTGGATCTTCTGCCGCCAGGCAACCAGCGCTTTCTGATGCAGCTTTTCCAGATTAACGCCCTCGAACACAATCTCGCCGCTGGTCGGCTTCTCCAGTTGCAGGATGCAGCGTCCGGTCGTGGTCTTGCCGCAGCCTGACTCGCCGACCAACCCCAAGGTCTCGCCTTTGCGAATGGTGAAGCTCACGTCGTCTACCGCTTTGACGTTGCCGATGGTCTTGTGAAACAGGACGCCCTCGGTGACTGGGAAGTACTTCTTGAGGTTATGGACCTCGAGCAGGGTCTCGCCTTTTTCGACTGATCGGAGGGTAGGTGCCGCCTGGGCCATCGCACTCATTGCACGGTCCTCATGTCAGTGTCCAGCTCGTGCTTGCAAAAACACGCCGCTTGTTGTCCGTCGCCAATATGTTCCAGCAGGGGAATTTCATTGGCGCACCGATCGATGGCCCAGTGGCAACGCGGCCGGTAAGCGCAGCCATTATCGAGCCGCGTGAGGTCAGGGGGCTGTCCCTCGATGGGCACCAGCCGCTTGCCGCGGTGCTGATCCATTCGTGGCACTGAGCTAAGCAAGCCGATGGTGTAGGGATGGCGAGGTTTGTGATAGACCTGCGCCGCGGTCCCTTCCTCGACGATCTTACCTGCGTACATGACGTTCACCCGGTCGGCGTAGCGGGCCACGACACCCAGGTTGTGCGTAATCACAATCAGCGCCACCCCGAGACGTTTGGTGAGATCCTTCATCAACTCCAGGATCTGCGCCTGAATCGTTACGTCGAGCGCCGTGGTGGGCTCGTCGGCAATGATCAGCTTGGGCTCGCAGCTCAAGGCCAAAGCAATCATAACGCGCTGGCGCATACCACCACTGAAATGATGGGGATACTGTTTAAGCCGTCGGTCCGGATCTGAGATGCCGACCATGCCCAGTAGCTCTATCGCCCGCGCTTCCGCTTTTTCACCCGTCATCCCTAGGTGGTGTTGCAACGTTTCCGTAAGCTGCAGCCCGATCGTGAGCACGGGATTGAGCGAAGTCATAGGTTCCTGAAATACCATCGCGATCTGCCGACCCCGGACGCTACGGATTTCCGCATCGCTTAGCTTGAGCAGATTCTTGCCCATGAACCGGATGCTACCGCCGACTACGCGTCCCGGCGGCCAGGGAATCAGTCGCAGCACAGACAACGCGCTCACGGACTTACCGCAGCCGGATTCCCCCACGATTCCGACCGTCTCACCCTCCTCCACGTCGTATGATACGTCATCGACCGCCTTTACAACGCCTTCAGAGGTGAAGAACTGGGTACGAAGATTCTCGATTTCGAGCAGTCTAGCCACCGATCCGCCTTGTTGTTGTTTATTAAGTCAAATGGTTAGTTTGAGAGGCCTTGGAAAGTAAGACCGTAGGGGCTTGGCGGGTTAATGTCAAATTGTCCGGCCGCGTGCGCTCATCGAACGCTGTTTCTCGACATCTATCCGCGCATATGCCATATCTGTCATGTGG
>JBHHZP010000290.1:0-2762 GCA_046758085.1 Acidiferrobacterales bacterium
GCGGACATGACAAGACAGGTAATAAAAACGAATCAGGCACCGCAGGCGATTGGCACATACTCCCAGGCCGTAAAGGTTGGCCCGACGGTCTACCTTTCGGGACAAATTCCACTGGATCCGCAGACGATGGAGTTAGTCGACGGTGATATGCGCGCGCAAATCACGCGCGTGTTTGACAACCTCAAGGCGGTTGCGGGGGCTGCCGGCGGATCGCTTGCCAATGTGGTCAAGTTAACGGTGTACTTGACAGAGCTATCGCATTTCGCGCTCATCAACGAGGTTATGGCCTCCTACTTCGACGAGCCGTTCCCGGCGCGCGCCGCCATCGGTGTCGCTGCTCTCCCAAAAGGTGCGGGCGTGGAGATGGACGCGATACTGGTGCTTGATCAATAGCTAGAATGCAGCGACGTTGACTGGTGACTGGAAAGTCGCGGTTAGCACGTATAATGTAAGGCGCGTTTTTCCTTGCTACTTGTCACTTCACACTTGCTACTAGAGTGATGGACGTTGCGTCTCTGCCCATCACCGCGTTAAAGGGCGTGGGTCCCAAGCTCGCCGGCAAGCTCACCCGTTTGCACCTGCACAGTGTGCAGGATGTCCTGTTTCACCTGCCCCTTCGCTATCAGGATCGTACTCATATTACGTCGCTCGGTCGCCTTAAATCAGGCATGGAGGTTGTCGTGCTCGGCAGGGTGGAGCTGACCGATGTGGTGTACAAAGGCCGGCGTAGCCTGATGTGCCGCCTCAGTGATGGCACCGGGTATATAAACTTGCGGTTTTTCCATTTCTCGGCAATCCAGCAGCGCAATCTACAGCGGGGTCACACGATACTTGCATTTGGTGAGGTGCGTTTCGGTCCCGCGGGTCTGGAGATGGTGCACCCCGAGTACGGCGTTTACGCCGATGAGCAGGCCGCCCAACCCGAGTCGGCCCTGACGCCCGTCTACCCGGCGACGGAGGGAGTGCATCAGCTCACGCTGCGCAAGCTGGTGCGCCAGGCGTTGGAGCGCTATCTCGGTGCGGTCGAGGAGTACCTCCCGCCGCAGGTGTTGGCTGACCTGAAATTGCCCGTAATCACCGAGGCACTCGAGGGTGTGCATCGCCCGCCAACGCCGGCCGACGCGCGGGCGTTGGAATGCACGAGCCATCAATGGCACCAGCGACTCGTGTTTGAGGAGTTGCTGGCGCACCAATTGCGCCTCATGCGGTTGCGCGCCCGACAGCGCGCTCATGTCGCCCCGTCGATCGCCGGTGATGGATCGGTTCTGAACTCGCTGCTCGCTAATCTGCCGTTCGCGCTGACCGGCGCACAGCGCAAGGTGATACACGAGGTCCGACACGATCTTCAGCACTCGGTCCCGATGCAGCGCTTGCTTCAAGGGGACGTCGGCTCCGGGAAGACTGTGGTCGCTGCCACTGCTGCCGCATGCGCGGTCGAGGCTGGGTACCAGGTGGCGGTCATGGCGCCTACCGAGATACTCGCCGAGCAGCATGTGCAAAGCTTCAAGCAATGGCTGACACCCCTCGGCGTCGAGGTCGTGAGCCTTCTCGGCAAGCACAACAGCAAGACACGCCAGGCTGCGCTCGACGCAATCCGCTCCACTCGAGCTGCGGTGATTGTGGGAACGCACGCGCTATTCCAGGAAGGTGTACAGTTTGCCAACCTCGGTCTGGTGATTGTTGACGAACAGCATCGCTTTGGTGTGCACCAACGATTGGCGTTGCGCGAAAAAGGGGCAGGTGCTGACTCTCGGCCGCATCAACTTATTATGACGGCAACGCCGATTCCGCGAACCTTGGCGCAGACCGTGTATGCTGATCTCGATGTCTCCGTGATCGATGAGCTGCCACCCGGACGGAAAGCAGTCGAGACCGTGGTGGTACCCGCAAGCCGTCGGGCGGAAGTGGTCCAACGAATCCGCTCCGCCTGTTTGCAGGGGCGCCAGGCGTACTGGGTCTGTCCCTTGATCGAAGAGTCCGATCATATGCAGCTGCAGACTGCCACCGAGACCGAGATGGAGTTGCACAAGGCCTTGGCCGAGATACGCGTGAGCCTCGTGCACGGCCGCGTAAAACCGGCCGAGAAAGACGCCATCATGGCCGAGTTCAAGGCCGGGAAGATCGATCTGCTGGTGTCAACCACCGTAATCGAGGTCGGGGTCGATGTCCCCAACGCGAGCCTTATGATCATCGAGAATGCCGAACGCCTCGGGCTGTCACAGCTGCATCAGCTGCGTGGGCGTGTAGGGCGCGGGGCGAATCAGAGTAGCTGCGTGCTCATGTATCAGCCCCCGCTTTCCGAGCACGCGCGTCAACGCCTGGCAGTCATGCGCCGGACCGTCGACGGATTCGAGATTGCGCGCAAGGATCTGGAGATGCGCGGGCCCGGCGAGCTGTTGGGGACGCGCCAGACCGGCATCGAGCAGTTCCGCATCGCTGACCTTTTGCGCGACTATCGTTTGCTTGCCAGGGCGCAAAAAGCAGCCCGCATGCTCTCTCGGGACTATCCGGAGCAGACCGATGCCATCATCCGCCGATGGACTGCGCCTACCGAGGACTACGCGCAGGTTTAGTCTGGAGCGACTGAACGCACAGCAGCGACCGCAAAGATCGCAGAGAAAACCCCAAAAAAAGTCGAACGCAGAGACGCCAATCGGTGAGACGTGACGTGTGATCCGTGAGTCGTGTACCCTGAAGGGGTTGATTTTTTAGCCCCCTTCGTCAAGCCGAACACCCTCTCCCCAGCCCTCCCCCATTCAGGG
>JBHHZP010000291.1:0-2741 GCA_046758085.1 Acidiferrobacterales bacterium
CCACTTCCTGCCAGAGCGCTTCCGCATCCGCGCGTTGCCCGTGGACCATGACCACGAAGTCGTCCGCATAACGCACGAGCCGCATGGCTGGTACCCCGGCACGGCGAAACTTCGCACGTTGCCACGTCGGTCCAAGCGCTTCCCACTTCCGAGCGAAGTGTTCATCCAGAACCGACAGGGCGATGTTGGCGAGCAGTGGTGAGAGTATGCCGCCTTGAGGCGTGCCGGTGATCGTTTCCCGGGCCTTGCCGTCCTCGGCGAGAACGCCGGCCCTGAGAAACGCGCGAACCAACGCGAGGATCCGTTTGTCTCCGATTCGTCTCGCAATGCGACGCATCAGCGCTACATGCTCGATATGGTCGAAGCACGCCTTGATGTCCGCCTCGAACACCCATTGGTAGTTGCGAGTCGGCGCGGCAAGGAAGCGGATCTCGCTGATCGCATCCTGAGCACGACGATTCGGCCGGAAGCCGTAGGAACACGGCAAGAAGTCGGCCTCGAAGATCGGCTCAAGCACCAGCACCAGGGATGCCTGTACCACCCGGTCGGCAGCGGTCGGTATGCCCAGGCGGCGGACCTTGCCGCCGGACTTGGGGATGGACTTCTCCCGGACCCGGGTCGGTCGGTAGCATCGAGCTTTGAGCAACGCTCTCAGCTCGGCCAGGAATGTTTCCGGAGATTCGATGGAGCTGGGGGCAATCCCATCGACGCCGGCGGCACGCCCGCCCTTGTTGCCTCGGACCCGGTGCCACGCCGTGACGAGGAACGCCGGGTCATGGACGAGGTTGAACAAGTCATCAAAGCAACGACCGGCATCAGCCATTGCCCATCGGTGCAGCTTCATCTGCATCGCGAGTACCCGTGCCCCGGCGGTTTCCCGGTCGGGATACGGTGCGCCGATATTCACCAGCGGCCTCCTCGAGATGGCAGTTTGCTGCGAACACACTGGAGCCCTTCGCCATGTACGCGGCTTTCCCGCGCCCGAACTACTACGGCTCCTCCGCCCCATATCGACAGCATCGGCGGGCAACGCGCCTTCCCTTCGCCGCGAGCGACGGTCGGGGCTGTCGGTATGGTTCCCACGTTCACTTTCTGCCGCTCACCCGGTGAGGTGCCCCGCTATGCCCCTGCAGCTTCGCTGACGCTACGCCGCAGCCTTTCACGACAGCCTCCCGGCCGGCGACATACGAACCGGCGAGGGAGTTCACCACGGCCAAGCCGTGGCTGCGCGCTGCAACCCAGCCCCTATCCGTCAGGTTAGAGCTGGTGGTGCTCTCTTGAGAGGCTTTACGCCACGGGTTCACTCTCGTTACACCTTCCTGGTTTGCTCGCCGGACCCACACCATCTAACGGTACTGGTATGTCCCGGCTTTGTCAGGGCTGCTTGCCACCCTCGCTGTCGTTCCCCAACTCGGGCTGCCCTCAGCTTGTCCCCGGCTGCTGCGACAGCCGAGTCGCGACGGTCTCTCACCGTCACGCGGTCAGAAAGCGCCTCGTGGCGCTCGATGTCCCAACACCACACCTGATTGGGACCACTGGCACAGTGGGTGCTCAAGGGCTTGCTCTGGGGTGCAGCACTACGGCCGCGATGGTGTTGCTGCGATGCCTCCCGCAATACCCGGTAGAAGCTTGATTCCGAGGCCAGATAACACCCCTCATCCGCCAGGCTGGGGACAATCTGGCTCGGTGGCAGACTGCGAAAGGCCGGACTGTTACTCACATCCAGGATGGCCTGCTTCTCCTCAGCACTGAGTTTGTTGGCCGGTGTCGGTCGCTCTGCTCCAGGACGCCCGTCACCTGAAACCGTGCCTTCCCGGGTCCAGCGCTGGTAGGTACGAGGACTGAGCTCCAGAATGGCGCAGGCCTTGTGCTGCCGCGCCCCGGCCGCTACCGCCTCGTCGATCAACGTCACCGCTTGTTGGCGATCAGACGCCTTGATCATTCGTCCTCGCCGTCCCCCCAGATTGCCTGGGCTTTTTTTTGGAGCACCAACAGCGCCGCCGCTTCGGCTAGCGCCTTGTCCTTACGACGCAGTTCACCTTCCAGTTTCTTGATCTGCTTACGGGCTTGCTTCGTTTGCTCTCGCTGGGCTTTGGCCTGAGCGACACTATCAGCGTTCGCTTCCAGGCACGCTTCCCGCCAGGCCTCAACCTGCTCAACATACAAGCCCTTCTCCCGGCAGTATTTACCCAACTCGGCCTCATTCAATGAAGCGGTTTCCAGGACAATGGCAAACTTGTCCGCTGACGACCACTTCTCCGGATTCTTTCCATCCCCTGGCACGGCAATCCCCTTGATTCTGGCTTGTTTGCGCCAAGTGTACAGCGTCACATCCGAGATACCAGTCTCCTCTGATAACCGGGGGATCGGGATATTGTGCGGCGGCATCATCTTCTGGATCACCGCTTCTTTTCGCTCTGGTGAATACTGTCTCATCTTCTCCTCTCTATCGCCCTCTGACTTTGTTTATAATAACTCAACAGAGGCGACAACTATCCTGACACAGGGGGTGTTTAGCGAATGGATCTGGCCAGCAGCTGAAAAGTGAAGATGTCGTCCGGGTGTTGAAGTATATTAGTACAACACGCGGTTGTCCGAAACGTATTTATTGTGATAATGGCAGTGAATTTGCGGAGCATTGGGCGATTAACAGTCAGAAAATTGCAGAAGCAGTGGGGTCCCCTCACTAAATAAAACTGCGTTAGAATCACTAAGACATAAAGTTAGGAGAACACAATGAA
>JBHHZP010000292.1:0-2739 GCA_046758085.1 Acidiferrobacterales bacterium
AACGCGCTTGAAGAGAAAGAGTACGTACAACACTTGACAGGTCAAAACATATCAGGGGAAGATCAGCTAACCCGGAATTTGGACCAACTCACCGCAGACATGTTACCTGCAATAAGCGAGTTCGTCAGGACAACGAAAAGTACGTATTGGGGTTAGCGTGTACGGATACGGCGTTGCCAGCGCGAGAAGCTCACCGGCTAGTGCCGTTGCAAATGGTGGAAATCGCGCCGGTCGAGAGCCGCGTGCCGAGTGCCGGTACCGGCTCGATCGACACTCAGTTCTTGCGTCGGGTATCCGGGTCCTCGGTAACCGCGAGCTCGAGGATCTTGGCGATCACTGTCGAAAACCGCGCGATCCCGGCCTCCTTATCGGTTTTCGCGTAAGCCTTGTAGACTTGTGATTTCCCATCATTACCGAGGGAACTATAGAGCTTATAACTGCCGGGAAACTCGTCCTCCAGCTGCTGCTCAAACCGGGCCTGCTCGCCGGCCGCATGGACCGTTGCCGGCAAGACAAAGGCCATGAGCATCACGGCGACGCAGAGCGGCAACGCAACGGACTCGCGAAAAATGGTGGAAAGCGTCTGGTCTGTGTTTTTCATGGTTATGCTGGGCTCCGGCATTATGGACGGGGGATTCGTACGTATCTAAACTAGCAAACTCTATGCCAATGCTGATAAGCCTGCCGTAACCCTGTAGATTCTCACAACGGTCGTCCCGTGCGTCGATTTTGCGCCCAACCGACGTGCTTTTTGGCTGTGATCAAGGAACGTCGGGCAAGAGATTACCGGCCCGGCAGATTGCGGCACCCGGGTGCCTGCCCACGCTAAGATGCGGCGCACCGGCGTAGATAAAGGCAGGCCGGCGGGAAGGGTCACTCGTCCCCAATAGGCGGACCGAAAAACGCTTTCACATCGCCGATGCTGCGCGTCAACGGCATGGCCGGTAGACTATTGAGGAAAATTCTTCCGTAGCCGCGGCTGAGCAAACGTGGATCGCAAAGCACGAGCACGCCACGATCTTTCTCATCGCGGATCAGGCGGCCGACTCCTTGTTTCAACGCGATCACCGCGCTCGGGAGCTGATACTCCAGGAAGGGCTTACGGCCCCCACGTTCCATCGCTTCTGCGCGCGCACGCAAGACCGGATCAACCGGCGAGGCAAACGGCAACTTGTCGATAATGACACACGAAAGCGTATCACCCCGTACGTCGACCCCCTCCCAGAAGCTGCCCGTCCCCAACAGCACCGCTTGCCCCAGTGCGCGAAACCGCTCGAGCAACTCGGTGCGCGGGGCACTGCCCTGCACAAGCAATGGATAACTCGTCAGGCACGGCAGTAGCTCCGCGGCGATATTGAGCGCACGGTAGCTGGTGAACAACAAAAATGCGCGCCCTCGGCTCGCCTCGAGCACCGGTAGCACTGACTCGATGGCCAGACGCGTGTAGTCGGGATCAGCGGGGTTGGGAAGATCCGGTGGGATATAAAGGAGCGCTTGATTTTCATAGTCGAACGGGCTGTCCCAGCAGCCGGTGTCCGCCAGCTCCAATCCCATTTGTGTCTGATAATGCTCGAAGCTCTTGTCGATGGTCAGCGTCGCCGAGATGAATATCCAGGTCTTACGATCGGTCTCAAGATGCTCCCGTAAAGACGATGCCACGTCGAGGGCCGTCAGGCGCAGGCTAAACCCTCGTGGCGAGGTCTCGAACCATAGCACGTACTCGGGCGGCGGCGCATCGGCCATAGTGTAGAGCCGCCCCAGCAGCTCACTGGCACGCTGAGAACAATTTGCGAGCCCCTCACCCTTTCCTGCGGCGACCTCCAATTGCGCCGCTAGGGCGGCAAGCCTCTCGCGTAGTGCTGCCAGCGCTTCACGCAGCCCGCGCTGGCCTTCGACCGCACGCCACGTATCCCGTCGCGGTTCCGCGCCGAACGCCAACCGAAGATCCGCCGTGGCCTTCTCGACCTTGCGTGCCTGCTCTTGCAGATCGGCTATGCCACTGCGCTCGCGTATGTCTTCGGCAACGGTATCGCGACACAAACCCACAATTTGATGGCTGCTCAGGATCACCCCGAAGAACGATGTGGCGATCTCAGGCAGCTGATGCGCTTCATCAAATATGACGGCATCGACCCCGGGTAGAAGCTCACCGAATCCTTCTTCACGCAGCACCAAATCCGCAAAGAACAGGTGATGATTGATTACAACGACATCGGCCTTGAGCGCCTCGCGCCGGGCCCGGTTGACATGGCATTCGTTGTAACGCGGGCAGTGACTGCCCAGACAGTTATCCGCATTCGATGTCACCAATGGCCAGATATCAGCATCTTCCGGGATCTCGGTCATCTCGGCGATGTCTCCTCCGCGGGTACGCCTGGCCCATTCGTGCACGCGCGCCAGATACACATCCTCCTTCCGGCCTTGTGTGCGATGGTCGATCTGGCTGCGCTCCAGGCGATGGAGGCAAAGATAATTGGCCCGGCCTTTCAACAATGCCACCGTCACAGGCAGCTCTAACGCATCGCGCACGAGCGGCAGGTCGCGCTTAAATATCTGCTCCTGCAGGTTCTTCGTGCCGCTGGAAATCAGCACTTTCTTGCGCGATTGGAGCGCCGGTACCAGGTAGGCGAAGGTCTTGCCGGTTCCAGTGCCCGACTCGCCAATGAATGTGCCGGCATGTCCCAGCGCCGTCTCGATGCGGGCGGCCATGTCCTGCTGCACAGGGCGGGCGACAAATCC
>JBHHZP010000293.1:0-2718 GCA_046758085.1 Acidiferrobacterales bacterium
TGTTCGAGGCGGCGTACTACTGCGAAATCATTCGCGCCGGCATCCAAAGCATCAGGCGGCCCCAGATCCAGGCCGGCCTGGCACTTGGCCTCACGCAGTGGCAGAGCATGCGCTCGATCGTCCTGCCCCAAGCCTTCCGCAACATGGTGCCGGTGCTGCTCACCCAAGCGATCGTCTTGTTCCAGGATACGTCACTGGTCTACGTGGTGGGGCTCAAGGATTTCCTTACGGCGGCGGACCTCATTGCCGTGCGTGACAACCGCGTGGTGGAGCTATACCTAACGGCCGGGGTGGTCTATCTGATAATCTGCCTGGCGGGATCGATGTGGGTCAAACGATTGCAGAGAAGATACGCGCTATGATTGAGATACAGAACGTCAGTAAATGGTATGACGATTTTCAGGTGCTTGACGATTGCTCGACAAGCGTTGCTAAAGGTGAAGTCATTGTCGTCTGCGGACCTTCCGGCTCAGGCAAGAGCACATTGATCAAATGTGTCAACGGGTTGGAGCCTTTTCAACAGGGGGCAATCACGGTGAACGGCATTTCCGTCGGCGACAAGGAAACGAATTTGCCCAAGTTGCGCTCTCATATCGGCATGTTGTTCCAGAACTTCGAGCTGTTTCCGCATATGACCGTGCTACAGAACATCTCTCTCGCGCAGAAAAAGGTATTGGGGCGCGAGCAAGGCGAGGCCGAAACACGTGCCATGAAGCTGCTCGAACGCGTGGGTCTTGTCGATCAGGCGCAAAAGCATCCCGCCCAGCTTTCCGGCGGTCAGCAGCAGCGGGTCGCCATCGCCCGCGCGCTCGCCATGGACCCGATCGCCATGCTCTTCGATGAACCCACCTCGGCGCTCGACCCGGAGATGATCAACGAGGTGCTGGACGTGATGGTTGAGCTCGCGCAGGAAGGCATGACCATGATGGTGGTCACGCACGAGATGGGGTTTGCAAATAAGGTGGCGCATCGCGTGATATTCATGGATGAAGGGCGCATTGTCGAGGACGCTGCGAAGGATGATTTCTTCGGCACGCCGCGTAGTGATCGCGCACAGCTGTTCCTGTCGAAGATTCTGCATCATTAACAATCGATGACCATCGAGGTTCACCCGCTTGCCGACGCCCTTGGCGCGGAGATCGCCGGCGCCGACCTGTCGCGCCCCGGCGATGACGCACAGTACGAGCAGATCCACGATGCGCTGCTCAAATACAGCGTTCTCGCTATTCGCGACCAGCATATTACCCCCGAGGAGCACATCGCCTTCAGCCGTCGCTTCGGGGAGCTCGAAATTCACGTGTTGGATCAGTACCTGCTGCCGGGGCACCCGGAAATCCTGCTCGTCTCCAACAAGAACGTGAACGGCAAGCAGGTTGGGCTGCAGGACGCCGGCAACGAGTGGCACACGGACCTCTCCTACCAGGAAGAACCGTCGCTGGGGTCGCTGCTGTATGCGCTCGAAATTCCCCCTGAGGGCGGCGACACGCTGTTCGCCAATATGTATGCCGCCTACGAGGCGCTGCCGGAGGCGATGCAGTCACGCATTGAGCACCTCACGGCCATCCATAGCTACAGCCAGTACCACGAGCGCTCGAAAGGCAAGCGCGGGAGCAGTCGGCCTGCGATGACGGCGGCCCAAAAAGCCAGCATACCCAACGTTCTCCACCCGCTGGTGCGCACGCACCCGGAGACGGGGCGCAAAGCGTTGTACGTGAGCCCGGGGCTGACGATTGGGATCGACTGCATGGATGAGGCTGCCGGCGGCGCACTGCTCAAGCAGCTCAACGGGCACGCCACCCAGCCGGCATTTGTCTACCGGCACAGGTGGCGAGCACACGACGTCGTGTTTTGGGACAACCGCTGCACCATTCACTTGGCGACGGGCTATGACCCGACGCACACGCGTCACATGCACCGGACCACGATCAAGGGCAACCGCCCTGCCTGAGGTCTCGCGCAGCAGCTCCATGGATACCCCGCCAAGGCTTGGCATACTCGGCGGCATGGGGCCGCTGGCGACGGCGGATTTCTTGCGCAAGCTCATTGCAGCAACCCCAGCCGAGCGCGACCCCGAGCATATTCCGGTCATCGTCTACTCCGTACCCCAAATCCCCGACCGCGTGGGCCCCATCTTGCGAGGCTGCGGAGACTCGCCGCTGCCGGCTATGGTCGAAGGGATTCGTACGCTCGAAGCCACCGGCGCCCAGTGCATTGCCATACCCTGCATCACCGCGCACCATTGGTACGATGACCTTGCTCGCGCCGCCAATGTACCGGTTATCCACATCGCGCAGGCAACGTGCACCGCTCTTAAGCAGCGCGGCGCGGGCGCTAACGTCGGCCTGCTCGCCACTGCCGCTACCCTGCGCTCGGGTTTCTTCCGCATCCAGCTGCAGGCCAGCGGATATGAGGTCATCGTACCGGCACAGCAAGATATGGCGCAATTGCTGCTTCCCGCGATTGCCTGTGTCAAACGCCACGAGCTGACGCCCGCATTGGAGTTGCTCACGCGTGCAATCGACAACCTGCTCGCACGGGCGGTCGATACGATCGTGCTTGCGTGCAGTGAGCTACCGGTGGCGTTCGAGCGCGCGCCACCGGATCTGGCGGCGCGTTGTGTCGATACCCTGGAGGCGCTGGCCAGGGCCTGCGTGGCCTGGAGTCTCGAGCAGCGACCAGCCTGAGCTCGGCCTGGCGCTGGGCGAGAACACTTTCAGC
>JBHHZP010000294.1:0-2705 GCA_046758085.1 Acidiferrobacterales bacterium
CCGTCGGCACGACCTGGCGTCCGCGCCGGTCGAACAGGCGTATACCGTAACTGTCCTCGAGCGCCTTGACCTGACTCGACACGGTCGGTTGCGTCACGCTCAAGGCATGTGCCGCGGTCGTGAAGCTGCCCTCGCGGGCCACCGCGTGAAACGCGCGTAACTGTGCGAGGTTCATGTAATCGTTATATAGATGTTATCTATTTGCGATATATATGATAATGATTTGACTTAATGTACGCCAAGCGCGGATAGTTACGCGGCCCAGCCCCTTCGGAAGATTCATGCCATGCAGGATCAAAAACGCGACCTTTATCTCCTGACCCCGGGTCCATTGACGACATCGGCAGCCACGAAAGAAGCGATGCTTCACGACTGGGGTTCGCGGGACAAAGAGTTCATTGCGATTAATCGCCGCGTGCGCGAGCGTCTGCTCGCGCTAGCGGGCGCGGAGGATACCCATGTGTGCGTGCCGCTTCAGGGCAGCGGCACGTTCTGTGTGGAGGCTACGATCGGCACGCTGGTGCCACCGGAAGGCAAGCTGCTGATCCTGGTAAATGGCGCTTACGGCCGGCGCATGGTCCGCATCTGTGAATACTACGGCCGCGCCCACGCCACTGTCGACACACCGGAGGATGTGCCGAACGATCCCGCGGCGCTGGACCAGGCGCTGGCAGACGATCCCACCATCACCCATGTGGCGACCGTGCACTGCGAAACCACGTCGGGAATCCTGAATCCTATCGAGCAGATCGCCGCTGTCACTACGCGACACGCTCGCGGTCTGATCATCGATGCCATGAGCGCCTTCGGCGCGATTGAGTTCGATGCACGCAAAGTGACGTTTGATGCGCTCGCCGCATCGAGTAACAAGTGCCTGGAAGGGGTGCCCGGCATGGGGTTCGCCATTATTCGAAGGGAGGCGCTCCAGCGCTGCCAAGGCAACGCACCGTCATTGAGCCTTGATCTCTATGACCAATGGGTATCAATGGAAGCCAATGGGCAGTGGCGTTTCACGCCGCCGATCCATGTTATCTTCGCCTTCCACCAGGCACTCGACGAGCACGAAACCGAAGGCGGCGTGGCCGGCCGCGGCGCACGCTACCGCCACAACTGCGAGATCCTAGTACAAGGCATGCGCGCGCTGGGCTTTATGACGCTGTTACCGGATGCCTTACAGGCACCGATTATCGTCACCTTCCACATGCCAGCCGACCCCAAGTTCGATTTCAAGCGGTTCTACAACCGGCTCACCGAACGTGGCTTCGTGATCTACCCGGGCAAGCTCACGGTCGCCGACAGCTTCCGCATCGGCTGCATCGGTCGTCTCGGTGAAGCCGAGATGCGCGCTGCCCTGGCCGCCATTGCCGACACCATCAAGGAGATGGGTGTCACGCACTGCGGTCCGACACCCAGTGAAGCGGCGACGGGGTAAACCAGCCCATGACCAAGTTCACACTGGTGTCCGCGCCCCGTAGCGGGGCTTGTTCCGTGCACAGGCAGGACTTCACCAGCCGCTGTCCGTTGACACCGGCGTGAACGGGTGGACGTAATGTATTTAAACGTTTTTCCAACAGATCTATGCCGATAATAGGAGTAATAACATGAACTTCAGCTACAAACGAACCTATCGTGGTCCAATCGAGGCGGTACTGCTCGACTGGGCGGGCACTACCATGGACTTCGGCTGCATGGCGCCGGCGGTGGTGTTCGTCGAGGTGTACAAAAACCAGAACGTGCCCATTACGATGGAAGAGGCGCGCGCACCCATGGGTGCGCACAAGCGCGTCCACATCCAGAAGATCAGTCAGCTCGACTCCGTGCGCCGACGCTGGCAGGAGGTGCACGGGCGTCTGCCCACGGATGACGATGTCGACGTCATGTTCGCCGACTTCGTGCCCTTGCAGCTCAAGTGCCTGTCCGATTACTCGGAGCTGATTCCCGGAACGCTGGACATCATCGAACAGTTGCGCTCGCGCGGTATGAAGATCGGCTCCACCACCGGCTACCTGCCGGAGATGATGGAGATCAACCGCAAGGATGCCGAGCGCCAAGGCTATAAGCCCGACTCCACCGTGTGCGCCGGTGATGTCCCCGCCGGGCGTCCCTACCCGTATATGTGCCTGCAAAACGTCATGAATCTGGGCGTCACCACGGTTCAATCATGCGTCAAGATCGACGACACCATACCGGGCGTTGAAGAAGGCCTGAATGCCGGCATGTGGACCATAGGTCTCGCCATCAGCGGCAACGAGGTCGGCCTGCCGCTCAAGGAGTGGGAGGCGTTGCCGGCCGAAGAGCAGGCCACTAAGCGCGAGCGCGCTTACCGGCGTATGGAACAATGCGGTGCGCACTACGTAGTGGACACCATCGCCGATATCATGTCTTGCATCGACGATATCCAGGCGCGTATCCATCGCGGCGAAACGTCATAGAATCTGTAGCTAGTGGCTAGTAGCTGGTGGCGAGGAAGAGCGTCGGCAAACGGTCCAACCACCCAACCCTCGCTACTCGCCACTGAACCGGACCGTTTCCGCCCGATCGCCGGCGATGTAACGAACTACGTCCACGACATCGATCACGAGCGACAACGCGTTCAGCACCATCACCACGCGTATCCAGAGACCGAAGAAATCGTCAGCCGGATTTTGCTCGAGCCGCATCCACAGGAAGTAGAGCAACGGAATCCAAAGAATGTGACCGAGACC
>JBHHZP010000295.1:0-2701 GCA_046758085.1 Acidiferrobacterales bacterium
ACCATCGCGCCGCCAAAGCAGTAACCGATGGCGGCCACGTGGGCGGCATCGGTGGTCGACTGGTCCTTGAGGAGCTCATAGCCCGCCTTTAAGCGGACCTCTCCCTGCCTCATGTCCTGGACCACGGTGTTCATGAGGCGACCAGCCGCGTCCGGGTTATCGGCGGTTTGACCGGCTCCGTACATATCGACCGCCAACGCCGTATAGCCGAGCTCGGCGAGCATTCGTGCCCGCCGGCGAATGTAGTCGTTGAGTCCCCACCATTCGTGCACGACCAGTACCCCCGGCCGTTCGCCGTCGGCGCCCTCATCGTAGGCCAGATAACCTTTGAGGGTCGTCCCATTGGCCGTGTAACTGACGGTCTCGGTGTGGATGTTCGCGCTCTCTCCAGACATGTTGTCCTCCTCTTGTGAGCAACACTGGCGTTTACGAATTCACAATTCAAGAACTAACCCCGATTCAACGTAGGAACCGCGGTGTAGAAAAGATTATTGACATCTTCTCTCCTCCGGGCATTTGATATGCATCAACGACACTCAGGTATTATTGGTTATTGTAGAGAACGTCAAGCACCAGCGGTGTCCCAACTCCATGAAACCGGGCCGAGAAGCGAAGGAATTTATGCGACCGAGCCTCATCGAGGCGCTGTCCTATCCGCGCGAGCTCGTGCGCAACGACATGGACCTCGATGATTGTCCGCACAATGGTCTCTACGACAATGAAGACGGCAGGTGCCTCGCCTGTCCGCAGCGACCGGATTGTGAATGGTTGTACCAGAACGAGGAATTTGCGGCACTGGAGCAAAAGCCCATCGCCGAAATCCTAGCGGCCCTGGAGATCGCATCAGACTATGTGGCCGCCCAAACCGCGTACTGGGAGCACGACAGCCGACAATGTCGTTGCACGTCTTGTACCTGGCTCAGAGATGCGCTGCGCTTAGTCGACCAAGCGCGCGTGCCTTGAGTATCGCAGCGCGTCATACGCTAGACCGAATCGTCCATCCTCCGAGCCGCTGCGTACGCGACGCGATGATCACCTCAGGGTGCAACGTGGGGCTCACAGATTTTCTGTCCCGCTTGATGATCCATACATCCCTATATATAGACACGAGAAAGTTTTCCGTATCGGCCTCTGGTCTAAAAAGGGTTGCGTCCCCTTTTTTGGGTCCCCAACCGTTACCGAGAATCCTTGTGTTCTAGATAAATACCAATGAACTCTACGGCCACACCGAGTAGCAAAATTACAAAACCGACCGTGGACACTTCCGGCACAAGCCACATCAGCAGTCCACCGAGGACGACCAAGATTCCAGCTAAGATTTTCCGAGGTTTGGGAGACACGTAACGAACCTCTATTTGACTAGCCGCCTAACCGCAGCGTGCGTGTATTTTCTAAAAGTGCACCGGCGCTTTAGTGGTCGTCAACGTGTTTCCTGGCGTTCTGTGGGTTCAACATCTCTGGTCGGCCCGACGCGGGTGCCGCCGATCCGACCGACACTCTCCTGATCAATGGTGCTCGGGCACGAAGTTCTGGTCCGACATGGGTGGGCGCACATAGCCTTCGGCGTCGTGGCGCGGTGGTAATTTGACCCGTGGGGGCGTCAGGTCCTTGTATGGGATCATGCTCAGAAGGTGTTTGATGCAGTTCAGGCGCGCGTGTTTCTTCACATCCGCATTCACCACATACCAAGGCGCTTGCTTAATATCGGTGTGGGCGAACATTTCATCTTTCGCTTTCGAGTATCCCAGCCAGCGGCTACGCGACTGCAAATCCATGGGGCTTAGCTTCCAGCGTTTGGTCGGATCCTTGATGCGGCCCTGAAAGCGGCGCTCTTGCTCTTCGTCACTGACCGAGAACCAGTATTTGATCAACTGGATGCCGGATCGCACCAACATGCGCTCGAATTCCGGGCAGCTGCGCAGGAATTCCCGGTATTCCACCTCCGTACAAAAACCCATTACGCATTCGACGCCGGCTCGGTTGTACCAGCTGCGATCCAACAGCACCATCTCTCCTGCCGCGGGGAGGTGCGCAACATATCGTTGAAAGTACCACTGGGTCTTTTCGCGCTCAGTTGGCGCGGGCAACGCCACTACCGGACAAATGCGTGGGCTTAGGCTCTGAGTGATGCGTTTGATGACACCGCCTTTGCCGGCAGCATCGCGTCCTTCGAATAGGACGACGACTCTCAGTCCCTCGTGCTTTATCCATTCCTGCAGCTTGACGAGCTCGATCTGGAGTTTGGCGAGTTCCTTTTCATACGCCTTGTTCTTTATTTTCTTGCGTTTCTTGACTTCTCCGGTCGTCTCGACAGACTTTTTGTCAGCTTTTTTGATTTTGACTTGCTTTTCCCCTTTGTCTTTCTTCTTTTTTTCTTCCGGGACAACTATCTCGTTCGCGGTTGTGGCCGCGTGCTTCTTGCCCATCCATCCGTCCTCTTTTTTAGTATCGCTTCTGAGTCATGTTACTGAGCAGCGAAGATGTTGGCAAACCTGGCGCCATCGCCATCGTTAAACCGACCCCAAACGCGCTGGTAAGGGGCTGATTTTGCGCGGAAAGCCGCCGTTGAACCACTTTTCGACGGAATCACATCAATTTCGTACACGACCCAGTTAGGTTAAGCTACTTAGCTCTAATAACATAAACATACTGTTACGACGCAAAAAGAGCGAGGCGAGCAGCGCGTGCTCGGGAGGGGGAG
>JBHHZP010000296.1:0-2693 GCA_046758085.1 Acidiferrobacterales bacterium
TTTGGGTGCTTATTACGGTTTTCGCTGGCGGAGGGTAGAAGCCTATATAACGAAGGCGGAAAGAATCTAACCACATCTACATCCGCAAACCCGGCTTTTCCCTGACTCTGGGGAAAAAGAAAAGGTGACACAATGTCCTATATCCCTTGGAGGACTAAAGATGACTGATCAATCAAAAGTCGTTCAAGACCACTACACTCACGGTAGGTTATTGGAATCCATTTTCGAGTTCCTTCAAGCGCGAGGAGTCGATCCGCAACACCCGAGCTGCGACGACCTATTCAAATGTGATCAGATGCACGGCCGTGGAATCATCGCAACACGAGAACACTTTGAACAGGCCGGGATCACGTCAGGCATGCATGTTCTGGATGTTGGCTGCGCTATCGGGGGCTCGTCCCGTTACATTGCGACGGCGTGTGACTGCCGAGTGTCAGGAATCGATCTTACCGAGGAGTTTATTGATGCTGCGCGTGAGCTGACCAAGCGATGCGGTCTGGAAGAGAAGATCGAGTATTTTCATGCCAATGCCCTGGATATGCCTTTCGAAGACACGACCTTTGACCACGTCTGGTGCCACAATGTCACCATGAACATAGAAGATAAGTCTCGGTTAGCTGCGGAGATCGCGCGTGTCCTCAAGCCGGGCGGTCGTTTTTCTTGTGCCGAGATTACCCGTGGACCTGGGGGCGAGCCCTTTTATCCTTTGCCTTGGGCATCGGATCCGTCGTCCAGTTTTTTGGTAATGCAAGACGAGATGCGGACGATATTGGAGACCGCGGGCTTGCGTATAATCACGCAAGTCGACCTGACCGAGGCTAATATGGCCTATCGAAGGGAGGTGAGGAAGCGCACCAAACGGGGTGCGCCACCTTTGAGTATCAACCCGATGTACCTCAAATCCGGCAACGTCTTCCTCGAACGGGTTCAAAACGTTAATAAAAGCGCCGAGGACGGGCGCCTGGTCGAGCAGCTCCTCGTCGCCGAGAAGGCTTAAAAAACATCGGGCCAAACCTTATTCATTGAGACCATGACCCTCATCCGTTCCTCTGCGGTGCCGGTACCTTGGCTACTATCTTACCGTGAAGTTCCGCATGGACGAGCTGCGAAATGAAATCGGCGAAAGGCACGATATCCTGCCGCACGCTTGCTTCTTCGAGAGCGGCCATGTAGGTCTCCCGCCGTTCCAGCGGTACCACGGTCCAGGGGTATCCCCCTGCGGCGAGCATCACGTTCATGAGGAGCCTGCCGATACGCCCATTGCCGTCCATATAGGGGTGAATATAGACGAAGATGAAGTGGCCGAGCACGACCCGTACCGACGGCTCGGCCTCGTCCGTCAACATCTCAAAAAACACGGGCATGGCGTCGCGTACCGCCTCGGGGTTAGGCGGAATGTGCATCGAGCGCCGGATAAAAACGGGTCCATTGCGGTAACCTGCAAGGTCGGCTGCCCGCAGCAATCCCGCGGTCACGCTCGGCGCGAACAGCTCACGGTACCAGGCGCGGTGATCCTCATCCGCTACGGCTCCTGGATTCTCGCCGCGCAGCACCCTCCACAGGCTCTTCTCCACGGCCTGATAGGCGAGCCAATAGCCGCGTGCGGCAAGCGCATTGCGATGCTCGCGGTCTTGCTCATTTGTCTCAGGGTGCCAGTTGCCGCTGCGGACGCGTTCGATCAGCGCCGGGCTGACGCGATAGCCTTCGATGGAGAGCGAGTGATAGGCGTCGGTGACATAGACCTCCTGCACGCGCTTGAGATAGGCGTCAATATTCTTCGGTCGTCCGGGTGGCGCCGGAAATTTTTTGATTACGGCCCCGCGCATTTGCCGCCACATGAGGTGTATGCGTCCTGCGTAGGGGGACGCTTCGCGCCTCGGCAGCACGAGATCGATTGTGCTTTTGAACAGGTCCTGCTCGCGCACGGTATAACCGGCGGCGCGCATGGTTTTCACGATATCATTGGCGATCCGGTCGCGTCCAATGTTGCGGAATGCTCCCGCAAGCCGTCCGGCCACCGTGCTGTGCCCGCCGTCCAGCAGGCGGTCCAGCACTTCCGAAGCATCGCGGATGATTGCAAGGGCCGAGCGTGCGTCAGTGGCATTGTTCTCGAAGAATGCGGGCGAACCAGCTGTCAGGGCCGCGGGTAGAGAGAACAGCCGCAGCCCGTCCTTCTCTTCCATATCCTTCTTCTCGGGTACGGTGGCGCGAACATCGAACAGCGAAGTGCCGTAAGGCAGCGCCGTGGCCTTGTTGCTGCTCCTGGGAGAGCGCACCAAAAGCTGCGGCGGCACGGCCCAATTGCCGGCGTGCAGGGACAGGGAATGCTCCGGTGAGAGGCACCAGTCACTCCCAAAGCGCTCCCGCAGATAGGCGGCGCAGAAACCCCAGAAGGAGGCATACCAGGCTGTGCTCTCGGCAACGACCTCGTCCGGGCGCGCGGGTACATACCAGCCCTTCATCACCTTTTGCAGGAAACCGTTCTTGAGCAAACGCTCCCGGTGCACCCGTTTGAGGTTGGCGGCCCGGATGGCGACGACACCCCGGTCCTGAAACGCCCTCAGGGCTTCAAGGGATTCGACTAGTTTTTCCTGCGGTGTTGCCATAAGCTTGGCCTATCATTCGGGTTTGGCGCTGCGCGCCTGATACTCATTGAGGCCCCCTCCTGAGCATACTTTTGGTATGCTCGTGTT
>JBHHZP010000297.1:0-2683 GCA_046758085.1 Acidiferrobacterales bacterium
CTACGGCAAGACCGGCCAGCACTACCTCCGGCGGCGGTTGGCCGAGCGGAACATCCGCGATCCGAGCCTCCAGGAGTCGTGCAGGCACCGGCGCGGGGGTCACGCCGGTCGGCGCGATCGGCGCTCAACCAGATGACGTCGATCTGTCTTGGGTTGCGCTTCAGCGCAGCCAGCACCGCATGCAACCCACATACAATATCATCTTTCATGTATGCGTACGGTGGCTAGTCGAGGACAAAACCCGGAAATACCTGCAGTTAACAGCCACTTGAAAGTCAAACTTACGACCTGTTACTGATTGCGGAAACAATTCAGTGCTTCCTTCGCTTCGCCGGGCCGCGTCGTACGCGACGCTTTGTCGTTTCCACCAGCTCCAGATCTATCCTGGCCTCATCCAAATCCACGCGCACCACACGCGCTCGCAGGCGGTCGCCAAGACGATAGGTCTTTCGAGTACGGCTACCGGTGAGCCGATGCTTGATCGGATCAAAGTGGAAATAATCGTTGCCCAGCGCAGTAATATGCACGAGGCCATCCACATACAGATCCAGCAGTTCCATAAAAATGCCAAAGTTCGTGACACCGGTGACGATACCCTCAAATTCCTCGCCAATGCGGTCCATCATGTACTCTGCCTTCAGCCAGCGTGCGACATCGCGGGTCGCGTCGTCCGCCCTTCTCTCGGTCATGGAGCAATGCTCGCCCAGTATCAGCGCCTCTTCGTGGGACATCGTGACGGGCCTGTTTCTCAGGATACTCTTGATAGACCGATGCACTTGCAGGTCCGGGAAGCGCCGGATCGGGGAAGTGAAGTGCGTGTAGTGCTCGTAGCCCAGCGCGAAATGTCCGATATTATCGGGGCTATACAGTGCCTGACTGAGGCTTCGCAGTAAAGCCATCTGAATCAGGCGCGAATCCGGCCGTGCATCGACCGCCGCCAGCAGCTTTGCGTAGTCCTGCGGTTGCGGATTGGCACCGCCACCCAAGGATAATCCGAGCTCGCGCAGGAATTCTCGCAAATCCGAGAGCTTCTCTTGCGTGGGACCTTCGTGGATCCGGTAGGGAGCCGGTACCTTGTGTTTCTTTAGAAACTCCGCCGCACAGACATTGGCGGCGAGCATACACTCCTCGATCAGCCTATGCGCGTCGTTGCGCGCAACCGGCACGATTCGTTCGATCTTGCGCTGCTTATCAAAGACAAAGCGGGTCTCTGGCAACTCAAAATCCACGGCGCCGCGCTGCATCCGGACCTGCTGCAATACCTTAAACAGCCCATGCAGCTCTTGCAAATGCGGCAACAAGCTCGAGTACTGGCGCCTGAGCGGCTGGTCTTTATCCACGAGAATAGCCGCCACCTCCGCATAGGTAAGACGCGCGCGCGAGCACATTACGCCCTCGAAAAACCGGAAGTCTTTTATCTTTCCCCGCGTTCCGACTTGTATTTCGCACACCATACACAGCCGATCGACATCCGGGTTAAGCGAGCACAATCCGTTAGACAGCACCTCCGGCAGCATCGGTATTACACGCTCTGGAAAATAGACGGAGTTGCCGCGGATATACGCCTCCGCGTCAAGCGCGCTATTGGGTTTCACATAGTGCGTGACATCGGCAATGGCCACAACCAAGCGCCATCCTCTGCCATCGCGTGCACAATAAACCGCATCATCGAAGTCGCGCGCGTCCTCACCATCAATGGTCACCAGCGGAAGGTTTCGCAGGTCTTCCCGGCTACGCTGGGCACGAACGGGCACCGATGACTCGGTCCCTTGCGCCTCGGCCAATACCTCAGCCGGCCACACATGTGGTAGCTGGTGCTTGCGCAACGCCACCTCGACTTCCATGCCGGGAGCCATGTGATCGCCAAGAATCTCAACTATCCGCCCGGTCGGACTACTGCGGCGAGTAGGTTGGGTTATGATCTCTGCCACCACGATCTGACCGGACCGCGCGCCGTACTCATCGCCGGGCGATACCATAATCTCCTGGGTGATACGTTTATCTTCCGGAATTACAATGCCGAGGCGATTCTCCAGAAAAAATCGTCCAACCACAGAATGGTTACGACGCTCGAGCACCTCTATGATCGCGCCCTCTCGGCGCCCACGCGCATCCACGCCAGTCACGCACGCCACCACGCGGTCTCCGTGAAACACCTGTCGCATCTGTTTTGCCGACAAGAACAGGTCCGTCCCACCGTTCTCGGGCACGAGAAATCCATAGCCATCAGGATGGCCGATGACATTTCCACGGATCAAATCCATCTTTTGAATAAGCCCGAAACGTCCACGCCGGTTGCGCAGGATCTGCCCGTCGCGTTCCATCGCCCGCAAGCGGCGGGTAAAAGCGGTTACGGCTTCGTCCCCGCGCACGCGCAGCTTCCGTGCAATCTCACTGAATTCGAGCGGCGAGGAACTGCGCTGCAGTAGTTTCAGTACCTGCTCCCGGCCAGGTATGGAAACGGTATACTGCTTGGCCTCGTGCTCAGAAACTGTCTCCCGGTAATCCTTACGTCGTCGCATTGACATAGATTTTCTGTCTCGGTAGAGTGCGCGGCCGGTTACACGGCAATTTCAGGCCATAGCCGACTGTCCTGCCTTTGCCGAGGTGGCGGAATTGGTAGACGCGCTAGCTTCAGGTGCTAGTGGGGGCAACCCCGTGGAGGTTCAAGTCCTCTCCTCGG
>JBHHZP010000298.1:0-2650 GCA_046758085.1 Acidiferrobacterales bacterium
CTTGACAATTCAAGCGGGATGTTCAGGTCTTGTTTTTAATAGTTTTCTCTGGTCTTAATGATGAAATGGAACGGGATAAAGGTGTCGGGAGTTTTTTCCCATGTTTGCGTGGTATTATTCAGAAAAAACCGCTGCAGCCGTCTATCTCGGTGATTCCGGAGTTAAACCGCTCAAGCCGAATACCCAGATGTTAGGCGGCGCTTGCGCCATATATTTAACGCGCGCATCCAGCGCGCTTAATGACTAAAATGTTGCACGAGCCCCGTTATGTGGCACTCAGAAAACAAATCCAAACCATAATCAGGAGGAATAGCATGAAGAAAACAAGACCGAAATTCAAACAGCCTTGGATAAACAAATGTGTCTTTCCTCTGATCATTGCGGTGGGGTTCGTAGGCACCTCATTCGCCCAGCAGTTCGACACGCCGTATCTGGCGTTGGAAAAGAGGAACAAAGACAAATGGGCTGCCGACGACGAACAGATCAACGAGAAGCTTGCGGCACTGGAAAGGAAGTTTGGCAAGAAACCCAACATCATCTACATCCTGGCCGACGATGTAGGTTGGGGTGAGATGGGCTGGCAGGGCGGCGGCAAGCATCGCGGAACCCCGACCCCCGAGCTGGACAAGATGGCGTTTGAGGGTATGCGCTTCTGGACTGCATACGCGGAACCGTCGTGCACGCCATCCCGAATCGCGATCAACACCGGCCGCCACCCGGTCCGGACGGGTCTGCTGAGCGTGCTGTGGCCCGGTCAGATTGAAGGGCTTTCGCCTAAGGAAGTGACGGTGGCTGAGGTGCTCTCCAAAGCGGGCTATAACACCGCCATGTGGGGCAAATGGCACTTGGGCGACTTGCCTGAGCACGCGCCGGAAAACCAGGGCTACGATTACGCGTACTACGGCATGTGGAACGGCGCGCCCGACAACTGGCCCGGTTCATACGACCAATATAAAGATGCGCCGAACTCCAACAAGGCGATGTTCTACGACTTCCCCGGGGCGGAGGAATACAAGAAGCGCACGGGGATCGATCTGACGGAGGCCGCATTCATCGGGCGCAAGGGCAAGGGGCGCAAGCCCGTCGAAGGCGTTGCCGGCAAACTTGGCCCTGATCGACAGGAAGCCTTCGAGGCGGAGTCAATCAATCAAATCACGGCCTACGTCAAGGACAAGGCCAAGGACGACAAGCCTTTCTTCATCTACTGGGCCACCTACGCCCTGCAGCTGCAGGGATCGAAGGCCCACCACAACGACAAGCATGTCGATAAGATCAATGCTCAGGCTTCCATGATGGCGGCGCATAATGCGCACGTGCGGCAACTGCTCGACACCTTGAAGGCCGAGGGCATTGCCGAGAATACGCTCGTCGTCTGGATTAGCGACAACGGACCGATGTACGCCTTCTACCCGAACTCCGGCTACTCCTGGCTGCGTGGCGCCAAGGGCGATGTGCTGGAGGGCGGCGTGCGCGTACCGGCGATGGCCTGGTGGCCCGGCATGATCGCGCCCAACCAGGATCCGGTGGACATCCTGCACCTCACCGACCTGTTCACGACGGCCGCCCGCCTGGGTGGGGCGCTTGACCAGATCCCCGATGACCGAATCACCGACGGCATCGATCAGACGGCGCTCCTCCTGCTTGGCGAAGACCATGGCCGGCGGCAAATGATGTTCCACTACAGCGGCGGGGTCCTCGGGGCCATCCGCTATCGGGACTTCAAGGTTCATATTACCGAGGGCCACGGCGGGCTGCCAGGTATGGATTTTTATAACGTTATGCGCGACCCCGGTGAGAAATTTGGACAGCTCTACCCGGGGCTGTTCGCGGTGACGCCGATTCAGATCGCCCTGCGCGAACACATGAAAATGATCCAGAAGTTTCCCCATCGAGTATCAGAAATCACGCCGAAGGGCGCGGAACTTACGGCGCATGATTAACGCCACATAATGCAAAGTTAAACCGCAAGCGCCGTATATCGCCGGTCAAGCGGGCCACGTAACCACATGAACATGAACCCACTTCGGAGTAGATCCCAATATGATCGCAGGAGCGGCAATTAAGAATCGCTCAAGTCGTATGCTCAAATTTTCGGTCTCGGGGTACTACGATGGATCGAGAGCAGATTGAAAAACTTTGGAGAGACAAAGGGAACTGGACCTGGGGCGTAGTCTATCACTGCCGGGAAGACCCACGCGTCATCGTTCCCCGTCGCTGGCGTTGGGGTGGTTGGACATTGAACTTCAGTCATCCCAGGGCCGGACTTGTCGGTCTGGCGGCATTTGGTCTCGCGGTGGGACCCGGGTTGCTCACGCTGTATTGGTTCAATGACCACACAGTAGCCTTGGTCGTGATGGTGCTTTCGATCGTGGCTCTAGTTGCGTGGGCCCATTTGGAGTCTTCTCGGACCGGCTAAGTCAGGGATCGGTTATTGCTCGCGTGCAGAATATGAGAAGATAGCAGCATAAAAAACGCGTGTCTATTTTATCGGGGAAAGATCACGCGGAAACCGTGTGCTGCTAAGATCAAAGCGCTGTGGCGCGTGGCGCATCCGCGACGTTAGGCATCATCGTGGTGCCGTGGCAAAGGAGGCCGTGAAATGCTGAAGGGTGGTTGTTTCTGTGGTGCGATCCGCTACGAGACGGCAAGC
>JBHHZP010000299.1:0-2648 GCA_046758085.1 Acidiferrobacterales bacterium
GGGCAGTCCGCCATGGCGGCCGCTTGGCACGCTCTGCGCTTGGCCGGTGAACACGCCACGGTGGAGGCCCTGGACGACGAGTACCACGATCTTTTTATCGGCCTTGGCCGCGGTGAATTAGTCCCCTATGGCTCGTGGTACATGTCCGGTTTCTTGATGGACCAGCCGCTCATGGTCCTGCGCCGGGATCTTATGGCGCTGGGCTTCGAACGCCAGGACGACGTGCCCGAGCCGGAGGACCACGCGGCGGCGCTGTGCGAAACCATGTCACTGATTATCAACAGCGGTGACGAGATCCCGGGAGATACACAGCGCAAGTTCTTTGCCGACCACGTGGGGCCTTGGATGGGCAAGTTTTTCAGCGACTTACAGGAAGCCAAATCAGCCCGTTTTTATCGCGCCGTCGGCCAACTGGGTGAACAGTTTATGGAGATAGAGCATCAGTATCTGGGGATGTCGACCTAAAGAGACAGAAAACCCAGGAGATGTAGAGTTTGTTTTTTGCTTTAGTTTTTAATTGGTTATGAAATAAACATGAAGTATTACTGTAGTTTAATTGGAGAGGAGACTGTTATGAGCCATGAATCGAAGCCGGTCAGAAGGGGCCGTCGGGAGTTCCTGAAAGGAGCAGCGGTTGTCGGCGGAGCCGCGACCTTGGCAGTAGTGGCCAAGGGAGGCGTTGCCGGCACACAAGCGGACACCAAGAAGGTGAAATCGGCGCCTGAATCCAAGGGCTATCACGAGACGCCTCACATCCGCGCGTACTACAAGACTGCGCGGGTCTAGTGGCTCGGCCCTAGGTATCTGGATTTCTGGTGAGAATCAGTCCTGAATAGGAGATCGAATCATGAAGTTGATCAAAAAGAAGGCTTCGGAAGGATCGTCCGCTCAGGCCCGCTTCGCAGGCGTGGCTGTTGACCGACGCACCTTCTTGCGCCGCTCGGGCTTAGCACTCGGCGGTGCCGTGGTGGCCACGGCGCTCCCGCCGATGATGATGAAACGGGCGCGGGCCGAAGAAATCAACCCGCCCAAGGCGGGTGTGGCAACCAAAGTAGTTAAAACGATCTGTACGCATTGCGCGGTGGGCTGCGGTATCTACGCCGAGGTTCAAAACGGTGTATGGACCGGGCAAGAGCCCGCGTTTGACCACCCCATTAGTCTGGGTTCGCACTGCGCCAAGGGCGCGGCAGTGCGGGAAATGGGTCATGGTGAGCGTCGGCTTAAGTACCCCACCAAGCTCGAGAACGGCAAGTGGAAGCGCATCTCGTGGGATCAGGCAATCAACGAGATCGGTGACAAGATGCTGCAGATCCGCAAGGAGTCGGGGCCGGACTCGGTGTACTGGCTGGGCTCGGCGAAACACAGTAACGAGCAGGCCTATATGTTCCGCAAGTTCTACGCCATGTGGGGCAGCAATAACGGCGACCACCAGGCGCGTATCTGCCATTCGACCACGGTTGCCGGTGTCGCCAACACATGGGGTTATGGTGCCATGACCAACTCCATGAACGACATCCGCCACAGCAAGGCGATCTTGATTATCGGTGGTAACCCGGCCGAGGCACACCCCGTTTCGCTGCAGCATGTGTTTTACGCCAAAGATCGTGGGGCCAAGCTGATCGTGATCGATCCACGTTTCACGCGCACCGCGGCTCACGCTGACCACTACGTGCGCATACGTCCGGGCACCGACGTGCCGATCGTTTGGGGCATGCTCTGGCATATCTTCCAGAATGGCTGGGAGGACAAGGAGTTTATCCGCCAGCGTGTCTGGGGGATGGACCAGATCCGTGAAGAGGTGGCCAAATGGACGCCCGCGGAGGTGGAAAAGGTCACGGGCGTGGACGAGGCGACCGTCAAGCAGGCCGCTGAATACATGGCCAAGAACCGTCCCAGCACCTTCGTATGGGTTATGGGTGGCACTCAGCACACTATCGGCAACAACAACACGCGCTCGTACTGCGTGTTTCAGCTCGCGCTCGGCAACATGGGCGTTTCCGGCGGCGGCACTAACATCTTCCGCGGCCACGATAACGTCCAGGGTGCGACCGATATGTGCGTCCTCAGTCATTCCTTACCCGGCTACTACGGCCTGTCTGCCGGCTCGTGGAAGCACTGGTCGCGGGTTTGGGGCGTGGACTACGGCTGGATGCAGGGACGCTTTGACCAAGGCAGCTATGAGAAGAAGAAAGGCAAGCCGGTCAAGCCCATGAATACCAAGGGCATTCCGGTCTCCCGTTGGATCGATGGCGTGCTCGAGGACAAGCAGAATATCGCGCAGAAGGACAATCTGCGGGCCATGGTATTCTGGGGACACTCGCCCAACAGCCAGACCCGTGGCGTCGAAATGAAGAAGGCCATGGAGAAGCTGGACCTCTTGGTCGTAATCGACCTCGTCCCGACGGCCACGCCGGTGATGCCCGACCGCAAAGATGGGGTGTATCTGCTGCCCGCCGCGACGCAGTTCGAGACCTACGGCTCAGTGACGGCATCCAACCGGAACCTACAGTGGCGCTCCAAGGTGATCGACCCGATATTCGAGTCGAAACCCGATCAAACCATCATGTACCTATTCGCCAAGAAGCTTGGTTTTGGCGATGAGTTCACCAAGAACATCAAGGTGAACAACGATGAGCCGCTGATCGAGG
>JBHHZP010000300.1:0-2624 GCA_046758085.1 Acidiferrobacterales bacterium
CAACGTCGTTGGTGCGCTGAGTTGCGCCCACTTGCGGGAGGCCGGCTAATGGGTGACCCTCTTACTGCTCAGGACGGTGGGGAGAAAACCCTAGTGAGGCAATTGGCGCGCCCCGGGGGCGCGAACTCCTGTCCTTCAGACTTAATCGAATCCGCCGAATGGCTACTTCCGACCTATTCTGGTGAAAAACTCCTCGTTGCGCGGACGATTGAATCGAGAATATATCGTGAATTGAGTAAACAATTCATTTATTCTGGCCTGACCCCGTAGTTTGACCCGTAGTTGCGGGCGGGTGCACATGGCAACATTGTAGCGTGGCCGTCGGGTCGCAATAAAGCAGCCTCACGGATCTTGCGGTTTTGTCGGGGCGCTGCGGTGCGATAAACTCGCTCCCATGACGAGCACGCGGCTACAGCCCGCACCGACAATCGTTCGACCGGCACCCGGGCGCGTGCGCCACGTACATGCCTGAGGACGTGGAGCAGCTCGCAATGGCGACGCCACCGGTCGAGATCGAGACCGGTGACGACCCAGCCGCGAGTGTAATCTGGCTCCATGGCCTGGGCGCCGACGGACACGACTTCGAGCCCGTCGTCCCGCAGCTTCATCTGCCCGACAGCTTGCGCGTGCGCTTCGTGTTTCCGCATGCACCGCCGCGGGTCGTGACCCTCAACGCCGGTTCCGTGATGCGCGCGTGGTACGACATTGCGCTCACGCCGGGCGGTTTCTGGCAAAACCCTGATCACATCCGCGAGTCCGAGCGCATCGTGCGCGTGTTCATCGAACGCGAGATTGCGCGTGGGATCCCGACATCGCGCATGGTGCTCGCCGGGTTCTCCCAGGGCGCTGCCATCGCCTTGCATACTGGCTTGCGCTACTCGGGGGTACTTGCCGGGATCATGGCGCTTTCGGGTTGTCTACCTGTGCCCAAGCGCCTTTCGCACGAGGCGCACGCCGCCAACAAGCACGTTCCCATCTTCATGGCGCACGGTGAGCACGATCCGGTCGTACCGGTGACGTTCGCGCTTGAGTCAAAGGCACTGCTGCAACGCCAGGGTTACCGCGTCGAGTGGCGCGTCTACCCCATGGCACACGCGGTGAGCCCGTCCGAGATACAGGCGATCGCAGGCTGGCTTACTCGGGCTCTTCGGCCGGCAGCCGCGACAGCGGAATGAAGGTCTACAGGTACACCGCGGCCCCTCCGACGACGAGTGTACACTTCGGTGTCAGGCTTGCGATTAAGTTATAAAAGATAGGAGACGTAAAACTTTATCCTGAGGGCACTTCGACCGGATGCCCGGCATTTTTCCAACCCGGGAACCCTTTGGCGAAATAATAAACCTTTCGAAAACCCCAGGTGAGGGCCTTCGCAGAAGCGTGGGCGGATTTGTAACAATCCGAACCCGCGCAGTAGAACACGACCGCATCGTCTCTGCGCACGACTTCAGCAAGCCGCTCCTGGCTTAACTCGTTATGTAGCTCGATTAGCATTGCCCCAGGAATGATTCCGCCGAGCCAGCGTCTAGGTCTGCGAACGTCAACGAACGTTACGCCACGGTCGAACAGCGTTTTGGCCGTTGCCACGTCAATCTTCTTCGCGCCGTTGACCTTATAGCCATCCCAAGTTTCGGTAACCAGCTTTCGGTAGTCCGTTGACGGATCGGCACCGGGCGCTACGCCCGCCTTGCGCAACCCTTCACGCCACCGTTCCTCGTCCTCACGTTGCTGGTATCCCCCCCAGACTCCCACACGGGCTAACGTGTATGCCGCCCCGCCCCGCTTGACGTTAAGCGTGTTGTATTTCTCGATGGCGGCCTTCGCGTCTCGTTCGCGACCGAGTTGCCCGTAAGCCGCGGCAAGCCACTTGTATGTGAATTCAAAATCCGGGGCACGCTTCACCGCCCACTCGAAGCTCGCGGCAGCTTCCGCATACTGTTTCATACCGAACTGCGCTATTCCCAGGGCCGTGAGGTATCGCGGCGAATAGTGGGGGTTGAGACGCATTGCCTTCTTGACGGCCTCCGCCCCCTCCTGTGGCCGCCCGGCGCGGGTCAATGCATGTGACAAGGCAAGGTAACCGGTGGGCTCGTTGGGATCGAGCTGTATGGCCTGTTCTGCTTCGGTAATGGCTTGCTCGTACTGACGTCGCCAAAGCAGCATTTGCGATGCCACGCTGTGCACCAGTGACGTGGGTTTTTCCTTGGCCCTTGCGAGATAACTCTTAGCCTTTTTGATCGCCTCTTGCCATCCCAGACCCGCCACCTGGCTCACCCAACCGTGGTAGGCGATTTTCCAGTGCACTAAAGCGAGGGCAGCATAGGCACGGGGGAAAGCGGGGTCATGTTTGATCGCTTCCTCAAATAACGGAATTGCATTCGCATAATCTGCCGGCGTGTTTTGCTGAACACGCGCCCAACCTTGCAAGAAGGCATCGTAGGCGGCCGGATCGTCCGTTTCCAGTCGCGACCTCCCGGCAGCTTCCTCCGTCGTTAGATTTATCGCCAGGGCCGTTACGATCTTGCTTGTGATCCGATCTTGCAGCCCGAGGATATCGCTAAGCTCGCCATCGTAGCGATCCGCCCATACGTGGCCGCCGGTCGTGGTGTCGATCAACTGGGCATTGA
>JBHHZP010000301.1:0-2612 GCA_046758085.1 Acidiferrobacterales bacterium
CAGCGGCTTGTTAGCTGGCACTCACTACAACAGCACTGATCCGTCCCTCAATCGGTCCGTCGCCGTACCGTTTTCTCATGGCATCCGTTGCCGCTTCTGTCGCACGCTCCAGGCCACCAGGCTCACGACTCTCGATCTCGTTCCGCAACGGTGTGCCCTGGCAGTAGGCGATTGCCGGTAGATCGGGACTTGCGGCGACGCTGATGTCGTCACGTCGATCCAGATGGCACTTGTTGAAGCCTGCTGCTATGATGTCGGCCTCAATTTCGCGCGGCGATCCGTGACCGTGAGGAGTGCGCTTCAGAAAGACCGGTGGGTTCTCGGGATAGAGAGCGCTCAGCGCGTCGGTCACAGTGCTGGCAAACTCATTGTGCTCGATGCCGTTCCAGACATTGAAGAGGAATGTGCCGCCCGGCCGTAGAACCCGTCGAATCTCCCGATACGCACCTACGCGGTCTGGGATAAACATCACACTGAACTGGCACACAACGACGTCGAAGGACTCGTCCTCGAAGGGGAGAGCCATCGCGTCCGCTGAACGCCACGTGACCGGGCGAAACGTACCGATCGATTCTCCGTGGGCAACCATCGCCTCGTTCAGGTCAGTCGCGATGATCTCGCAGGCCGACGGTAGGGCGGTGGCGAGGGCGCGCGTGACCACGCCGGTCCCGCACGCAACCTCCAGGACCGTGTCGGGCTCGAGTTCCTGTGCCCGACCTGCGAGATCTTCTGCATAGGACTCGAAGATGAGCGGCACGAGGGTGGACTCGTAGAATCTCGCGACGTCATCGGTGAACGAACTATCTGACGAAGGCTTGGTCATAAGCGGGCTTCCCCTCAGGCTTCCCTCGAGTCCAACGGATTGGCGTTGAGCTGCAGCCGCTGGCGGGACCGTGGCTCTGGCCTATGGTCCCTATTGTGCCTGAACCCTGATGCCACGGGCGTGACAGCAAGGCTGACAGCTCAAACGCCTTGTTGGGCGGCCCCGTTCTTGGTAATATCGCAGGCATGACCAAGGCAGCAGAAGCAGTTTTGGCAGAAGCTTTGCGACTTGATGAAAAGGCTCGTGCTGAGGTCGCATCTGAGATTTTGGCTAGCCTTGATGGTCCTGCTGACCCTGATGCCGCGTCAGTCTGGGCGGCCGAGATTCGTCGTCGCGTGGCAGACATTGAATCGGGTGCGGCACAACTTGAGCCCTGGGACGAAGTGAAACGTCGGGTCGAGAAAGCGGTTCTCGAACGGTGACATTGGCGTTGCGGAGTATCCGGGCCGCCTCTGAGGAATTTGAAACAGCGGTTCGATGGTACGAGGATCGCCGAACGGGTCTCGGGGCAGAGTTTTTCGATGCTGTCTCCACCGCCATCGACTTGATTTCGGAGCGGCCTGAGATCGGTCCCATTGACGCTAGCGGGGTAACACGGCGTCTCTTGGTGAAGCGATTCCCGTACCATGTTGTCTACTTCATCACCCAAGAGCAGATCGTCGTGGTTGCGATTGCACATCTAAAGCGCCGCCCGAACTACTGGCGCGGCCGAAAATAAGTACCGGTCTGCCCAACGAATCGGCGCTGAACGGCACAGCCGATGGCGCGGCCCTTGCCCTGCAAGGGGCGTGACAGCGGAATGTGTCCGTTCAAGCGGCATGTTAGTCGGCCGTAGTCATACAGCTTTCTGGTGCCTTCTGTTTCAGATAAGCATCGATTTCGCTAGGCTCGGTCATATTTAGCAACTTATCCAGGAACGGATATTTGGCATCAGGATGCTTGGCAACAATTGCTTCATAAGCAGCGAGAGCACCTGCCAGGCCAGCCTTCTGTTCTTCGCATGGGTTTGCTTTTGCTATCTCTGGATTTTCGATGATGAACGCGGCGCTCGAAAAAGTCATCTGGGTGAATACTTGATCGGAATAGGTGTAGTCATCATTGGGAAGTGGGCCCAGCAACGGAGATATGGTGACAGTAATATCCGGTGCTTTGATCAGCCATGTAAGCAGCCAACTGCGCGCAGCATCCGCGTCTGCTGAGAGAGGGTCCTTTTCTAGCGCTCGAGTTAACTGGACAACCTTGGCGAGATCTTCTGGTGAAGATTTCTTCTTTTTGGCATGAACAGGAGAGTTCGCAAGACAAACAACTGCAATGAAAAGGATTGCTGCTGCGATGTATTTGCGTACCATAATGAAGCCTTTCTGGTGTCCAACGACTTGAGCTCACTGGCAATGGAGCGAGCGAAGCTCGCGGAATTGTCCAGTGCAGCGATTTGTTAGGCCGCTGCACCTTCTCTATCCCGGCACCAACGCCAGGCACGCCCCCACCGGATCCTGAACAGCCGCATATGCGTACTCCCCATCCGTCCCCCGTGTCGCCTTAATGACCTTACCCCCTCCCTCTCGTACGCGACGGAGACTTTCGGCGAGGTCGCCAACGGGAAGGTAGATCATCCAGACAGGCGGCAGACCCAGGTTCACGCCGCGCGCATGACAGACTCCCGCCGCCGGGTTTCCATCATCACCGAACATGTTGTAGTCGGCGTAGCGCTCGCTTGCGTCCTCCATCTCGACGTCCTGCACCGACCAGCCAACGACCTGGCGATAGAAGTCACGGGTTGCCGAGGCGT
>JBHHZP010000302.1:0-2592 GCA_046758085.1 Acidiferrobacterales bacterium
TTGGGCACGCAAAGAAAGGAACCCGTCGTACGGGGGCGGAACCCCGTTCAAGAATGATCGTCGCCGGTAGGCGACCCACAGGAAGAAAAACTAACGTCGTTCGCGGGGGATCAGAACGCTAACGCCGAGTCGCTCGAGCTCCGCTTCGGCAAACGTGTGCTCGAAGCAATCATTGGCGCCGTCGAGGACGGCTTGCCGGAACATTTCCACGGCATCGGCCGTTCGTCCTTGTAGCAGGTAGTACTCACCGGCGTAGAAGAATCCGAGGTGACGCCCGCCGTTCTTGATGGTCTCGCTGTCGGCACGAGCCTGAACGAGCATCTCTTGCGGTGTCAGCATCCCAAGAAACATGGCGACGGCCGCTCCAGGCCATGTCGTAATGTCGATACCTTGCGCTTGGCGTGCTAACGCGGCACCGCCATTTTCTCCACCGTGTGCGTGCGCAAGGTGCCACATGATCAAGGCTGGGATATCTTCAGCTCTCAGCTCCACATACTCGCTGTAGTCGGTGCTCGCCTCGCTTAAGCGGCTCTGATAAAAATAGACATGAGCACGATTTTTGTAGGCCAAGGCAAACTTTGGGTCCAGACCTAGGGCCTGCGTGTATGCGTCGATCGCCAGGTCGTAACAGCCGGTCGCACAGAAGACGTGGCCGCGGTGGAGATGGGCCAACGCAAAAGCAGGATCCAACTTCAGGGCTTCGTTAAAGTCTTCCAACGCGCGATCGTAACGCCCGTTCCCGTAAAATGCACAACCGCGATCGCTATAGACGCGCGCGTGGTTCGGGTCTAACCGGATGGCCTGATGAAAGTCCTGAATAGCGTGATAATAAAGTCCCTCGTCAATATGAATCGCGCCACGGTTGATGTAGGCGGGGACAAACTCCGGGTCTAGCCGAATCGCACGATTGTAATTCTCAATGGCGTGACCGTTGCGTCCCGTTTTTCTACACACATAGCCACGGTGATAATAGGCACGCGCAAACTCCGGATCGAAGCGGATCGCTTCGTTGAAATCCTCTATCGCGGGTTCGTAGAGTTTCTTCCTGCAGAAAGCCAGCCCTCGCTGATAGTGGGCAACCGCAATCCCTTGTGGCGACAGATAGCCGGACTCGATAAGCTCAGTAGTCAACACGACAACCTCATCCAGGTCGCCGCGTTCCATGGCGCTGGCGCTGGCGGCGAGCGTCGAGAATTCCGCCGACATGCTTGATTCGTGTGTCATTCCGTGCTTGCTCGATTCGCTGCGATCTATCGCCAACTCTGTTTTCTCCAGGTCCCGCCTGCGCTGTGGCCTTACTCGGGGTGCCCCGCCTCGACCGGAGCCGGTCAAAAAGGGCAACAAGGGCATACTATGCAACTTTCGTTCCAGCGGGACCGAAAGACAAGCTCCGCCCGACGATGGGACCGTTTGGGTCGCTTTGCGGGTGCATGCGGCCGCTGTGGGGCACGGGCACGGCCGATGCCACAAAACAATTTTCGTGGGCCTGCTAGCGAAAATTGGCGCAGAAGGTCAGAAAAACCCGTATTCCGACTGCAAGCCTGCGGCCGAAAGCGCTCGAGAATAGACCTCGAGCGCCTCGCTCGCGCCCTTGTTAGGGCCTGAGCCGCCGTCGGTCGGGAGACGCTGGCACCGGAATCGCACCGGTTTTGCCCTTCCGGCTCAGTGCCGGCTCTTGGGTGCTACGTTGCCGTACACGTAGCGCTTTGGCCCGACCTCCGTTACTGAGTTGGACAGCCGCGTCTGCGTGGAATTCAGAATTTTACTGACGGGTAAACCGCAAGAAATAGTTCTCACTAAGAAATGTCTCTTTGCCGATAAGCTTGAACCCCGCCGCCTCGATCTCCTGGATCACGGTCTCGCTGCCCGCACGCACGTGCCCCTTCACCCACTTGGAGCTATGCGCGTGCTTGTGGAAATCAATTACCACCACGTGGCCGCCGGGACGCAGCGCGCGGTGAATGGAACGCATCATCTCGTGGGGGTGCTCGAAGTGATGATAGGTGTCGGAGAGAAATGCGATATCAACAGACTCCGGGGGCAACAGGGTATCCGTCTGGGTGTTGACGATGACTTCGACGTTAGTGAGTCCTTGCGCGTGCGCGCTGCGCAAAACATTGTCGATGAAGACACGAGATATATCCACGGCGATGACCTTGCCGGCGGGACCTACGGCCGGCGAAAAAAGGCGGGTGAACAGGCCCGTCCCGGCCCCGATGTCCGCCACTACCATGCCGGGTCGAATGCCGGTAGCCGCAACGATCTGGCGGCGCTTGTCGTAAACCTCGCGACCCGGCCGCTCGAAGCGCGCCACCCACTGCGCGAAGTCCGGGTCTACGTACTGGCGGTTGATGGCCGGATCCGCGCCGCTGCGCTGAGCGTGCGCGAGTGGGGCAAGCACTGCCAGGGCGAGTACAGCTATAGCGAACCCTGCGACCACCCGGGCCCTGGCGATGTGCGCAAATGCTGAGTAGATCATCGGCTTCTCCTGTTAAGTGTAGATTCTACCTTTTTCGTGTCGCCTAAACGGCGATTAGGTACTACCGGGGTTCCGCCCCCGTACGACGGGTTCCTTTCTTTGCGTGCCCAAAG
>JBHHZP010000303.1:0-2577 GCA_046758085.1 Acidiferrobacterales bacterium
GGCCGGATCGGGAAATAGGCTCGTCGCGCGCGATGATGTACGGATGTATGCGTCACTGGCTTGGTAAGGAACAGCCCGGATTGCGCAGATACAAGGTGACAAGCCATTTATGTGCAGCAGCCATGCGCTATTCTGCAAGGCTACGCCTTTCTGTTTCGTAGAATTCGTTCGATCCGTGCGCGCACCGCCGGCAGGGTAAGTGACCGAGGCCATAATCGTTCCGCAGGGGCCAGTTTGCCGGCCTCGGCAATGACCGCCTGTTTGAATTCTGCGGCGACACGATCGAGTTCCTGCACCGCTTCGTGGAATGGATTGAACCAGGGGGCGCCGTCTGTATCGCCCTGCTTGTAGGCCCGCTTATGGTCGGCAAGGATCTTGTTGATGCATTCACGGGCGGTGGTGTAACGGTCGAGATGCGGCTTAAGGTTCGGAAAGTAAACGTTTATCAGCATGATGGCCGCGTCGAGAGCGCTGGCAGAATCACTGCCCGCGCTGCCGCGATCCTTAATCTGGAGGTCGAGAAGTTCGTTGTAGGTGATCTCGTTCTTGATGACGCTGTAGTAAGGTACAAAGTGGCTGCCCAGCGTCCTATCGTAACGTTCGATTGCCAGGTACAGCGCTTCGGCCTTCTGGCGCATGAAAAAGACATGCTCCTTGGTCGCGTTGAGGCGATACGCGACCACGGCGGCGAGAACGCCGCTGGCGGCAATCGTGATTATTGCGATGACAATAGACAAAGGTGCAATCCGGTAAGGCGCAGGTCCATTCTTCTAACTTCGACCGCTCTAATAGAAAGGTGGCGGTATCCGGTGTGAGTGTAATCCTGACCACCGATACGAGGATACATCCGACAGATGGTCGTCCGGAACAGAAACACGCTCGAAGCACTCCATGAGGAACACCGCCTGCTGGCGGTGTTGCGCGCGCTCCAGCGGCTACCCGGACATGCGGCGAGCCTGCTGCTGCTGCGTGACCATCTTGACGCACTCGGGCTTGTCACCAGTCACGACGTGATGCGTACGGAGGTGCAGCATTTGAAGGAAATGGAGCTTTGCACTGTGAACACCATAGACGATGCCTACCGCGTTACGCTGACAGAGCGCGGCATGGACGTTGCCGAGGGCCGGTCGGAAGTCGAGGGGATTCGCAAGCCCGGCCCCGAGTGCCCGTATTGACCGCGGGTCCTGGCCGCGCGACCGAAAGCTGCGTCTGAACAGGCTCAGCTGCGAGTAAGCAGGAACGGCGGGTTTGATTGCCGCACGCGCCAAGGGGATCAGCCAGCGAAGGCCATGCCGTCGCGAGCGAGGTGCCGCTAATGCTTGACCACGAGGATGCTGATGTTGCCGGGCGTTTCGAGTCTTGTCGGAACTCTACCACGTCACGAATGGTATGCGTCGACGACGGCGACGTTCAACTGCGCGAGCATGTCGCGCAGGGTCTGGGCCTCTTCGTGGAACACCTCGTCGAGATAGCCGGGGTCGCTGTCGCTCTCGATGCCCCACAAGCCGGGACTTTCGAGGGTCTGGATCACGGCCGCCTGCCCGAGACTGATGAGGAACATGGCCCGAGCCTTAATGCCGATGTAGTGCCACGCACCCGCGCGATAGGCTGCCAAGCGCTCAGCGTTCTGTGCGGCGTAATCCGGATCGGCGTCAGGGTCGAGTAGGACAGGTCAGGGTCGGAGTCGTATTCCTCGATGCGCTCGATATCGCTGGCGCGCACGGTCAGGAAACGCTGGCCCGACGTACGGTCGAGCATGCGGTAGTTGGTTGTCATGGTGGATCTCCAGCATCGGAAGCATGGAAAGGGCCAGCGGGGACACCGCGCACAGGAATCCCCGCCGGCTGTAATCGGCGCGATGGCGCGACCTAGGCTTGGGAGGCCTCGGCGTCCACCGGTGGGGAGTCCGCGGTCAGGAAGCCCGGCACCGGTTCGGCTTCGGTGTCCGAGGCGGGTTCGGTGTCGATCCGGTCGGGCTCGTCCACTTGGTGTGCGTCGCCTAGCGATACCTGATCGTCCAATGCACCATAGGCCATGCCGGGCGGCACCCAGGCACCGGCCCGCGCCGTCAATTTCTGTGTGTGCTGCGCCGCTCGGGTAGCCGGTGAGTACCCTGTCGTTTTGTCGGTGGTTAGCCGGGGGATTTCTTTCACGGACAGACACCCCGTCCGCTTGGCCTTGCAGGCGTCCACCGGGCCCCGGCCCTTTTCGGCGAAAATCGCGTGAGTCGCCATGGTTGGTTGCCCCAAGGCAGATAGTGGCCGAAAATGTGCAAACTGTGTAAGGACTGTGAAACAGCGACAGGCCCCGAAGGGCCTGTCGAATTAAGTGCTAAGTCATTGAAACCGTTGGTTGCGGGGGCAGGATTCGTTCAAGATCCTACCATGCTCGAGTTGAGGAAAGCCGTTTGAAGCTGGTTGCGAGGGCAGGATTTGGCCGAGACCGACATTCGCTACAAACCAGCATCTGACTCGCTGGGCTACAACAGCAAGGAAGCCTCATCAGTTCTGCTTGGCGAATTGCATAAGCTCGACTAACATTTTTCAAGAGCTTGCTCGCCCGATTTGCTCTTCGCTC
>JBHHZP010000304.1:0-2576 GCA_046758085.1 Acidiferrobacterales bacterium
GCAGCCCTGCGTAGACGGAGCCCATCGCCCCGGTACCGATGATGGCTATTTTCACGATCAATCCTCTTAAGGAAACAATCTCTTACCCACGAAACCGCTCTACTGCCCCCGCACCGGTGACGGAGTCCTCTGTCTACCGCCGTCTGCATACGCTTCCAACGGACACGACTACCTCAGCCCGCAGACTGCGAACACCGACGTTTGTGCTAAAGTCGTCCCCGCATCGCAATCGATTCAGTGCACGAGCCACGACGAGATTATGGCGACAAAGAAACGACCACCCCCTTCACGCAAGAAGGCGGCACCAGATGTCGCACCCGGCGACAGCTGGCTGCTGCTCGTTTACCGCGTTCCATCCGAGCCGTCAAGGAGCCGGGTCGCCGTGTGGAGGGATCTTAAACGCCAGGGCGCGCTGTTTCTCCAGAGGTGTGTCTGTATCCTGCCGGATATGCCAGCCTGTCGAAAAGGGATCGATGGGGTAGTCAAGAAGATCAGCGCCGCGGGCGGTACGCACTTTTCTTTCCACGTAGAGCGGCCGTCGGCGGCCCAGACACGGCGGCTGCTGTCGGCGTTCCGTCAGCTCTCGGCAAAAGAGTACGAAGAGATCATTGAGGAGTGTCAGACGAGGTTTGTGAAAGAGATTAGGTTCGAACGCTCGCGCGAGAACTTCACGTACGAGGAGGCCGAGGAGATTCGCGAGGATT
The DNA here is from genome assembly GCA_046758085.1 of Acidiferrobacterales bacterium. Lineage (GTDB taxonomy): Bacteria > Pseudomonadota > Gammaproteobacteria > Acidiferrobacterales > SPGG2 > VRUB01. The sequence continues at coordinate 705 of JBHHZP010000304.1, forward strand.
TCGAAAAGATACGCCGTTGGTTCGAACGCGTAGTTGCCCGCGACTGGTTCCACGCCGGACAGCGTGAACGCGTGGCAAAAGAACTGGCGCATTGCGAACAGCTGCTCGAAGCATTCGAGGAAGATGTCTACCGGCGCGCGGGTGCGGACCAGGCGGTTCACGACCGCCGTCCGCACAACGATTGACAGACCGCTTCAGGGGCGGCGCGCCTTTGGCCACAGGTGCACCGCCATCGGACGCCAGCTCGGACCGGGGAGTCGAGAAACGACCGTCCACTGCGTGGTTGACTGTAACAGGTGTTACAAGTATAGTGCTCGCGTTGTAACAATTGTTACACACGCGGTGGCCTTTACAGCTCAGCCGTGAGACGGACGTGATAGCCTCTACTGATGCCATTGGACTTATCACAGCGGTGTTCATCGCTGCCGCCGTGGAAGTCGTCGAGGCATTTACCATCGTCCTGGCGATGGGGATTTCCCGCGGATGGAAATCAGCACTGAGCGGCGCGGTCGCCGCAGTCACCGTACTCGCCATCGTCACGGGGTTGGCCGGTTTTGCCCTCTATGAGTACCTCAACCCGTCATTCCTCCAGTTCGTGATTGGCACACTGTTGCTCATTTTCGGTCTCCAGTGGCTGCGCAAAGCCATGCTGCGCTCGGCCGGGTTGAAGGCCCAACACGATGAAGAACAAATCTTTGCCGACGAGCAGGCAGCGGCGCAGCACGCCGGGCACGTGCGACACTTCGGCCTGGACTGGTTCGGCTTCGTCGTCTCTTTCAAGGGCGTGTTCCTCGAGGGGCTCGAGGTGGTCTTTATCGTAATCACCTTCGGAATCGGGGCCACCAATCGGGGTGTGCCCGATGCGATGGCTATCGCCGCCGGCGGCGCCGTGGCGGCTGCACTATTGGTGCTTGCCGCCGGTGCCGTGATCAGGCGCCCACTCACCATGGTCCCGGAAAATACGATGAAATATGCGGTCGCTCTGCTGTTATCCTCATTCGGCGTGTTTTGGGCAATTGAAGGGATCGGATTCTTTGGCCCGACCGGGGAAAGCCTTCGCTGGTCTGGCGGTACCTGGGCACTGGTCAGCATTTTTCTGGCCTGGCTTGTGGTCTCGCGCATCACCGTGGCCGCCTTGCGCCGGATTGCTAACAGCGGTGAGCGCTTGCGCATCGACACGGGGTCCGGGCCCGCAATAACCTCATGAAACTCCTCATCGGATTTTTCAAGTTCTGGTACGACTTCATCATCGGCGAATCCTGGCAGATCGCCGCCGGCATCGCGTTGCTGCTCGCTGCAGGTGTGGGGCTGGTCCACTTTGGCATGTTCTCCGGCCCGTGGCTCGCCGTCTCGCTGGCGGCCGCTGTGATGCTCCTGGCCGGGATGCTTGTGGCGTACGAAGCCCGGCTGAGCCTGCAACCCCGCCCGCAACGCAAAAGCCTGGAGGACATATCCTAGCGCGGCCCGCTAGGGCCGCCCGGTGCACAAAGTGTCGCCGCCGGTGGCGCAGTTCCTGAAGTTTTTGATGCCGATTCCGAATCGGACACCGGCTGTACTAACCCGGATATCTAACGGCGGAGCGCGCCGAGTGATATGATATCAAACAGTTTTGTTCCTGCCGTCGAAGCGCATACGGTGTAACGATCTGTACTCCTGCACGGACGTCACCCGCGAGTGTTTGTTTGTATTCTCTACGGTCTTTGCGATCTCTAGGGTGAGCCTGCGCGCCCAGGTCATGGAACGCTGAGCGGAAAGCCGCGCCCATCTTCTCGTCCTTCGCCAGAGTGAGGTCAAAGAAGGGGGCACGAGCGCGCCGACACCGGCCTGCCCAGCTCGCCAAGCCGGACCAGCTCCCAACCGTTGTGGTGCACG
>JBHHZP010000305.1:0-2556 GCA_046758085.1 Acidiferrobacterales bacterium
GGGGGTGGTACGGTTCCCCAGGGGGGGACCGGACCACTTAACCTACCTCAGCTTGAAAGGGCGCACCCCGAGCGCCCTTTCTCATTTTTAAAACAAACGGGAGATACTACGCCATGGCACTATCGAAAGAACTCTTAGACATTATCAGGCTCCAAAAAGCGCATGTACTGGCCACCCAGGAAGCGGACCAGGAGGTGGTTTCGTTCAACTTTCTAACCAGAGACGGCCTTGTAGCCTGGACGCGCTGTAAGCTCCACTGCCTGAAATGCCAGGCGAGGGAAGCTTTTATGCTTGAGGACTTGGCTTGGGATTTGGGCTCAACCCTCGAAGTGGCCGAAGTCCTTGAGACGACGAAACCGACCACCCCATCTGAGACCTAAGCGCTCCCCGATGATCCCGGCGGCGCGGAACCACCCTGCTCGTACCGCGTCGTCGGGCCTTACTCCTCGGAAGACGATGTCGAAGGCCCGTCGTGATGTGTGGCGGCTGACCCTGGCGAAGGTGACAATGGGGCCTGGGCGCGTTCGGCCTTGCGCAAAGAGGCGGTCTTGACGCGCTTGGGGGCGGAAACCCTCGACGATAACCGCCGGGAGCCCCAACTGGGCCCGTAGCACGAAGATGAGCGTGAAGGCCCGGTCTTGGACGGCCCTGTCAAGGGACCTGATCTCCCGTAGCGTTGGGTCAAAGCGAGACATTCCCACGGACTGTGATAAAGCCGCTCAGATCGAGCGTCACGGAGTTGACGGCCACCCCCGTGTCGAAGCGCCCGATGACCTGGAGAAAGTGAACTCCGGACAGAAGGGCCACGTCGGGACCGAAGTTGACGCTGAAACCTTCGTTGACAGCGCTATTTGCGTTTCCGGGGCCACCTGACGCGAGCCCACCGATTGTGTTGCCGTTTTGATTTTGGATCACGGCAGCGAGAGACTGGTGCGCTTGTCCAACTCCTGGGTCCGACCGCATAGACAAAGCCTGAACCCAAAACAAGTAACCCGCCGGGATTGAGCTCGCTCCTGGCACTCCGAAGGCTACGACCGGCGCATCCTGTCCATCGCCTACCACGATCGTGGGGCTCGCCAGCTGACCGAAGAACCGTAGAAAGAACGGCGACCACAGAGCGCTTTGACTGTCCCGCCCGGTGAGCGTGAACAGGTTTTCAAGCGGAATGGTCATCAGTTGAGCGGCGTAACACGAAGGCTGAAGAAGAGCGTCCGCGCGGCGGCGGCTGACAGATTGCGGACACGGGCTTTGATGCGCTCACCAGCCGCTGCAACGTCGGACAATGTGAAGTCGTCGGGGAAGACCGGTATCCGGTTTTGGGCCGAGGGCTCCATGTTCTCGGCCAATGTGTCCTGGCCGGAATAGACGTCCAGACGGAGATCTGTGGCGTTCGCATCTCCGACCAGGCCGAACTCGAGGCTGGCATCAAACGGCAGAAACTCGAACTGAGAGCCCGCGAAGACGTTATCCACAACACCGCTTAGCGGTACGGAGACACGTCCTTGGATCACTGGCATGTCGACATCCTCTTTCGAAGAAAGCTTGGCAGGCAAGCCCGGGGGCTCACGGTGCGCTCGCTCGACGCCCCCGGGCCTTCACGGGTGAGCATCCACCCGTAATCACGTATCATGACGAAGTGCAACACGGTGGCCGGGCGGTGCACGAGGCGTCGTGCGGCGTGGCGGCTTGATCCGGCGCTGGAGTTTCTCCACCCGCTTGAGCAAGTTCAGTGAAGCGTTCACCCGGCGGACAGCCCGGTTCAGCGCCTTGACGTTCGCGGGGTTCATGCGCCTCCGCCGAGGTCGCATCATGTCGCGCTCGGTGATCGCGCTGATACCGAGACCGGTCGCGATACCGGTCCCGATACCAGGGAGCACCCTGCCGGCGGCGCGACCGATCTGTGGTATCGCGCGAGCAGCAGCACCTGCAGCCGGGGCGACTACGGGCAGAAACCCGCGAGTAGCCTGCGCCACGGAGGGACCTGCCGCGCCGCCGGCGAGCGCTGGTAACACAACACGTCGCAAGGCTTTCTTCGCGAACTTCTTGATGCGACCAAAGAGACTCATGACGCCTCACTTTCCGGCAGAATAGCTGCTCCTCGGGCAGCCGCTACCTTGGCTCGGAGGTTTCGTTTGTGCTCTGCAAGCGATGTTGTAGGCGCTTGAGCCACGACGTTAGCTTGGTCTGCCAGTTCCTTGCCTTCGCGTACCCTGCGGACGCGGGCACGACGCACGAAATGATCAAATCTATCAACCAGATCAGCATGGGCGAGACGAACCTCTTGTAGCTGGCGCGAGACTTGCGCCACTTCTGGGTGAGTTGGCTCGCGTTCCTCATGTGTTCTCTGAGCCCGGAGATCCATGAACCACACAGAAAGGCCAGTGAAAGCGGCGCCCATTAGCACCGCTCCCACCAGAAGGAGGCTCAATGTTGCAGTTTCGGACACACCTTGTTTACTAAACGTTCAGGATTGACACGTAAACTGAAAAAGCGCGAAATCGGGGGGTGGTACGGTTCCCCAGGGGGGGACCGGACCACTTAACCTACCTCAGCTTG
>JBHHZP010000306.1:0-2527 GCA_046758085.1 Acidiferrobacterales bacterium
GTCGTCTACATGGTCAACATGCAGATGTCGTTCCTGAGCCCGCCGTTCGGCTACGCGCTGTTCTATCTCAAGAGTGTGGCCCCGCCAGAGGTCAGCTTGGCGACCATCTTTCGCGCGGCGATCCCCTTCCTGTTCATCCAGGCGGTCGGGCTCTTCCTGTGCGTCCTGTTCCCCGAGATCATCCTGTGGCTCCCGCGCCTGGTCTACGGCAATTGAGCGGCGTGGCTTGACCTCGCCGCGGGGTGGCCGATAGGAGCAGCGGGAGGCGATATGGCCGACGTAACCGACCGCCAGCAGGAGGGACATATCGTCACCCGGCCTCAGGTGCTGGCCAGAATGCGGCGGCTACGCTGGACCGCATTTGCGCTGGTGATGCTCGCCTATATCCTATCGTTTTTCCACCGCATGGCGCCGGCGGCAATATCCGGAGAATTGCAGCAATCATTCCAGGCAAGCGGGGTGGCGCTAGGCGCCCTGGCTGCTTCGTATTTCTATATCTATATGCTGATGCAGATTCCGACCGGCGTGCTGGTGGACACGCTTGGCGTGCGCAAGGTCGTCACGGTTGGAGGGCTGGTAGCGGGGTGCGGGTCTATCCTTTTCGGGAGCGCGGACACGCTGGCTGTTGCCTCCGTGGGGCGGTTGCTGGTGGGGTTGGGCGTTTCCGTGATGTTCCTTGCCGTGATGAAGATCAACGCGGTGTGGTTTCATGACCGGCATTTCGGAACCTTATCCGGGTTGACGATACTTCTCGGGAACCTGGGCGCGGTCCTGGCCTCCGCACCGCTGGCATGGGCCCTCGCTTACACCTCTTGGCGCACTGTGTTTGTCGGCGTCGGGATATATTCCATTGTGCTCGGGAGCTTGAGCTGGATCATGGTGCGTAATACCCCCGCTGAAGCGGGCCTTCCGTCGATGCGAGAGGTCGATGGGCGCGATCCGCATTCGCCGCATCAGGGGCTGTGGTATCACGGCCTGAAACAGGTCATGAAGAACCGTGAAACCTGGCCGGGTTTCTGGCCGGCCCTCGGAGTCGCCGGCACACTGTTTACCTTTGCAGGACTCTGGGCCGTGCCGTATTTGTACGATGTGTACGGCATGTCGCGGGCCATGGCGGCGAATCATACGGCATTGTTGCTCGCTGGGTTTGCCGTCGGATCTTTTTTTGCCGGGTCACTGTCCGACCGCATGGGCAAGCGCCGTCCGGTTATCATGACTGGTGTCGTGGTGTACAGCCTCTGCTGGTTGCCCATGTTGCTTGGCTGGCACCTTGGCCTGATCGCCAGCTACTCTTTGTTCACGCTCATGGGGTTGAGTGCCTCCGGCTTTACCCTGACCTGGGCCAGCGCCAAGGAAGTGAATCCCCCTGCCCTGTCCGGCATGGCCACCGGCGTGGTGAACATCGGCCCGTTCCTGGGGGCGGCTATTTTGCAGCCGCTGGTCGGTTGGGCGATGGATCAGGGCTGGGATGGAACGATAGTCGGAGGTGTGCGTGCATATTCGCTCGAAAATTATCAGGTCGCGTTAGGGATCATGCTGGCGTTCTCTGTGATCGGGCTGTTCGGTGCCTTTCGGATACGCGAAACCTATTGCCGCTACGTCAGCACAGCGTAACCGACTTTAGGAACGACAATTCTGATATCGTGGAGCTTTCCCGGGAAACGGTTGAAGGAAGGGTCCAAGCATTTGTCGAGGAGTATAAGAAGGTGCGATGAGATCTGCGATTCCACGTGATTGGCTGAGGGAAGTTCGGTTTGGCCAGGGATGCCGAGGGGCGCGGCTGGTGGGTTTTTAACAGGAGTGCTTTTTGAGCTCGTCGTATTCGACGATCCACATGTTGAGATGAAGGCGGGGGTCGTCGAGGTGGTAGTAGAGCTTTTGGGAGGTCCGAAAACGAAGCGTCACTTGGCCCACGGGCTCCGTCAGGAGGACCGGGTTCGACCCCTGTGGATTATCGGCCAGCCAAGCCAGCGGTGGAATCCCGTAGCCTTGACTCTGTAGCTGATAACGAAAGGTGATTGCGGTTGTGCCTCGAGGCACCGCCTGGGACAGATCCATTTCTTTAAACACCTGCCTGTTTCCCCCCGTCAGTCGTCCCCTCGCCGCGAGCCGCGTCGTGATTATTAAGGGCGTGTCGGGATCGTTCCCCGGTAGGCCCCGTCGAGCACCTCCATGGGGTGGAGGACCCGTATGTTCAAGCCCCGCTCCTTCAGACCCTTTTCGATCTGGAATGTGCAGCCCGGATTTGCGCTGACGACCACCTCGGCCCCCGTCTCTTTAATCCGATCGAGCTTCCGGTCCAGGAACTTTTGGGCTACATCAGGGTAAATGAGATTGTAGACCCCGGCGCTGCCGCAGCAGAAGTCCGATTCGGCGAGCTCCACGAGCTGAAGCCCCGGAATGGCCTTGAGGATCTTTCTGGGTTGCTGGCGGACCTTTTGGCCGTGGGCGAGATGGCAGGCGTCGTGGTAGGTGACCTTGAGTTTGAGCTCGCGAAGCCGGCCGTTCAAATCGGCTTGTGCGATCA
>JBHHZP010000307.1:0-2512 GCA_046758085.1 Acidiferrobacterales bacterium
AGCGCCGCCCGGTTCGGCGGACCATCCAACCGTCCCTCAAGGATGGTCCTTCCGACTGGGTCCCGCCGGGCGGGACGGCAAAGGGTTCCTTGCCGTGCGGCCCGCCGGGGCATCCCCCTGATCTGTTCCGGTGTGCAACGCTTTCGGCTCATTGCGAGCTCCTTTCCACGGCCCGGATCTTGCCAAAACTCTCTCGCAAAAGCTGAACCGGGTGTAGGAGGCCAGACCAGGGGGCCTCTGGCTTGGGACAAGACCCCGGCGAAATCATTTGCAGTTTGGCCTGCATGCATCTATATAAGCGCAATCAGTCTTCGAAGACCCGGCGTATCCGGCTACGTCACGCCGACCTAGCTTCAATACCCCCTTGGATTTCGGTGAGCTGAAACCCACCCGTGCAGTGTGTGCGGGTGATGACAACTATTTGACTAGGAAAAAATTATGATGAAAGGAACCGTGAAGTGGTTCAACCCCGTCAAGGGCTATGGCTTCATCAGCCCCGATGACGGTTCGAAGGACGCCTTTGTCCACATTTCGGCTGTAGAAAGCGCCGGGCTCTCCAATCTGTCGGAGGGCCAGCAGGTCGAGTACGAGCTGCAGCCCGGGCAGAATGGCAAGAGTTCAGCGGAGAACCTGAAGCTCGCCGACTGACGCGGCGAAGATACGCGGAAGGCCCGCCTCGTGCGGGCCTTCTCGCTATTGCCCAAAGACTTAAAATCGTTGGTTTTCGGTCGCGGACCGTGACACTGAAAACACGTCTTTTCCGTACAAGCCGAAAACGACGAGACCGCCAGGCCCGCAAACCGGCCCTACACGGACCCCGGATCGTCACACTGCAAGTCTTCAAGTTGATCGAAAAGGTCCCTGTTTGGGCAAAGGAAGTAACGACTCTCGGAATCATAGTCGCAGGTGTGAAAAAACTTGCACATCAGACACGATTGTATCGCATCTTCCATCTTCCCTGGCAGCAACTTGAAGCTGCGCTCAATATCGAGTTTGAGGTGTCCGAACATTCGCTTCAGCGGGTAGGGCATCGCTAATTGAGCAACCATAGACAGCGCGCCTTATAAACGAACAGATTATGACAAAAGTGTGGGTGGACCTCAATATTCCCCGTGACGTTGTGACCTGCGTCCTTCCAACGCCGCAATCGTAACAATCCGTTGAAATCGCGATGGGTTGGAAATCGGCTCTCTTCCCCCGGGACTAGTTGAAGGGTTCGGCCCGCGAGATCAGCTCATCCAAACCCGGCTCGTTCGGGTTTCTCGGCTTCCCCGGGTGGATGATGCACACCTGGCAGCTCTCGGCCGCTTCCACCAGCTGCCGGTAGGTTCCCGCGTCGGGGTCGGCGATGAAGGCCTGCATGTCGTCGTTGTAGACGAACATCTTGTTATTGATCTCGGTGCACTCGTTGCAGGTCGTGCAACGGGGCGTTTCGATATAGGGTTCGTCCACAGGCGCTTCGGCCGCCTCTACGATTTCAGTTTGCTCCGTCTCCTGCGCCGCCGCTACCGCTACCTCCGGAGCAGGCGCTTTGACCTCCGGCTCGGGCCGGCTCCGTAGTTCTGCGAGTTCTCGCTCCTTCTCCTGGTTCCAAATCTCCCTCTGCTCGGCGAGCACTCTTTTGACGTGGGAACTGTTGATTCCCCCCAACTCCTGCAAGCTGCGCCACATGTCGCGACACCGGCGCGCGGCGTCGATCAGCGTAGCCTCAACGACCGCTCGGTGCAGGGCGTTGCCCTCGTCGACCATCAAGACGTACGGGACCTTTTCAGCTGCGTTCTCGTCGTCCAAGTCCAGGAACTCGTTCACCGGGACCATGCCGTCGTGCCATTTCGCCCGAGGCACCACGGCAACGCGATCCGCGTGCCGCCTGTCACACGCTGCGAAGTCGACGAAGGTGAAGGCAACGTCCTCTGTAATTCTCTGTTGGTCTTGATCTTCGTACTGGAAACGATAGACCGGCCAGTCGACCTCCGCTTGCGGATTGCCGCGGAGTTGGAATCGTGATGCCCAGTCGCTGCCTGCGGAGGGATCGTAAGCGAAACCTGGAAATGCGCGCGCCTCGGTCGCGGCGGCCGCCCGGAGATACGGTGGCACGTCGGGTGCGTTCTTGGCGGAACCCGATCCGTTTCCTGGCGAGCCTGAGAACACGCTGAACAGCGCCGGCCCGTCGTTTGCCAGGCCGCTCCAGATCGACTCCCTCAGCCGATAGAGACACGAGCTACTTGATTGCAGGACGAAGGCGTTGTTCAGGCCCAGCGCCATGGCCGCAAGCTGTGCGCCCTTTACACCGAAGGACAGTCGCCCGGATCCGATCGACAACGCACTGAGGATGTCGTCGCTCTGGACCAGGACCTTGATCGGCAGGCCCGAGGAAAGGACTTCCATGACTTTCGCCTTCTCGGCCGCGGCGTCGATGCCATCGCGGAAGCAGACCAGATATGAAGGGAACAAGGCCAGGTCGTCCGGCCCCAGGAATCTTTCGTCAAATCGAAGGAAGAACGAGTCGTGC
>JBHHZP010000308.1:0-2473 GCA_046758085.1 Acidiferrobacterales bacterium
CTGAGGCATGAATATCCTTGGTGTGATTCCTGCGAGGGGTGGTTCGCGTTCCATTCCCCGTAAGAACATAGCCTTGGTGGCAGGACGCCCCCTCCTACAGTACACCTGTGAAGCGGCCCTTCGAAGCAAGCGCCTCACTCGTACGATTTTGTCCACCGACGACGAAGAGATCGGCAGCGTTGGCCGGGCATGCGGCATCGAGGTCCCGTTTCTCCGGCCAGATTTTCTTGCCCAAGACGAGACGCCGATGGTGGAAGTCCTCCACCATGCGGTCTCGTGGCTTGCAAATCACAATGGCTTTCGAGCGGACTTAATCGTGCTCCTCCAGCCCACGTCGCCGCTTCGCTGTGCAGAACATATCGATGCCGCCGTCGATCTCATTCTCTCCACGAACGCCGATACTGTCGTCTCGGTGGTCGAGGTCCCACATCGGTTCAGTGTGGTCTCACAGATGTGCAAGGATGCCAATGGGAACTTGAGCCCCTTTATTGAAGGACCAATGTTGTTGCGCCGACAAGACAAACCACGGTTGTACGCTCGCAACGGTCCAGTAGTATTGGTCGTCCGCCGGCAAGTGATTGAAAGCGGTCGCTTGTATGGGGACACGGTACGGCCACTCGAGATGACCCCGACCGATTCGCTAGATATCGATGATGCCGATGACCTCGCCCTGGCTGAGTTTTGGGTAAACCGTGGCCGGGCCCCCAGGCAAGTATGAAACATAGAGGACTCAAGCGCCTTTCGAGCCGTGCCCGCGTGACCGCTTTGTTACAGCGGGCAGGACTGAAGGAACCCATCGGCGAGTTAGCGCGTTTTTTCAGTGATCCGGCCGAACGCGAACGGTGGCGTGTGATCCGCCAAGACTTTCATGCTTGCAAAGAGGAGTTCCGACGGATTACACACAACGCGCCCGCCGGCGACCCACGCAAGCTCGCATGGATAATCTCCACCTTGCCAACGGTGTGGGGCCTAAAAATGGAGGGATTATTGTCTTTGGCCCTTCGCCTAAACAATTATTTTCCAGTTGCGCTTCAGCTAAGCCACAATAGATGGGGCCAACGATATCTTAAACTGTTTGACATCAAGCAATTTGTGAACTTTCAAAAATTCTTTACCTCCCAGCCACCTAGGGATTCCGAGTCGGACATCCTCGAGTTTGTGCACGGTCGCCCGACTGTTACCGATCTGTTGGATCTGACCTATCGTAAGGTTGACATCGGGCGCGTGGCGTTATCAAACGTGTTAAACCGGCATAAGTTCATCAAGTTCGATCTGGCACAACCTGACACCCTTGCTGAAGTCTACGTGGAACTGGTCCGAGCAGCACGCAATGTGTACGCAGCCGAGCAACTAGTGGCGCGGCACCGCCCTGTGATGGCCCTTTTACTCGAGAAAGGCCTCTCACCGATGGCCGAAATCTTCGGCGTGTGCGTGGCGCAAGGCATCCCCGTCGTTCAATATGTTGGTTCTCAGAGCATGAATCATTTCATCTTCAAACGTTTCACGCTCGAGAACCGCCAGCAGCATCCGTTCTCGCTGGACCCCCATACATGGGAATGGGTGAAAAATATGTCCTGGAGCCCGGCGCTAGCATCAAAATTGACGCAGGACTTTGAAGATGGTTACAAGAACGGTTCCTGGTTCAGTCGAAAGTTCCTCCATCGGAATAAACAGATCAAATCTGCCGAGACTGTGCGACAGCAATTAGGTCTGGACCCATCCAAGAAGACTGCGGTGATCTTCTCACATGTCTTGTGGGACGCCACTTTCTTCTACGGTAAGGGGCTATTCGACGATTATGAAACCTGGCTACTCGAAACGGTACGGGCCGCGTGTGAAAATCCCCGAGTGAATTGGATCGTAAAGTTACACCCCGACCTGATATGGAAGCTCATACACGAAGGGTATACAGGGGAGTTGCGCGACATTATTGCCATTCGCGGATCGTTAGGCGATTTACCGGGACACGTCAAGTTAGTACTGCCGGATACTGATATCAACACGTATTCATTTTTTAACGTTGCTGATTGTTGTCTAACGGTTCGCGGCACAATCGGTATCGAAATGGCCTGTTACGGGGTGCCCGTGCTTACAGCAGGGACGGGACGGTACTCAGGCATGGGTTTTACAGTTGATTCTGTATCGAAAGAAGAGTTTCTGCAACGCTTAGCACATATCGAGACCACGCCCTCCATGTCCCCGGAACAGATAGGACTTGCGCAACGTTTTGCGTATGCGCTGTTCAAGCTACGTCCGTGGCGCATGGAAAGTTTCGAGTGGGTGAAAATGCCAATTGAAAAAACTGGACATCCACTCAGCGATAACTTGGTACCGCGCGTCGATGATTTTGCGCAATTTTCGGAAGCGTCAGATGTCCGCGAGCTGGCAGAGTGGTTGGATTCGTCCAAGGTTGATTATTGTCACCCATGCTAGAGACAGACAAAAAGAGGTGCCCGCCATGGTTGCTGTTGCC
>JBHHZP010000309.1:0-2471 GCA_046758085.1 Acidiferrobacterales bacterium
GAGAAAGAGTACGTACAACACTTGACAGGTCAAAACATATCAGCCCGCATTTCTCGCCAGCTACCTACTCGATCGCTGTTCCCGACGCGATCCTCGGCAACCGCTCCCTGCATTGCTCTAGCGCGGCAACTGCTCCCGGCGTTGCTCTAGCTCCTGCCTCCCTGCAGTCGTCCTGCATCCCTGCAGTCGTACCTCCCACATCTTCGCACTTCTGCGTCGCCTGGCGGGCCGGGGAAGTCCCTTCGTGGATTTCCCGTTCGCCGGGACCAGCGTCCACCGGACACACATATTTTTCCGGCTCACCCCCGGGCATCTGCGCGCTCTCGCGACGAACCCCGGTCAGAAATGCGAGCTAGCACATAGATAGCATCAGGGGTCCCGGTGCCGTTTTTCGTGGCAATGGCTGAGGATACCGGTACCGGGTTAAGCACGCACGGGCACAACATTCTTATTTACTTTACAGGCACGCTCGCTAAACTCGGGCTTCCACATAAAGGCGGGTGCAGCCCTCAGCCAGGCGCTGCATGGGGCTGCAGGACGCAGCACGGATCGAGCATGACGTGCCCGTGAGCTGTCGTCAGAGAGGTATCGGAGGGGTTATGAAGAAAATTGTCTACGGATTCATCACGGTGATCGTGCTGTTTTTCGGGATCACCGTGACATTTCAGAACCAGCATGTGGTTGACTTCAATTACTACTTCGGTTTGCATTGGAAAGAGCCGCTTGCGTGGATACTGTTGCTGGCCTTTATCGCCGGAATCCTTATCGGCTTCGTGGGCGGCCTGAGAATGATGCTGCGTCTGCAGCGCCAGCTGGTCCACGCCCGAAAGGAGCTACGCCGCGTCGAGCAGGAAGTTAGCAATCTGCGTGCATTGCCCATCAAAGATGGCGTTTAACGTATACAATCTTCTTTGGTTGCTGTTACCGCTGGCAGCGGCGTCGGGCTGGCTGGGCGCGAGGCTCGACCAGAAGCGGCGTGCCAGGAAAAACTCCTTCGATCTGCCATCGGCCTACTTCAAGGGGCTCAATTTTCTTTTGAATGAGCAGCCGGACAAGGCCATCGAGGTCTTCACGCAGGCGCTGGAGGTCAACAGCGAAACCGTTGAGACTCACCTTGCGCTTGGAAATTTGTTTCGACGTCGTGGAGAAGTCGAACGTGCAATCCGTATTCATCAAAACCTGATCGCGCGCCCGACGCTCGACAAGGAGCAGCGCTCGCACGCCCTGCTGGAGCTGGGCCAGGATTATCTGAAGGCCGGCTTGTTTGACCGTGCCGAAAACCTGTTTCAGGAGCTTGCTGAGATCAGACTGCACAGTGAGCAAGCGTTGCGCCTGCTTCTGCGGATCTATCAGCAAGAAAGGGATTGGGATAAAGCGATTGCGACCGCTCGCAAGCTCGCACGACTTTCGAACCAGTCGATGGACGACGTGATTGCGCATTACTATTGTGAGTTGGCCGATGGCGCTATGTCCAAGAGCGATTATGCTGGCGCACGCACACACGTCAGGGCGGCATTGCGCAGCGACAATGCGTGCGTGCGGGCCTGCATACTGCTTGGCGATATCGAGGTCGCGTGCGGAAAACACCGTGAGGCCATCAAGGCCTGGAAGAGCATCGAAGGTCAGGATGCGCAGTTCCTGGGTGAGGTGGCGGAGAAGATCGCGGACAGCTATCGACACCTCGGGGATGACGAGGGTCTTTACGAGTTTTTCAGATCTGCCTTGCAACGCCACCAGGTCATCGGCCTGATCCTGACCTTTGCGGACATTATTAAGAATCGCGAAGGTATCGACGCGGCAGAGAAGTTCGTTGTTGAATCATTGCGACGCCGCCCATCAGTTCACGGATTGCACCGTTTAATCGAGTTGAATCTCTCGGAGGCGACCGGCCCGGGCAAGGACGATCTTGTGTTGCTGCGAAACATTATCGAGGAGCTGCGTGAGCAGCATCGTGGGTATGCATGCCAGCAATGTGGCTTCAAGGGCAAGTCGTTGCATTGGGTTTGTCCGGGCTGTAATCGCTGGAACACCATCAAGCCCGTTCTGGAGGAGTGATTGAGCGATCCGCGCGTTATTGTGGCGCTGGATTTCGCGTCGACCGATGAGGCTCTAGGCTTTGCGGCCACCGTCGAGCCGGTGCTATGCCGTCTTAAGGTCGGCATAGAGCTTTTTTCGATCGGTGGTCCGGCGATAGTGGGCGCGCTCGCGGAACGTGGTTTCGATGTCTTTCTCGATCTTAAGTTTCACGACATACCTAATACTGTCGCGCGCGCCTGCGCCGTTGCGGCGCGGATGGGCGCGTGGATGTTAAACGTCCATACCCTGGGCGGTGCCGACATGCTGCAGGCGGCGCGAGAGGCCGTGGATGCCTGCAGCCAGCGTCCGCTGCTGATCGGTGTCACCGTCTTGACGAGTCACGCTGAGCGCGACCTCGCCGGTAGGGGTGGTGTCCTCGTCCCACTCGACGCCAT
>JBHHZP010000310.1:0-2466 GCA_046758085.1 Acidiferrobacterales bacterium
GCCCGGCTTCCGCGACAACATGCGGGTGCTGAAGTGGATCATCGACCGCGTCCACAACCGCGCCGGCGGCGCCGAGAGCCCGTTCGGCACCATGCCCCACCACCGGGACATCAACTGGCAGGGCCTGGGCTACGACGCCGGGACCTTCCATGAACTGATGAAGGTCGACAGCGCGGCGGGCAAGGACGAGGCCGCGGACCAGAGGACCCTGTTCGAGCGGTTCGGCAGCCGCTTGCCCGAGGAGTTCGAGCGCCAGCGCCAACGCCTGGTGGAGCGCCTAGAGGGCGCGCCGGCGGTGTGGAAGCTGGAGGGATAGCGCCTGTCCGCCGCTCCAGTACCGGCCTTCGGGGCCCCTACTTCCGCGCCAGCGCCGCCCAGATCAGCGCCGCCCAGCCGAGGAGCAGGCTGATCCCGCCCGCCGGCGCCATGCCGGGCACGGGCACCGACCCTCAAAATCGTTGCGGGGGCCCGCAACCACCTTATCCTGCTGTTTCGCGCAATGGACTTTAGAGTCAGTCCAAACCCCATACAGTAACGGAATTCATGGGCTTTTTGGCCGTGTGAGTTGGCACATACCCGGATGGGTACGAGACGCAAGCCATATATGCACGTTTTTTGCCGAGACATATATAAACTGTAAGATAGATTTAGGGTCTTAGAACACGAAATTATAAAATATGTTTTATATCTTGTGCACGATTCTACATTTTGTTAAAATGAGGTTTATGTGATGTGGCATAACTTGACGAAACATAAAACGAGATTGATATGGCGCGTACACTTTGGGGTAAAGTCTATCTAAAGGATACCTACGCGGGACGCTTACAGGAAGAACCCGGCGGGCGGTGCATTTTCACCTATGACGCCTCTTACCTTGAGAACAGACAACCCACCATTGCCCACACGCTGCCACTAAGGGAACAACCATACATCTGCGAGCGGGGCCTCCATCCCTTTTTCGACAATTTGGTTGCCGAGGGATGGTTTCGCAATGCCCAGGCGCGGGCTCTGGACATCGATCCCCGCAACCGGTTCGCCCTGCTTCTCGGCTTCGGACACGATCTAGCCGGGGCCGTATCGGTTATAGATCCTGACCCGCAGGAACATAGGGAACTAGACCACATCGAGCCGGCGACACTGGCGGCCCTGCTCGGCAGAGCCTCGCTTTCGGGCATTCAACGTAAACTGCTTGTGGTCAAGGACGACAAAACGTATCGCGCTGTCGGACCGGAGGAACTGAGCACCCATATCGCCAAACTCTCTTCCGGCAATCTGAACAATTTACTTGAACTGGAGTATCTGACGACACGGGCCGTTCGCGCCCTGCTGCCGGACGATGAATTTGTGGATATGGAGATCACACACCTTCCTGCCATCAAGGAAGATGCATTGATCATCAACCGCTTTGACAGGACGCGCACCGGCAAACGCATCCACTTCGAGGAGTTCAACCAACTGCTCGGAAAATATTCGGGCGATGACAAATATGCAGGCGCTTATGAGGATATGGGGCAGTTTATTCTGCATACGTCTTCTTGCATCCCCGTCGAAGCGGACCGCCTGCTGCGCCGGATTCTCGCCTACCTTCTCGTCGGCAACACAGATGCGCATTTCAAGAACTTCGCGATGTTCCACACGCGCGACGGCCTGCGTCTGACACCGGCTTATGATGTGGTGGCCACTTCGGTCTATCGCGGGTATCAGACGATCGCCCTTCACGTGGGAGGAGCTCGCGATATTGGAATCGGGGCGTTGCAACCCAAGCACCTGCTTGGGCTAGGCGGCGGCTTTGGCGTCAATGAGGACGCTCTTGTGAGCGCTGTCGAGCGGCTGAGGAAACGGTTGCCGCAGGCCCTTGAGGCGCTGGAAAATTCGGATATAGGCCCGAAGGCCTTGCGCGAGACGTTACAAGAAAGGATGGAGAAACGATGGAAAGGCAGTTTCGCATCAACTGGCCAGCTACTGTCGAAGAGGCAAAGCAAAGACGCAAGAGCCAGCGGCTGACGCAGCAGCGCCTAGCGACGCTCGCCGGTGTCAGCACACCGACGGTCTCCCGCTTTGAGAGTGGTGCGAAGGATATTCACCTTTCGTCGGTCATGACTATCCTTGCTGTGCTTGGCATGGTGGATGAACGCATACTGATCTTTCCCAAATCCGATGGGCGATATGACCCCATCAGGATGGTCGTCCTGTTTGACGGAAAGGACGGGGAAAAAACCGTTCCTTGCGCTATTAGCTGGGAAGCGCTGGAAGATCACTTTGATGACGACAAAAAGAACCCGGCCAAAGTGTTTCGGAGTAACCGCGAGCGCATCGAGCATGAAGCCCGGCGGAAGTATCTGGCAGTGAGGCTGGAGCCCGATGGCTCGGTGCTGATCAAAACAGAAAATTTGTAGCGACGAGCTCGAGCACCAGCGCCAACGCCTGGTGGAGCGCCTCGAGGCCGCGCCGGCGGTGTGGGAGCTG
>JBHHZP010000311.1:0-2408 GCA_046758085.1 Acidiferrobacterales bacterium
CGTTGAAGATCGGCTACAGCTATTACGAGCTGCGCAACTGGGACAAGGCGCGCGCAGCACTAACTACTGTCGTCGAGCGCTTTCCCAACACGACCGTGGCCAAGCTCGCACAGATCCGCCTCGACAAGATGAAAGAAGAGGGGCACTAAGAGGCCTCCCATAGTCGACGGCGTTGACAGCGCATGCCGATTAACCACACCAGCGCCTGTGACCCTGGACAGGCCCGCATTTCTCACCAGCTATCTACTGCGGCCGCGTATCTGCCCGCGTCGCGCTCGGTTGTGTGCTCTACGTAGTGTAAGCTACGCCTCCGCGCATTTTCTCTCGCGCGCCTTGTATCCACGGGCATCTCCGCGCCCTCGCGACGATACCCGGTGAGAAATGCGGGCCAGCACTGTGCCGACCGAAAGACGAGCCGTAGTCCTGCTCTCGGGCGGGGTCGACTCTGCGACCACACTCGCCATCGCCCGCGAGCGCGGGTTCGCCTGTTATGCCCTGAGCTTCGACTATGGTCAGCGCCACCGCCTGGAGTTGGCGGCGGCCGGGCGCGTGGCCCGAAGCCTCGGTGCGGTCGAGCACCGCCAGGTGAAGCTCGATCTTGGGTGGGTCGGCGGGTCCGCGCTCACCGATCCGTCCATCGCGGTGCCCGCGGCCGCGAGCAGCGGCATCCCGGTCACCTACGTCCCGGCGCGCAACACCGTTTTCCTCGCGTTCGCGCTCGGTTGGGCCGAGGTGCTGGGCGCACGCGATCTGTTCTTTGGCGCCAACGCGGTCGATTACTCCGGTTATCCCGACTGCCGCCCGGCGTTCGTTGAGGCGTTCCAACGGCTCGCCAACGTGGCCACCAAGGCCGGCGTCGAGGGCGACAGATTCCAATTACATGCGCCGCTGATCGCCATGACCAAGGCCGCGATCATCCGCACCGGCACGCGTCTGAGGGTCGATTACGCACTCACGCTTTCCTGCTACCAGCCCGGGGCGCAGGGCGAGGCCTGCGGGCGCTGTGACTCCTGCCGGTTGCGGGCGCAGGGGTTCGCCGCCGCCGGCGTGACGGATCCCACACACTACCAGCAGGGCTAATAATCGTTACCCATCAGGGCGATTGACCCGGCCCATCCAAACGGGTAGAAGCAATGAGAATTAACGCGTTAGAACCCAAGGCACACCATCATGGAGTGGAGTACCGTCTACACGGTCGCACTGCTGGGCTTCCTCGCCGGAGTGGTATTCGGTGCCGTCGCCAACAAGACCAACTTCTGCACCATGGGAGCGGTCAGCGACTGGGTGAACATGGGCGACAAGGGTCGGCTGCGCGCCTGGTTTCTCGCCATCGGTATCGCCATCCTCGGCACGCAGGCGCTGCAAGCGGCCGGGCTCGTCGATTTGAACCGTGCGATCTACCTCACCACGAACCTCGGCTGGCTCGGCCACCTGCTCGGCGGGTTGCTGTTCGGCATCGGCATGACGCTGGCCTCGGGTTGCGGCCAGCGCACGCTCGTGCGCGTGGGCGGCGGCAACCTCAAGTCACTGGTGGTGATGATCGTCATGGGGATTACGGCGTACATGACGCTGCGCGGCCTGCTGGCGCTGGTGCGCGTCAATGCGATTGAAATTACCAACGTCGATCTCAGCAGCTACGAGTTGCCCAATCAGGGTATCGGCACGCTGATCGCGGCTGCCGTCGGGCTCGACAATGCGACGCTCGTCACCTGGGTAAGCGCCGCCATCATCGGTGGTGGGCTGATCATCTACGCATTCAAGAGCATGGAGTTCAGGCGGAGCTTCGACAATGTACTGGCCGGTGTGGTTATCGGTCTAATCATTATCGCCGGCTGGACTATCACGGGCGTCGTCGGCTTCGATGAGTTCGAGCCCGTTCGTTTCGAGTCCTATACGTTCGTGGCGCCCGTCGGCGAGCATTGGCAGTATCTGATGACGTTTACCGGTGCCACCATCAATTTCGGCGTGGCCGCCGTTTTCGGCGTGATCGCCGGCTCGTTCCTGTACGTTATTTTCACCGGGAACTTTCGCCTGGAAACGTTCTCGAGCAGCGGCGACATGATCCGGCACATGAGCGGCGGCGTGCTGATGGGCTTCGGTGGCATACTCGCGCTCGGTTGCACCATCGGCCAGGGCGTGACGGGCATGTCCACGCTCGCCTTTGGCTCGCTGTTGACCCTCATCAGCATCGTGTTCGGCAGCGCGCTGACCATGAAGGTCGAGTACTATCGTCTCGACGATCAGAGTTTCTTTAGTGCCCTGCGCTCGGCGTTGGCGGATATGAGGCTGATGCCGGTCGCCGGCAAGAAAGCACCGGCGTCTTAGAAAAGTGTCGCCTGCGGCGACGATTATTTACTAACGGGGTTCCGCCCCCGTACGACGGGTTCCTTTCTTTGCGTGCCCAAAGA
>JBHHZP010000312.1:0-2407 GCA_046758085.1 Acidiferrobacterales bacterium
TGCTGTTTGGCGATGCCAAGGATGTTTGCGAGAAGACCGTCGCGGCGGTGAAGGCCGCGTAGAAAGTCATGTTCTTCTCCCTGGTTGGTTCGTGCTGCAATTCTACAGGGAGCTCGACCTCTCAAAGGCGGCCCGATTACTAATGGTTCCGACCCATAGCTGTCATTCGGCGCGAGAGGCCGGAGCCACTGGAGCCTCAAAAATTTCTCCTCGCGCCATTGCTGTGTTGTGTCTTTTTGCACTTTTGTCCACCCCCGTGCTGGCAGCGGAAAAGGAAAGGGTCAGTTGGGAAGGTTGGGACAAATTTAATCTCGACGTCGGCGTCTTTTTTCCTACACAGAGCACGCAGCTGCGCCTCGATTCAAGCGACGGCCTGTCTGGTGCGCTGCTTGACTGGGAAGACGGGCTCGGTCTCGACAATAGACAAAAGCTGCCTAGGGTCGATGGGCTGTGGCGCTACGGGCGCCGATCCAGTGTCCGGTTCAGTTACTTCGATCTCTCGCGCGACACGTTGAGCCCGCTCACTGTCACTTTTCGATGGGGTGACGTCGTCTTCGACCCGACGACAACCCAGGCGCTTCGCACCGTGTTGGATCTTGAGATCCTTCAAGGCTCCTGGGGGTACTCGTTCTTTCGAAGACCGCGGTGGGATGCGCGCGTCACACTCGGCTTGTTTGCCATGAAGATCCGTGCGTCATTGACGGATCCGCAAACACAGGTAGGGGATGAGGGCGATGTGTTAGCGCCACTGCCCGTCTTCGGTCTGGGCTTTGACCACAAGCTTACGGGCAAGTGGTGTCTCGGCGGGCACGTGCAAATCTTTAGCATTACAGTGGATGACTACTCGGGCGAGCTCGTCGATGCCATGTTCACGGCCACGCACGACACATTCAAAAATGTCGGCTTTGGCATTGGCTACAACTTCGAGGATCTCGACATTATCGCCACGAAAAAGGACTACCGCGGTGAGCTTCACATTGATTACAGGGGCTTCTTTGCCTACGTGCGCCTACGCTTATGGCCGGGCACGTAAAAGCTTTTGAGGACGAACACTTTCGGGCTTTCCCTTCGGAAATTTCTCATCACTGGTGCAACCAATCCACGTGTTGCCTCCTCACACCGCGTACTACGTTCTGCGCCTTATATTCCTTCGCGGCATGCTGGTTCACGTTCTCGATCTTCGCAGCAATCCTTTGTTTCGCGTTGACGCTTTCGTGGGTGTGGCCTCTGGTTTCGGTTCGGTCTCCTGTGGTGCTTCAGAGAATCCAGCACGCGGCTTGTATTGGGGAGAACCCGCCGGGGGGTAATCGGGGATATCTTCCTTCTCCCAACTCAGGTTTTGTCGAACTCGGGGAAGGGCAGCCTTAACGACTGGCACGATCGTCGCGGACGTTTACACTTGCGCGTGGCGTATGGGAAGATCATCGAGGAATGGGATTTGAAGTTAAACCGTTCATGCGAATAACGGGTACACGATGACGCGCTTCAAACGAGGAATGCTGATCGGTCTGGCGCTGGCCGTGCTGGTTGTAGTCGGCTTAGGGACCTGGGCTTATTTTTACGGCACGCGTGCGGCGCTTGAGCGCGCCGAGGCCTTTCAGTTCCGGCGGATGCCGGTGGCGCAGCTGGAAGAGCAAGGCGTCTACCGGTTCTTCTATGTCAGCAATCGCCGTTTGTCACCCGGTGACGGGTCGCTGGAGGAGCGTTTCGGGAACGAACGGGGGGAGAGGCTCAAGTTCGGTTCTTTTGATACCGAGATTGAACCCACGCTTGGCATCGGCATGATCATCAATCCGACCGAGTGGTTCCAAAATGAAGACATCAAGCTCCGAAACGTACAAACGCTCGATCAGCCCGCGTTGGTTGAGCAAGTACGAAAGCTCGTTAAAAACTCTCCGCATCGTTCGCTGCTGGTCATCGTGCACGGTTTCAGGGAAGCGTTCCCCTCGGCACTGCGCAAGACCGCCTTCCTGGGCCACGTGTTGGATATCAATACGCCGGTGCTGCTGTTCGACTGGCCGGGCAACCAGGGTAGTTCGCTGCGGGGTTACCGGCGAGCGCGCCAGGTCGCCAAAGCTTCCGGGGCCGAGCTCGCCCACACCCTGGAACTGATCATTAGGGAAATCCAGCCCGCGAGGCTGTGGCTTATCGCGAACAGCATGGGAGGCCAGGTGGTCGCCGATGCCTTCAGCCGGCTGTATCGGGAAGCGGACCTGGCCGACGCGAACACTGAGATCGAAAACGTGGTGCTCACGGCGCCGGACGTCGACCATGCAGAGTTCAACGATCGATTCAAGCAGGAGATCAGCGCCCTGACAGGGAATCTCACGGTGTATGTCTCCTCCAACGACCGGGCCTTACTGATCAGCCGAATCATCAACTGGGGGCGGCGGCTGGGCGAAAGCAC
>JBHHZP010000313.1:0-2390 GCA_046758085.1 Acidiferrobacterales bacterium
TGCTCGACGACAAGAAGGGCGGGTTTTTCAGGATCGCGCCGGTGGGAGACAGGATCACCCACAAGCAGCTTTACTGGCCGGGTACCAATGTTTTGATTACGCGTTTTCTGTCTACCGACGGTGTGGGCGAGATCACCGATTACATGCCGGTAGGCGAGTGCGCCAAAGAAGACGGATACCATCGTCTGATACGCCGCATCAACGTCGTGCGCGGCACCATGCAGTTTCGCATCGAATGCTGGCCGGCCTTTAACTATGCGCGCGATGAGCATGAAACCAAGCTCGGCCCGGAAGGTGCGGCCTTTCACTCACCCGACCTCAGTCTGGGGCTCACTTCCTCCGTGCCGCTGAAGCAGGAGGGGATCGGAGTGGTTGCGGACGTCACGCTGCACGAAGGTGAGACCACACGTTTCGTGTTGCAGCAGATCCCGGCCGGGGAGCAGTGTGGTTTTTCTCTGTCCGAGGCCGAAGCTCTCGAGCTTTTCAAGGACACTGTGGACTACTGGACCCGCTGGCTGTCGCATGGCACCTACACAGGTCGCTGGCGCGAGATGGTGCAGCGCTCGGCGTTGGCATTGAAGCTGCTCACGTACGAGCCCACCGGCGCCATCGTCGCGGCTCCCACCTGCAGCCTGCCGGAGGGAATCGGGGGCGAGCGCAACTGGGACTACCGTTACACCTGGATCCGGGATGCCGCGTTCACGGTGTACGGATTGCTCCGTATCGGGTTTACCGAGGAGGCCGCCAGGTTCATGGACTGGATAGAGGCGCGCTGCCATGAGCTCGAGCCCGACGGACATTTGCAGATCATGTATGGCATAGATGGGCGTCATACACTTACGGAAGAGACGCTGGATCATCTGGATGGGTACCGGGGCTCGCGCCCGGTCCGAGTCGGCAATGGCGCCTATGGTCAGCTCCAGCTGGATATTTATGGCGAGCTTATGGATGCGGTATATCTGTCTAACAAGTACAGAAGCCCCATCTCCTATGACCTTTGGCACGAGCTCAGGCGGATCATTAACTGGGTGTGTGACAACTGGCAGCGCAAGGACGAAGGGATCTGGGAAGTTCGCGGCGCACCGCAACACTTCGTGTACTCTAAACTCATGACTTGGGTGGCGGTGGATCGTGCGCTGCGCCTGGCTGACAAGCGCTCGTTTCCGGCCGATCGCGGGCGTTGGTCAAAGGTCCGGGATCGGATGTACGAGGAAATTATGGCCAAGGGATGGAACGCCAAGCGCCAGACCTTTGTGCAGCATTACGGGAGCGAGTCACTCGACGCCGCCAATCTGACTATGCCGCTCATATTTTTCCTATCTCCCACCGATTCACGCATGCTCAAAACACTGGATGCGACTTGCCGCCCGCCGCACAAGGGGGGGCTGGTTTCTAATAGCCTGGTCTATCGGTACAACGTGGAGCACACAGACGATGGTCTGGAGGGCGAGGAAGGGACGTTCAACATCTGCACGTTCTGGTTGGTTGAGGCACTCACCCGGGCGGGGCGTACCGATCGAAAGCGGCTCGTTACGGCGCGGCTGATGTACGAGCGTATGCTAGGCTACGCGAACCATCTGGGACTGTATGCCGAGGAGACCGGCCCTCGTGGGGAGGCGTTGGGAAATTTCCCGCAGGCGTTTACTCATCTTGCCTTGATCAGCGCAGCCTATAACCTCGATCGCGCGCTCGGTTAACAAGAGCTGTGAGCTTTTCCGGCCAGAGTCTCCCGTTGGCGCCCTACGGGATGATCTTGTGGCTCGATGAGACGCCCTCGGGACTCCATCAGATCGCGGGAGGCGCTGTCGGCACGGCCGTGATCTACACGGACAGCGTCCAGGCGACGCACGTCATACGGCGCGCGATGATGCGATTGCAGGCATGGATGAACTATATCAACCCGTACTGAGCGGGCCTGTTGTTAACCACCAGGTCTTTGTGTTATGGAACATCCTTTGTGATGCCGGACGCAACCGGCGCCACGTGATCCCACAAGACTCCCAGAGCGCCACGGGTCATGGAGCAAGTGTGCAGATGGGTGAGGGTTCCCGATGTCTAGACAAATGCCGACCGGTAATAGCACGTAAACCGCCGAGAAGGAAAGCATCCTGAGGAAGATTGACCCTCGAGTCTGAGCTATCCGTCTGTACTGTTGCGGTCCCTCGCAAGGCGCGATCGACGAGCACGAAGCGAAGAAGGAGAAACTCTCATGCAACGTGTCATATTTCGCAACGATGTGCCAATAGCAACAAAGCAGGGGCATGCAACGATCTGCCACCCTGTGCACAGAGCTTGTTGCGCCAAGAAGCGACTTTCAGGCTGGTGCGGAAGCCTATTCGCGTTCGTGTTGTTCACCAGCGGCTGCACCACCGTCGGCCCCGACTACAAGA
>JBHHZP010000314.1:0-2368 GCA_046758085.1 Acidiferrobacterales bacterium
GGGCTTGAGCGCCAGCGCCTCGCGGTAGGCCGCAATCGCCTCCGGCAGCTTGCCGGAGCGGTAGAGCACGATGCCGAGATGGTTGTGCGCCTCGGCGTAATCCGGCCTGAGCACCAGTGCCCGCTCAAAGGCGGTGGTAGCCTCAGTCAGCCTGCCCTGCGCCTGCCGCACGCCACCGAGATTGTTGTGCGCCTCCGCAGAGTCCGGATCAAGCGCAAGCGCTCGCTGTATCTCGGCCAGTGCCTGGGGCAATGCGTGCGACTCGACCAACATGGCACCCAGGTTATTGTGGAACTCGCTCGAGTCGGGCTTCAGCGCGACGGCGTGGCGCAAAACAATGACCGCCTCGTCCAAGATTCCCTGCTCCCGGAGCGCGTTACCGAGATTATTGTGCGCTTCAGCGTAATCCGGCCTGAGTTCGATCGCCTTGCGGAAATGGCCTGCTGCATTTTGCGGTTCGCCTTTTTTTGCCAGCGCAAGGCCCAGGTTGTTGTGTGCCTGCGCATACCCCGGGTCAATCGCGATTGCTTTTCGGTAGTGTGTGACGGCTTCGTCGGTGCGGCCGATACCCTGCAACGCATTGCCCAGATTGTTATGCAGGTCGGCGGATTCCGGGCCTACTCGTAGCACCTTCTCATAACTCTCGATTGCTGCATGCGGCTGCCCCAGAGCCTTAAGGACATTGCCCAAGTTGAAGTGGCCCTCGGCGTCTGCCGGATCAATCTCAATTGCCTTGCGGTAATGGCCGGCCGCCTCCTCCGTGTTGCCGGCATCGAAGAGCAACGTGCCCAGATTGTTGTGCGCAACGGTGTAATCGGGTCTTAGCTCCAGCGCCTTGCGATAGCAGCGTGCTGCCTCGTCCGACATCCCCTGCTCCTTGAGCACGTTGCCGAGATTATTATGCGCCTCGGCGTAATCGGGCCTGAGCTCGATGACCTTGCGGAAATGCTCGGTTGCCCGGTCCAGCTCGCCCTTGGCCGCCAACGCGAGGCCGAGATTGTACTGATAGTCCGGCACCTTCGGACTGAGCGCCACGGCGCGGGTGATGTAATCGGCGGCCGCATCCTGGCGGCCCGTCTGCAGTGCGAGCACCCCCATCAGGTGCAGCGCATCGACATGGTCCGGCTGCTGCTCGATAATGTGGCCGTAAGTCGCCTCGGCCTGGGTAACGCGGCCTGCCTGATGATGCGCCACGGCCGTGTTAAACAAGCCCCGGAGCTCGATCGGAACACCTGGGCTCGCTGTGGCCGTCTTTTTCCTCGGCTTGTGCTTTCTCTTGCGTGCCATCAATTAAACATCCGTTCCGTGTATCCCCAAGCTCTCTTTGAGCGGCCCCAGATGTTTTGCGTAGCGCCGCCACCGGTGCACTGACGTGGTATATATAGGCTGGCGCACCTGCCACACACTGGCAGTTTGCACGGGCCGCAGGTTTTGCGTAAACCACAGGCAACGGTCGTCCCACGGCAATTCGAGGAACGCGATCAGCTCCTTGGTCCTGGTCTTTTGGTCAGTAACCAGATCTTCGTAGACCACGTCATGCAGCCTGGCCGGCAATACGTGACGCCAGTGCGACATCAACCGCTCATACTCGCGATAATAGACCGCTATGTCGCTGAGGTCATACGCGTAATCATTGCCACTGCGAAAATATTGGAAATAAATTGACAAGCACACATCCAATGGTTCGCGAACGCAGTGCACGATGTGCGCGCGGGGAAACAGCACGGAAATAAAACCGAGGTGCATAAAGTTCAGTGGCATTTTGTCCGACACCCGCAGCGTATCGGTCGCTGCACCACGTTGCAGAACGCCCTCATATTCCCGGGCGAGCGCGCCCATCGCATCGTTATCGATAACGCGCGCACCCTCGGGATATGAGGGCACGTCTTGCATCGCCAACTTGTGAATCTTGTCCAGCTCGCCCGCCCCATGCGCCCGGGGGTGGCTCGACATGATTTGCTCGACTAATGTCGTTCCCGAGCGTGGCATCCCCACGATGAAAACCGGTAGCTCGGAAGTGGAACCTTTGGCCTCCTGCTGCGCGAAAAACTCCGAATCGAACGTGTTTATGATCCTGTCGACGTATGCCCTGAACGCCGCCGCGTCGAATCGCGCCGTCTTATGTTTGATCTCATTGCCGCGGCGGTACTCAGAGAAGGCCTCGTCAAACAGCTTGCAGTCGTCATAGATCTTTCCCAGGGCGAAATGTAAATACATCGCTTCCTGCTCACCGGTATCAGGCGAGGCCAGCATGGCCAGAATTCTTTTGGCATCCTCGTCCTGCGGCGATGCATAGGTTCTACCAGCAACCAGATTACTATAGGCCTCCGCATAATCGGGCTTGAGGCGCAGCGTCTCGCGATAGGCG
>JBHHZP010000315.1:0-2345 GCA_046758085.1 Acidiferrobacterales bacterium
GCAGCCCTGCGTAGACGGAGCCCATCGCCCCGGTACCGATGATGGCTATTTTCACTTCCCCCCTCAGCGCGTTCGCAGCAGCGCCGCGATCTTATCGGCAAACTTCACCTGGCTGTCGTCCTGCGGTCGATAGCCGAGCTTCTGACGCGCGTTCGCGATGCTCCAGAAACGGTGCGAGTTTCCGCTGATACCATATATCACCAGAAATGGGATACCGTTTTCATCTTCAATGTTCTCGGTCTCGACCATCCGGACCGCCTGCTGTACCTGGTCACGCTGACTAAGATACGCCCCCAACGCCCGTTGCATGCCTTTCATGTCACCGGGCTTGACCCGATCGATATCATCATCGCGCGGCGCCCCTATGCGCCATTGTATGACCTCGAGCTTGCTCCCGCCCACCTTGCCGGTGGCAAACACAAAACCCAGCAACTCGTAGGCAGCCTTGGCCCAACCGTAGAAGTTGTCGGACAGCGGCATCAGCTCAGGCGTGACCATATCGAACCGGTCTGCCCAGATTAGTCGTTCGTAGTAATCCGCCGCATGGTTCGAGCTCGCCACGACTACCCGGCGCACGTCCTGCTCCAGGCATGTGCGGTAAATATTGTAAGCCATTGCAATGTTTTGCTGCTCGGCCTGGAACTTGGCATCACCCGTGTCGCGCCAGGTGGTGGCGTCTCCGCCGGGCGCACTCTCAAAGGCGCAGTGGATCACGGCATCGGCATTGGAAAAGTAGTGGTGATATGTATCTCTGTTCGGATCCGTTAGGTCGCACACCACCACTCCGGAAACCTTGCGGCCGTCCTTCGTAGTCTTACGGTTATCCACCGGCACCAGATCGTAGCGCTCGGCCAAATCATCGAACATGCGCTGCGCCACATAACCGCAGGCTCCCGTTAGCACGACTCTCTTCTTGCTCATAATCACTCTCCGTCGCCGCGAAATACTTAGCAACTCGTCATACATTATCCCACCCGGGCCTGTGTTGCCCGATACCGTACCGGAGCCGCGTAGGCCCGCGCGATTCATCCACCATGGGTGCATTGGCTCTCGATGCTGGACCACGGATTTTCCGGTACACTTCCGTTGCGCCTCTCCCCAGTATGCCGAGAACGTTTGCGGATATGAAGCTTCAGGATCTCCCGACGCCGGCGCTTGTGCTCGACCGCCGCATACTGCGCGCGAACACAACGGCGATGACGGCGCGCATACACAACCTCGGCGTGCGCTTGCGCCCGCATATGAAGACCGCGAAATCCGCGGAAGTGGCAAGGCTCGCCGTGAGAGACAACTTTGGCGGTATTACCGTCTCGACGTTGCGCGAGGCTGAGTACTTCCTCCAGCACGGGATCACGGACATCACCTATGCCGTCGGCATTGTACCGGGCAAGCTGGATGCGGCAGGGGCGCTGAACGCCCGGGGCGCCCATCTCAAGATCCTTACCGACAATGTCGATGCCGCCCGCGCCATCGCCGCGCACGGTGCGGCACACAAGGTGCTGATCGAGCTCGACACGGGTGATCGGCGCGGCGGCGTCGCCCCGGATGGGCCCGCGTTGCCCGAGATTGCTGGCATTCTCAACGAAGCGGCGGCGGTGACACTGACCGGCGTGCTCACTCATGCGGGGCAGTCTTATGAGTGCCGCAATGCCGATGCCATTGCCGCTGTCGCCGAGGAAGAGCGCGCCGGTGCGGTGCTGGCCGCCGAGCGCCTGCGCGCCGACGGCCTGCCGTGCCCGGTGGTCAGTGTGGGATCGACGCCGACGGCCGTGTTTGCACGCGACCTCGGTGGCGTCACCGAGATGCGCCCCGGGGTCTACATGTTCTGTGACCTGTTCCAGGCGGGGATCGGCGTGTGCCGGCGGGAGGACATCGCTGTCAGCGTGCTGGCCTCGGTCATCGGACATCGCCGCAGCGACAACGTAATTTTGATCGACGCCGGTGCACTCGCGCTGTCCAAGGATCGCTCGACCGCGGAACTACCAGAAGATTGTGGCTACGGGCTCATATGTAACGCCGACACCGGAGAGCCGCTATCCGGCCTGCGCGTGCAAGCGGTCAACCAGGAGCACGGCTTCGTGACGGCGGACCAACCCGTTTCGTTCGACGCCCTGCCTATCGGCGCCAAGCTACGTGTGCTTCCTAATCACGCCTGTATGACCGCGGCGGCTTACGATTGCTACCACGTTATCGACGGCGACACCGAGGTCATAGCCACCTGGTCGCGGTGTAACAGGTGGTAGCTCAAGTCTGAGAACAGACTACCGATCAGTGTCCCATAAATCTCGCCCTGACCGCCCGAGATCCGTTAACACTGCGGGTGTTTTTTCCAATCGGCTCCGGTG
>JBHHZP010000316.1:0-2339 GCA_046758085.1 Acidiferrobacterales bacterium
CGCTGCCGCCGTGCGCGCGCTGCGCGGTGCTGATCATCCAGGCCGGGATCGTGCGGGTGGTCTGCGACGAGCCGGACTTCGACCACGAGCGCTGGGGCGAGCAGGCGCGGATCGCCGATACCATGTTCCGCGAGGCGGGCCTCGCCGTGGACTACCGCAAGCCCGGCGACGAGCCGCCTGATTGAAGAAGTGTGCCGATAATCCGACGGTCCGCTTCCGGCCCGATGACGGACCCTTGACCGCGCCGCCCCCGACTGCCGGTCATGACCCGAGGCCGGCCTTCGTCGGATGATGCGGTTCGACACCGGGCCTGCCGAAAACCCGTGGCTTCCGTATTTCGATAGGAATGGGAGCAGAGCAGAACCTCGGGTCTAGGAGATAGCTTCCATCGATTTATGGACATTGTATTCACCACTGATGCCGATGATCTCGTAGATTGGCGCCGGGTGGATCAAGCCCTTCAATTTTACGTTCAGGTTTCCAGCCGTGCGGACGATGTCATGGATCTCGTTGAAAGTGGCATCGGAGGCGAAGATTTGGCCGCCGCTGGCGATCCCTTCGATCCGAGCCGCCAGGTTCACGATACTGCCGATGACACTGTATTTGACCCGCGATTCAGAGCCGATGTTGCCGGCCACAGCTTCTCCCGTACTCAGTCCGATTCCCATCGACAAATGGGGCAAGCCTCTATCCTCGATCTCGGCGTTAACGGAAGCCATAGCGTTTTGCATCTCTAGGGCACACGCCACGGCTCGGGCAGCATCGTCTGGCTTGGCGACCGGAACGCCGAAAACAGCCATCATCGCATCGCCAATAAAGTTATCGACGCTGCCGCCCTGGTTCATCACGATGTCTGCTATCGTCCCCAAAAATACATTCAGGGCATCGACGACCTTCTCGGGGGGCAATGCCTCCGCCATGGGCGTAAAACTTCTCAGATCGGCCATGGGACTGTGACCTTCCGGCGGTCGCCACCTAATGTCAAAGGACCGTCACTGCTCAAAACCGCCTCCGCGACTTCGTTCGTCACGTACTGGCCGAAAACCTGCTTGATGAATTCATTGCGGAGATACAGGTCTTCGTAGGCCCGGCTTTTTTCGAGCGTGAGGGCAAGTTCGCCTGCGATCTGCGAAAAGAGTTCTACGTGTTGGTCTTGGTAGGTGTCAGGCTGGAGGCTCGAAAAGAAAATAAATCCCATCACCTTGCCTCGAGCAATGAGTGGACAGGTCAGACTGGATCGAATCCCTTCTATCATGACCGACCGGGTCGACCGCGAGTTTGGGTGTTCTCGCAGGTAGTCTTCCAGATTGTTGATGATCCGCGGCTGTCGTGCCTTGGCGATGGATTCCAGGCCGGTGTCATAGAGAAACGCCGTGTACCCCTTGGTCACATACAAAGGGTCATACTTGGCTCGGGCCCATGGCCATCGCAGCAAGGCCTGCCCTTTTTTACCCTCCTCGATTATGGCGACGCTAATTCGGTCGAAAGGTATGATCTTTTCGAAACTCCCGTATACATGATCGAGCACCTCATCGAAAAACACGCCGGCGTTGACACACTCGGTGATTTCGCTGAGCGCCTTGATTTCCGCGAACTTGTGATCGAGCCGACTGCCGAGGGCGATCAGCGCGTCACCCATATCCTTGACGGTGACCGGCACCAGGTTCGAAAACTCCGTCAGGGCCTCTTTGGGGACGATGTCAAGGGCGGCGCGTCGAAATACTTGAGTTCGTCGCTCGTCCGCCTTACGCGTTTCATGGGCCTCCAATTGCTCACGCAAAGACCTGATCAGATGATTATTCGAATCCAAACGGGATTCGAGCGCGACGACTTCGGTTCGCAGATGGCGAATAATCTCATCTCTGTCGCCCATGCTGACCTCTCTGCGGGCAATCGGTGGTGCGCGGTTATAAAATCTTTTGAGATTAAGGATTGAGGTCTAGCGCATATGCAACGGCGGGGACTTGATCTTAATCAACGCGCGCCTTGCGCCACAGCTTGGAGAAAAAGCGGATGTGGATATGGCAGTTGCTGGCCATTCTCCGACATGGGCCCGCGCGCCTGCGCGTCCGCATCCGGGCTGGAACCGGACGGTCGCACTATGATCCGGGTCCATTGCTCGTTTGTGCGTCCGTGACCGATGAACAACCGAGGGGAGGGACCATGAACAACCGTTTGCTGGCCGCCGGCTTGGTGGCCCTAGGCGCCGTCGGGGGCGCCATCCTGGGCGTCGCGGGGGCGTCGGCGGCGAAGCCGTTATGGAGCTACCACAACGGCAACACCCTGATGGGGAAGTCCCAGGCCTACCGGGACGGCTACATCATCGGCGTCATCGACGG
>JBHHZP010000317.1:0-2327 GCA_046758085.1 Acidiferrobacterales bacterium
CGGTGACGGCGTAGTGAGCGCGGGGGCTATTCGTCGGAAGCGTCGGGTCAAAGGGGTTATAGCCCGCGATGTAGCCCTGAACGAACTGATGAAGCACTTGGCGCCGAAAGGTCTCTCGCGTATTCGGGGCGTATTCCGTGTCGTAGTGCTCCTTCAGGTAATCCATGACGCCCTTGGTCACGGTGTGCGGCTTGCGCTTCGCCTGGGACCAGGGAGCGTTCGGCGTCAGCCCGCAAAGAGCGATCAGCGTCATGCCGGACATCTGATTGTATTGCGCCGGAGGCATACCCAGCGCTTTGAGAATTTCCTGAGCTTCTTCGACGCTAGCCAATTGCCATCTCCGCCTTTTTAGGCTCAGAGTTGGTCACCAATTGCATGACCAAATCATCCAAGCCTGCGAGTGGATCATCGAGGCTCTTCACCCGTTTGCCGATCGCGGTGATGACATCCAGAGCCGGCAACGGCATGGCCCGCAGCTCCGTGGCGCTGACCTGGGTGTTGCCGCTGATGCAGCGGAAATAGGTGTCCAGTAGGGCACTGTTATAAAGAGCAGCCAAACCCCACGCTTCGTCCTCGCTCAACATACCGCCGGGACGATGGATGTAGTTCAAATGGTTTTCAAAGCCGACGAACGGCGTGTGATAAAACTCGCACGCCAGATAAGGCGCAGCCGTAAGCCGCCGGCGCTCTTCCTTCGCGCTGAAACGTCTTAGCAGAACGTAGTTTCGGTTCGGAAGGAGGATGGCGGTCGCCGCATTCTTGATATACTCGGGCTTGTGCTTGCCAATCGGCCAACTGACCCGCATCGCTTGGACGTGGTTCATCCAGAGCAACGGTACATGGCCGTTTGTCACATTAGCTTCCTTGTCAATAAACTCTGTTGCCCGGAACGGAACAACAGGCCCCGTGGAAATGTTCATTCCATAGGCGCGAAGCGAACCGGGCCAACTGTCCACTAACTCCAGGACCGCATCATCCTCATCTGAGACAGCCAGCCGCAACACCTTATCCACGCTCTTCATGTCCAAGGCGTGCTCCAGGGCAATAACTCGTCTGGCTGGCTCTCCGATATCACTGACACCCTTGCTCGACGAGATGCACAGACAATGTGCGGGCTTTTCGTGATGCCAGCCGTCGTCCCGGGTACCGCTGAAGATGATGTTCTCCTGCAGCACTTCGTCTCGGCTGAAGGCATCCCTACGGGAGCCGAACACGTGGACTTCCGCCGGACGGATAGCCGCGAAAAACTTCTCGCGGAAGACCCGAAAGTAGGGTCCTGATGCGAAACTCCGCGGCGTGATGAAGATAAAATCACCACCCTGGCGGAGCAGGGCAGCGCCAACGGCCATGAACAGCCCATAAATGTTAGGCTGTCCATGAACGACCGACGAGGCAGCCACGGCACGCGGGTCGGATTTTGCAATCTTGAAGTAGGGAGGATTGGCGATAACGATATCGAAGCCAGTGTCCGGCGACTGATAGGGAATCAGGCCGCCCATTAGCCGCAAAGCCTCGGCATGGGTCAGTACGAAATCGGCCTCAACCACTTTCGCTACGACCTCGACGCCGTAACCTTCAGCACACCACCGGCGCAAGTAGTCAAGGGCAGTCTCTAGTGGCCCGACCAGGTCAGGGTCCACTTCGTAAGCCACGACATCGATCCGCGCCGGTGCTTGTTCGCGTGAGGCGAGTGTTTCGACTGCACCACAAATCAGGATGCCGGCACCAGCGGACGGGTCGAGAAGACGTATGTGCTCACCCGCGACCTGGATCTGCTCAGCCATGAAGTCGGCTACTTGAACGGGCGTTAGGTAGAGGCCGAATCCTTTGCGATGATCGACCGTCTTTTGGTCCGCGTACCAACCTCCGACACGATCCGCGTAGACACTCGGCCGTATCTGCTCCTGCGGCTGGGGGCATACAGTCACATCAATGGTTAGGGTAAGGGCTGCATTCTTATGCTGCATTCACGCCGTCCTCCATGTTTGTTCTTAGCCGCGCCTCAGCGGGACAACGGTCTCACGATTGTCGCCGTACTTCTCGATCAGCTCCTGGACGGTCTTTCGGTTTTTTTTAATCTCTTTACCGAAATCTATTTCGAATTGAACCCAGCCGCTATAACTTGTTCACATTCTCCCAAGGATCACCGCAACATGCACAGGCCTTATCTGTGTGCGCCTCCGCTTCGCGCGACCCGGGGGGCTCACGTTACACCGGACAGCGGCCTCGCGCCACGGTTGCGCGGTATTATTCGCTGGTAACCGTGTGGGGAATGGTGGGCCCGGCAGGACTCGAACCTGCGACAACGCCGTTATGAGCGGCGCGTT
>JBHHZP010000318.1:0-2279 GCA_046758085.1 Acidiferrobacterales bacterium
CCGCGCGTACCACCATACACAGATCATTGTCCAGATCCTGGTCGGGGTACATATCCTTGGTATTGTATTTATGAAGTCGCATGTGGGGCATGGGCATCTCCTCTCAACTTTTCATAACCCGATGAGATAGGCCGGCGGCATTTTGCACAAATGCCAGCGGGCCGGAAAAATCGAAGTTATTGTAAACGGCATTCAGGTGCGCGAATGGCGGCGATTGCGCGAATAACTCGAAGGTAAGACGATGCCCGGCGTAATCCGAGTTCAGCAAGTCACGCGCGAACGCCAGCAACTTGCGCCGGTCTTCGGCGACCCAGGCATCGTTGACCGTATAGTACTTCTCCAGATAGGGCTTGGTCTCCGGATCGGCGAATGCGGCCGCGTCCGGGGTCAAGCAGATCTGGCCCCCGCAGAGCTCGCGCGTAAGATGCATCATTTCCGGCAGCCTGCTACACGCGTGCACGCGGCCGGTGAATAGCAAGGACGGATTCGGCATCAACAGCCCGGCGGGGCTCGGCTCGGCCAGCGCAACCGCGGCCACCAGGTGCGCGTTGATGGTCTCGCGGTAACAAGCGAGCTGTGCGAGCTTCTCCCTTACTGCCTGCTGCTTGTCCAGCCCCGTCTGCTTTACGTTGAACAGCGCCGCACCGATCATCATGTCGGCGAGATAAAGAATGCGGTGCACGAATGGAAAGGCCGAGTAACGATGCAAGGTTGCACGGATGAAAGTAGCAGCGGCGGTGTGGCGCAGGAACAGCACGTTTTCCCACGGTACCAGCACATCGTCGAAAATGATCAATGTGTCGATCTCGTCGAAGCGGTTGCTGATCGGGTAATCCTTGGCTGACGTGCGGCCGGCGAAGGCCGTGCGGCAGATGTGCTTCAGGCCGGGCCAGCCCATGTCGGCGATGAAGCCCAGTGCGTAGTCCGAAAGCTCGGCGTCCCCCCAATTGGCTATCGTTGGCTTAACGAACGCCTGGTTGGCGTAGGCGGCCGCGGTCTCGTACTTGGCGCCGCGTACAACAATCCCTTTGTCCGTCTCCTTGACCACGTGCAGCAACATGTCTGGATCCTGGTCTTGCGGGCGCTTGGATCGATCGCCCTTTGGATCGGTGTTGGCCGAGACGTGAAACGTATCCGAGCGCAGTACGTGCCAGACATGGGCCTTGACGTTCTTGCTAAATTGCGGGTCGATTTCGTCCAGCATAGTCTTGCCGTCCCACAATGACCACACCTCCCCGATCGTCTCGTCACCGACTCGAATCACTATGCCGCCGAGGTCATGCAAGACGGCATCCACGGCGCAGCGCTTGGCGTGCCAATCCTCGCGCGTAGTAGGCGGCTTGTAGGCGATGCAATTAGGTTCGTTGGTAGTTTCATCGACATAGGACAGCACACGGCGGTAACTATCTTCGTGGGCCATGTCATAGATGCGCGCCCGTGCATCGACAATAGGCTTGAACGCGGGATGGGTCGGGATATCTTTGACCTTTTCGCCGTTTATCCACACCTGTCGACCGTCGCGCAGTGACTCGCGATACTCATCGCCAGTCCTCAACATCGAACACCTCCTTTCACCCGGAGCTCGGCCACCATGCTACCGTTTCAACGCCTTGGTGTATATTCCGTATACTTCATCCTTGACGATCAAGCGAAATCCATTACGGGAACACGAGAAATGGCCATTCATTTTTCCGAGCAGGAGCTGGCTGATCGGCGCACGGCGGTTACAAAGGAAATGGCCATGCGCGGGTTGGATGGTCTGTTGATGTTCCGCCAGGAGAGCATGTATTACCTGACGGGCTACGACACATTTGGTTATTGTTTTTTCCAGTGTCTATATCTGGGCGGCGATGGCCGTATGACATTGCTGACCCGTGCGCCCGATCTGCGCCAGGCGCAACATACCTCGGTGATCGAGGATATCCGTATCTGGGTGGATGAAGCCGGCAAGAACCCGGCGAACGATCTGCGCGCGATCCTGGTCGAGCACGGCTGCAAGGCAAAGAGGCTCGGTATAGAGTTCGACGCGTACGGTTTGACTGCCCACAACTGGCGGCGGGTGGACACAGCGCTTAACGGCTTTTGCGCGCTGGAGGACGCCTCAGACCTGGTGAGCCGGTTTCGTGTGATCAAAAGCCCGGCAGAGATCGAGTATGCTCGCCGCGCCGCCGAGCTGGCCGATGACGCGCTCGACCAGGCCGTGGAACTGGCGCGGCCCGAGGCCTTCGAAGGGGACATCCTCGCGGCCATGCATGGCGCGGTGTTCCGTGGGGGTGGCG
>JBHHZP010000319.1:0-2252 GCA_046758085.1 Acidiferrobacterales bacterium
CCTCGACGTACTGCACGAGTACGACTGCGGGGGCCTCCCTCGCAAGCCTTGCCAGGCCGGCGCCTTCATCACTTCGTAACGAAAGCCGATGTGCTCAACAAACCCGGCATAACCGTCAAGAGTCCGGCGGATATGATCTGATCTCAGCGCGGCGCATGGCAAGTACACGAGTCGTCGCGGCATAAATTTTGGGTGCGGCTCTTTTGGAACGAAGTCTATCGTCCTGTAATTAGGGCGCTTCACGCGCTGAAGGGGGTGCGTCTGGAAGCGATTCTTGGTATGTATGCGCTGCGAAAAGTCATAGGTACCATAGGAGGTTTTCAGCCATGCACGCATACACCCTTGCCCCTGAGCACCCCTTTTGCTTTGCCCAAGAGCAGTTCAACCAGATTGTTGACTTGCTCTCTTCGCCCGATGCGCTCGTCATGGAGCACGGGGATATTGAGGCGATGTTGAAAGTCGAAGGCTTCGAGTTGTTACGGCGCTTGATGCAAGACCATTTGGACCTGCGCACCGTGCGTGAGAGCAAACGCGAGGTGATAGGGGCCGAGGGGATTGTGCGCACGCAGACCCGTGCGACCCATCGGCAACTGGAGACGCTGTTTGGGACAGTCATCGTCGGGCGCCTGGGCTATGGGAAGCCTGGCGTGGCACGACTGCATCCTCTGGACGCCGAGCTGAACCTGTCGCCAGACTTGTACTCACACGGCGTCCGGCGCCGTGTGGGCGAGGAGGTGGCCAAAACCTCGTTCGATGAGGTCGTCGCTTCCCTGGCGACGACCACTGGGGCCAGCGTGCCCAAGCGGCAAACGGAGCAACTAGCCGTCCGTGCGGCGGTTGACTTCGACGCCTTCTATGCCAGGCGTCGCATGCTCGATGCGACCGCAGAGACGCCGCGTGATCCGATCGTGGTCATCAGCGCTGAC
Organism: Acidiferrobacterales bacterium; assembly: GCA_046758085.1. Lineage (GTDB taxonomy): Bacteria > Pseudomonadota > Gammaproteobacteria > Acidiferrobacterales > SPGG2 > VRUB01. The sequence goes on from JBHHZP010000319.1 coordinate 927, forward strand.
GGTAAGGGGGTCGTGATGCGCATGCAAGACCTACGTGAGGCCACCCGCAAAGCCGCGGCGGCGCGTACCCACAAAAAGCGCACCCGGCTGAGTCGGGGTGAGAAACGCCATGCCAAGCGCATGGCGACCGTGGCGTCGGTCTACACGATCGCGCCCTGGCCACGCCTGCCCGAGGAGATCGTGCGCGAGTTGCACCCGGTGCGTGAGGTGTCATCAGCACGGCCCAAGCCCGTGCGCAAGCGGGTGTGGGCGAGTCTGGAGCAGCCTGCCACCCACGTCATCGGGGCGGCCTTCGAGGAAGCTGCCCGTCGCGACCCCGAGCGCACCAAAACGTGGGTCGCGCTGGTGGACGGCAACAAGCCGCAGTTGGCGGCCTTCAAGGCTGCTGCCCGCCGCTACGGTATCGCGTTGACGATCATCGTGGACCTGATCCATGTCCTCGAATATCTGTGGCGCGCGGCCCATGTCTTTCACGGGCCAGATTCCGAGGAGTCCCAAGTCTGGGTCAGCCAAAGATTACTGGCGATCTTGCAGGGGCGAAGTCCCCACGTAGCGGCTGGCCTCCGGCGTAGTGCGACGCTGCGCGGGTTCAGTGCTGACACGCGCGTGGCGGTGGACGACTGTGCCGACTATCTGCACGATTACCGCCCCTACCTGCACTATGATCAGTACCTCGCCGCAGGCTTACCGATCGCCACGGGTGTGATTGAGGGGGCATGTCGCCATCTGGTCAAAGACCGGATGGATGTTACAGGAGCACGGTGGAGCCTGGCGGGCGCCGAAGCCGTCCTCAAGTTGCGATCGCTACATGCAAGTGGCGATTTTGAGGAATATTGGCGGTTTCATCAAGCTCAAGAACGCCAACGTAACCACACGACGCAATATATCGATGGGCAGATACCCATCGAGCAACCCGCTGGCCTCCGTTCTGAGAGGGACTCGCATCTGTGGTTAATCGAGTGAGGGCAAACGTTGTCTCAAAAGAGCCACACCCAATGCCTTTTAAACTTCCTATCCGTGAACCACTGTTGAATAATTCGCAAATTTCCGACCGCCCAAGGTTTGCCCTTCTGGCCAACGCTTTGATCTGATTCGCGATCCTCACTCTCTCGCGGTTGCGTTTCCGACCTCTTGTCGTAGTACGCTGCACAGTCTCATATTCACTTGCATAGTCTACGAGACGTCTTCTCGCCTGTTTAGAACGGTCTTCAGGCTTACGCGTCAGTCGTCTTAACCATGCAATAATCGCAGCAATGAGTACAACACCGACACCGCTGAAAACCCATTTTATGTCTTACCGTTCGCTTATTTTGGAAACTCATTCGA
>JBHHZP010000320.1:0-2238 GCA_046758085.1 Acidiferrobacterales bacterium
ATTGGACAAGCGCCGAAGTCGCATTGAATAGATCCGGGGGGTCCGCGGTAGGCGCAAACCTGCTTGAAGCGGTGGAGCATGAGCTATCCAGAACCTCCGCCCGCGCTGTTCATTTCGATGCGACAGGGCTTAGCGCATGGGACAGCAAGACCGTGGTGGTGCTGCGGCTCATAGAGCGGATCGCTGCCGTTGCACGCGTGGCGGTAGACCGCGGCGGGCTACCCGACGGGATGCAACGACTGCTGGCACTTGCGACAGCAGTCCAGCCACGCGACAAACTGCCCGAACCAGAGACACGTGAGAGTACGGTAGAGGCAATTGGCCACGCGACCGTGGCAGTGTGTGATGTGATTGGCGACCTGGTCAAATTTTTGGGTGAGTCCATCCTTGCACTTGTTCGGTTCGCCTGCGGCAAAGCGCACTTTCGACGCTCCGATCTAGTGCTACTGATTCAAGACTGTGGACCAAAAGCGCTACCGCTGGTTGGTGTTATCAACCTGTTCCTCGGTGTTATTTTGGCAATTCTCGGTGCGGTCCGGCTTAGCCAATTAGGCGGCGAGATTTACGTTGCCGATCTAGTGGCGCTGGGGCAAACGCGCGAGATCGCCCCGATGATGACCGCAATCATCATGTCTGGTAGGACAGGGGCGGCCTTTGCCGCGCAGCTTGGTACGATGCAAGTCAACGAGGAAATCGACGCGCTCAAGACATTTGGTTTCTCACCCATGGACTTTCTGGTTTTGCCTCGAATGTTGGCGTTAGGACTCATGATGCCTATGCTCGTGCTGTACGCGGATGCGATGAGCATCTTCGGCGGCTACCTCGTGGGCGTCGGGTTGCTTGACCTTGGTTCCACCGAATACATTAGCCAGACGCGTGGGGCGATTGGCCTGGTTGACATAACGCTTGGCTTTGTGAAAGGGGCAGTGTTCGGGGTTTTGGTTGCCGTAGCTGGCTGTCTAACGGGTATCCAGAGTGGCCGAAGTGCGTCCTCGGTCGGCGACGCCGCAACGCGGGCCGTGGTTGTGGGAATTGCGGCAGTGATTGTGACGACGACTTTATTTGCCGTGGCGACGAACGTACTAGACATATGAGTGAGACACGCATCGCAGAGCCTGCCATTGCGGTTCACAATCTCACAATGTCTTATAACGATTTCGTCGTGCAACGTGGCCTCGACTTCGGAATCGAGTCCGGAGAGATCTTTGTCATCATGGGCGATAGCGGCAGCGGCAAGAGTACGCTACTGCGCCATATGATTGGCCTAAAGGCGCCGGCGGGGGGTGACATCCGGTACTGGGGTAAGAGTTTCTGGGATGCAGACGAGACCGAACGGCTGAAGATCACGCATCGCTTCGGTGTCCTATATCAAAGCGGTGCGCTTTGGAGTTCTATGACGCTGGCTGAGAATGTGTGCCTGCCGATCGAGCAGCTCACTGACTAAAGTCAACGCGACATCGCGGAGCTCGTAGCACTCAAGCTGTCGCTGGTTGGACTTTCCGGGTTCGAGGATTTCTATCCGTCCGAACTAAGTGGGGGCATGCGCAAACGAGCTGGCCTCGCGCGGGCCATGGCGCTCGATCCTGAAATTCTGTTCTTCGACGAACCCTCGGGTGGACTCGATCCCATCAACGCGAAACGCCTTGATAATCTGATCATAGAGCTCAGAGAGAGTCTTGGCACGACAATCGTTATTGTCACACACGAACTTGCGAGTATCTGCACAATTGCAGACAACGCGGTGTTCTTAGATGCCGATACACGTACTCAGACAGCTCTCGGAAATCCCAGAGCACTTAAAGCGCATCCACCCAATCAGAAGGTTGGACATTTTCTCAGCCGCACCACGAACGACACGGGTCCTTAACCATGAAGAAAGCCAGTCCAAGACTGATCGGACTATTCGTGATCGGCAGTGTATTGCTCATGGTGGCGGCAGTACTTCTATTCGGGAGTCAGCACCTCTTCGCTAAGAAACGCCGTTTCGTTGCTTACTTCACTCAGTCCATACAAGGGCTTGCGCTCGGTGCGCCGGTAATGTTTCGAGGCGTTACCATTGGTGAGGTCGTGAACATCGATGCCGTGTTCGATCCCAGTACAGGTAGTGTCGTACCGCGCGCTACTCTCGAGGTACGGCCTGAGACGATCGTCAATGTCGAGCTACCTCAAGACGCAAAGAAATACCCCCTATTTCCGATATTGGTGAAGCACGGCATGCGCGCGAGCCTGCGATCGCAG
>JBHHZP010000321.1:0-2231 GCA_046758085.1 Acidiferrobacterales bacterium
TTTTGCGGCTGACTGTTCGGCGGCTTATATATCGCGGGGCAAAGCAGGAATAGATGCTGGGGGTTAGAGAATCACACAGGACACAGCGTCCCGACGGCTGTTCAGATAACCCTTCAGTCCTTATCTGTGAGCGAAAGTATCAGAGATCTCGTTGCAATTCCCACAAACAACAATACTCCCAAAAAAAGGTGATATAACCCACACATCCAGGATCTTTCTATTGGCATATATATATGGTGCTGCAGCTAATATTGCGATCCATGCGCCTATCAATCCAATTTTGTAAAAATTTTTCATCTCAACACAAAAGACTAGCCTCGGATTTTCTTTGGCCAACTCCGAGTTCTCGACACTCGAAGGGTGGTCCAGCCGAGCAGCTGTTTGAGAAGACGTGCTCTCAAGGCCACTTTCTTCTGCCAGTGATACACCGAAAGGGATGGCGAACAACATGCGGTTTTACCTCAAGCGGACGCCGCGCACTCGGAATCGCCGACGGCCCCACACGGCATCGTCCGCCCAGAGCATTTGAGGCATAACGCCGCGCGACGGGCCGAACCGCAGAAAACCCCGACAACATGGTCGTACCGTGGTGGTTTTAGCACGGCGTTGCGATGTGATGCCATCCATCGCCGATAGGCCAAGAGCCGGTACGTTAGCGCGCCTGTCCGGGATCGGCAAGGCCGAACCTAGCGACGCGCCCTGGTTCGTTGGGCGCGCCAGATGAAATAGAGATTTCGCGAGTATATGAACACGCCGCCGGCTTGGCCAAAGATAAAGACCGGATCTTGCTTATAGATGGCGTATGACAGGAGCGTCAGGCCGCCGAACAGGCTGAAATACCAGAAGGCGTGAGGGATGATGCTGCGTCCCTCACGTTCGCTGACGAACCACTGAATGATAAATCGAAAGGAGAAGAGCACCTGACCGAGAAATCCTACCGAAAGCCAAATCCATACTTCATTCATCATTCGTCCATCCGTTCCACGATCGGGATCTTCATTCGACGTTGCAGCCACGCGACCCCGAGCGTATCCACGACGCCAGTCCAGGCCCGATTGATGACCCCGTAGTTCGAGACGCCCGATAGCCGCGGGCGATGATTAACTGGCACTTCGAGCACAGTACCGCCGCCGCGTTGAATGAGTGCCGGCAGAAAACGATGCATGTGATCGAAAAACGGTAAGGCTAGAAAAGCCTCGCGTTTAAACAGTTTCAGGCCGCAGCCCGTATCCGTGATTCCATCGCGCAGAACCCTGCGCCGTACGCCGTTTGCGATCTGTGAGGAAAGGCGTTTGAGTAAGTTGTCCCGCCGCTTCCGGCGCACGCCGGTGACCATCTGAAGGTTCGGATCGTCGCTCTCGTCTCGAGTCCTGACGAGGGACAGGATGTCCGTGGGATCGTTTTGACCGTCGCCGTCCAGCGTGGCGATCCAAGGGCTGCGGGAAACCGCAACGCCGGTCCACAGGGCCGCGCTTTGACCGCACTGCACATGGTGTCGAATAACCTTGAGCCGAGGGTGATTCCGCCGCGCCAACGCAAGTTCTTCAGGCCCCGCGTCGCTGCTCCCGTCATCGATGAAGACGATCTCGAAATCGACATTAAGTCCAAGCGCCGTTTCAATCTCGGCAACTAATGGCACAATGTTGCCGGCCTCGTTGTGAACTGGCACGACGACGGATAACTCCGGCAGGGGATCGAGATCTTCCGCATCGCCTGCGGCCGATCTTGGCACGGTCGCGCTGCGCGCAACGGCGGATCTTGGTTTCGATGGATTGGCCGATTCCGCCATCTTCACATTTGTCGAATTAAAATTGGTGGAATAGCATTGTGCAAAGTGGAGGGCACCACCCTCACCCGTCCGCGCGCACCGGATTGCCTCGGGGCTGTTCCGGTCCCACGGTCACGGTGCGCGATCGAAACTGTTAACTTCCCTCGATATACAGTAGCCCCCAAACCTGTCAATGCCGGACATCAAATAGGGCAGGGCAATCGCTTGAAAGATTCTTATGGGGATTCCCGAGAGGGGTTTGGTGTGATTCATCGGAACCCCCAAAAGGAAGGAGGGTCCGGTGTCCGCAGTTCCCGCTTCGAAGGCCCGGCCTGCCCTCCCGAACCCGGTCCAGTCCCAGTGGTTGTGGATCCGGAGGTCGTGGGTAGGATTCCCATCACTCGCCCACTTTTTCAAGGGCTTAGCGACGATTCGCTGGGCCTTGTGTTGTCTAGGTAGCGAA
>JBHHZP010000322.1:0-2211 GCA_046758085.1 Acidiferrobacterales bacterium
TGAACTGCATACTTTCGATACAACGCCAATTCTACGAATGACTGCTTCCGCCTAGAAGCTGTCACTTAGAGCCAAGCAGATTGCTGATAGCGACAGGCGGAAATCGGTCTATTCTGTTGAAAAAGTCCGCTACTAACATGGATGTAAGAATCTAAGCCCCTTAGGCGAGTTAACTTTTCTTAGATATGGGGGGGTACGGATAAAGTTTGATATCTCGATACGGAGCCCCTGGTTAAGCCGTACGTGATATCTGCATGACATTCTTGCAAAGCAAGCTATTTGGCAGAAATTTGCCCTCTTCGAAGTTCGGACTTGTCGGGTCGCCCCAGGGATTGCTCCGCTGGGGCTCCCACAGATCCGGACGTGCAGAACTCCCGCATCCGGCTCCTCAAGTCAAGTTGTCGCTAGGCGACGGTAGACACTGTGAACGATGCGCACAGGCGGTAAAGGGTCGCGTTGCAAGAACGCCGAGAACCGATCCCACGGCAGCTTGGCATTGGAACGGCGGCGTAACCACTTGCGCCAGATACGTTCGACGTGATGCCGGAAGCTCGCCATCGAGCGTCCATTCCCCGTCATCCCGTAGTACGCATAGTGGCCGCGCAGTTTGCGGCTCAGTCGCTCGTGTTGCCACTTCACCGGGGCATGACGATGTCGCCGACACCAAGCTTCAATGGCACGCAATGCCCGACTCAACCGATCCTTCGCCGTCTTACGCCGCACCACCCAGTTGCCTTTCCGAGAGCGTCCCCAGTACAGGGTGAACCCGAGAAAGTCGAACGACCGTCGCTGTCCGGGACCACCCCGGGGACGGTCCTTCGGACCGGGCCGATGAAACGGTATCAGCCGCGTCTTCTCTGGATGCAGCGCCAGCGCGTACTTCTCAAAGCGCTTGGCTAACACCGCGAAGACCCGTTTGGCGTCCTCCTGTCGTTCAAAGCCCAGTAGCGCATCATCGGCATACCGAACCATGAACGCTCTTCCCTTCAACCGTGGTCTGACGTCCTTCTCGAACCATTGGTCGAGCACCTCATGCAGATAGATGTTCGCCAGTAACGGCGAGATCACCCCACCCTGAGGTGTGCCTTGTTCGGGGTAGCTCAGCTGCGTTCCTTCTAGAACACCCGCTTTAAGCCACTTCCCGATTATGCGACGGATCACCCCGTCACCCACCCGGCGAGCCACCATCTCCCGCAGCCGCGCCCGATCCACGCGGTCAAAGAAGCTCTCAATGTCGAGCTCGATTAACCAACACCGCGGCAGCGACATCATCTGCTGCCACAGCTGATCAAGCGCTTGGTGTGCCGAACGTCCCGGCCTAAAGCCGTACGAGCAGTCTATGAACTGCTGCTCGTAGATCGGCTCTAGCACCATCACCACCGCCCGTTGCAGCACTTTGTCCTCCAACGTCGGGATGCCGATCGGTCGAAGACGTTTACTATCACCCTTCGGGATATACACGCGTTTCACCGGCGGCGCCCGATAGCGTCCCGATTTGAACCGATCGAGTAGGCTCGACAAGTTCTCCTCAAGATCCGCTTCGTAGTCAGCCGCCACTTCGCCGTCCACGCCCGCCGCTCCATCTTTCCGCGTCCGGCGATACGCCTCGCGCAGCCAGTTAAGATCAATGAAGTGTGCAAGCGTCAACAACGCTTCGCGTGGATGGCGTTCGGCTCGCTGTGCAAGCTCAAGTTGTTGTGTTGAGATGGTCTGTGGACTCGGTGTTCCAACCATCTATCCCTCCTTAAGCCCCTTGACCCGGTCTTCCCCTTCCCTCCACCGGCTCCGCTCGGGATACGTTCGCCGGCTTCATCGGTACTATGAGAAAACTCCGACTTCTCTGATTCCGTGCGTGCCCTTTGCAGGACGACGTACCGCTGCGCTCGTGCTGCCTTCGCTCCGTGCGACACGGCACGTCGTGCCACCGGCCTGGGCTTCTTATTAAACGGCGCCCGCACCGTTACCCTCACAGCGGAGAATCAGAGACCTCCCAGGTTCCTGGGGGACCCACGCGTCTACCATGCCCTGCTCTTAGACCCCGCGGAGAGACTCGCGCCAGGCATTGCGGCGCGAGCCTTGCTGCCTTCCACTTTGAAAACAGTGTCGGCCTCCGGAACATATTCCTTTCGAGGCTCCATCACACGGCCTGGCGACCCCCTGTGTACGCTTCGCAGCCAAGGTCACCCTTGCACCACGCAACACTCGGTTCCG
>JBHHZP010000323.1:0-2211 GCA_046758085.1 Acidiferrobacterales bacterium
CAGTACAATCAAGTTCGTCCTCACTCGAGTTTGAATTATCTAACGCCGAATGAGTTCATTAAACAACTGCCCAAAAGGGCCTCACAACAAGCCATGCTCTAGAAGCCCGTGGCTCGAAGAAATCAGGCAAGTCAGGTATACGGCTCAAGTGGTCTTTCCTTGTGTACGAGACTCTACGCCGGTTTCGGCTTTATTTCATGGCGGTTCTAGAAATGGGTTGCGCCCGAGTGAGAGAAAAATTCTGTGGGGGATGGGGTAACTTTTTGGACCCCAAGAAAAACTCTCTAAACTTTTAACCCTTCCCAGTTTTAAACTGCTTCGCCATCATCTGCGAAATCTGCATCATCGCGAGATGGTATATTCGATTTGATTATATTTTCGCCCACGAGTGTTGTGGGAACGGCTAGAACGGTTAGGGAAGTAGCGGATCAACAGGTCTAACGGCAAGCGCTTCGTCCACATTATCCCTGTATAAAGCGTCCAACCTGTATAATGGTTTAGACGCTAAAACTTTCCCCGCAGCCGCAGGCGCTCTTCACGTTCGGGTTATTGAACTTGAAGCCCTCGTTAAGTGCTTCCCGGCTATAATCTAGTTCTGTTCCGTCAAGGTATGAGAGACTTTTTTCATCGATAATTACTTTAACGCCGTGGCTTTCGAATACATGGTCCTGGGACTCGATGGCATCTGCATGATCGACCACATACATCAAGCCCGAACACCCCGTGCTCTTTACAGCCACACGCAGCCCCTCTCCCTGGCCGCGTTTGCCCAGGTACTTTCTTACGTGCGCTGCTGCCGCTTCGGTGAGTATGATAGCCACGTCCGCTCTAGCTTTGCTCGGCAGTGGCGTTGGCCACGAGCTCTTGCAACCTGCCGCTCTTATACAGCTCCAGCAAGATGTCACTGCCCCCGATAAGCTCGCCCTTGACATAGAGCTGCGGGATCGTCGGCCAGTTGGCATAGCGCTTGATGCCCTCGCGGATCTCGGCATCCGCGAGTACGTCTACCGAAGCGAATTTCGCCCCGCAGGCGTTCAGCAGCTGGATGGAGCGGGCAGAAAAGCCACATTGCGGAAATGCCGGCGCGCCTTTCATAAAAAGCACGATATCGTTGTTTTCCAGTGTCGCCCGAATTCGCTCGTTTACGCTTTCCACATTCATAACACACCTCTTGTTGTTGCGACTAACACCTATGTATCAAATCCTATCCCCTGAGCGCAGTGTTTCGGTAATCTCTGCGGGTCGCCCTGGCGAGCCCGACAGGTCGACACAGCATGGCAGACCCTATCAACGCTCAAGATATTGTAGCTTCCCCGGTTTATCGGCCCACTCATCGGCGTCGGGAGGTGCGTCCTTTTTCTCGTTAATCACCGGCCACTCTTTCGCCAGCTCCGCATTGAGTTCCAGGAACTGCATCTGACCTTCTGGCAGATCCTCTTCGGCGTAAATCGCATCGACTGGACAATCCGGCACACAAAGGGTGCAATCGATGCACTCCTCCGGGTCGATGACCAGCATATTCGGTCCCTCGTGAAAGCAGTCCACGGGGCAGACCTCGACGCAGTCCATATATTTGCACTTGATACAGCTCTCGGTAACGACATAGGTCATAAATGCAACTTGCAGCGCCGACGTTTCTCGAGCAGCCAGCCCTCACCGTGGGCTGAATAATAGTTTCGACTCAAAGCTATAGCATGCCATGGACGTCCTTGCAATAATTATTTTGACTCGCTACGATTTTGCTATGAACCCCAAGCGCCGAGTGCCTGAGCGTGCAATCGCCGAGTTAATCGAACAGCTTGGGCGCTGCGCATGGGGGGATGCCTTTGTCCAGGGGTTCAATCCCGCTCAGTGGACGGCGCTGCGCTATTTCGATCGTGCCAACCGGTTCTCCCGGACGGTGGGCGCCTTCGCGCGCTACCACGGCACAACACGGGGCACTGCCTCCCAAACGGTAAAGGCACTAGTCGACAAGCGATACCTCCGACGGCGTCCGGATACGCGAGACCATCGCACGTTTCGGCTGGATTTGACGGCGAAGGCACGAAGGCTCCTGGTCCGCGACCCGTTTCATGCCCTGGTAGACGCGGCCGATGCGCTCTCCACCGGCGATCGGGGCGCGGTGGTCGACGGTCTACACTTGATGCTTGATCGCCTGCGTATGGAGCGGGGCCGCCCGCTGTTCGGGGTGTGTACGGCGTGCATGCACCT
>JBHHZP010000324.1:0-2162 GCA_046758085.1 Acidiferrobacterales bacterium
CTGTGGCCAAGCCGGCGGCGTGTTCATATATTCTCGAAACCTCTATTTCATCTGGCGCGCCCAACGAACCAGTGCGCGTGGCTAGAGCGCTATCCGATCAAATTGATTCCATCTGGCCGGATAGTGCTCTAGTATTTTATGTTGAGATGAAAAATTTTACAAAATTGGATTGATAGGCGCATGGATCGCAATATTAGCTACAGCACCATATATATATGCCAACAGAAAGATCCTGGACGTGTGGGTTGTATTGCTTTTTTTGTGGTATTGTTGTTTGTGGGAATCGTGACGATATCTCTGATACTTTTGCTCACAGATAAGGACTGAAGGGTTATCTGAACAGCCGTGGGGACGCTGCGTCCTGTGGGATTCACTAACCCCCAGAATCTATTCCTGCTTTGCCCCGCGATATATAAGCCGCCGAACAGTCAGCCGCAAAACCGTGCAACGAGATCTGGAGTCACTCTTGACGCAGTCTCGATCTCCGTAAACCGGACCCTCAGCGGATTTCAAACCGGCGATGCCGACCGTGGTCAGTGGCAGCTGCCTGGTCCCTCGGGAAAAAACCGGTATTGAAAATGCACAGCGCGGCCGCGCCCCTGCATGATCTTCACTTCCGACTGCAGAAGCTCGCTCCCTTCGGTTCCCTCAAAACCGAAGAGTTCTTGCGCAGCCTTGGTCATGGCTTTGTCTTGCGTGGATTTTCTGTCGACCGCCCAGATCAATATGCACTGACCGTGTTCCGTCCGCTCCGGCGCAATGGAGCGAACTACCGCCGTTTTTCCCCCCGCCCTTGCTACGACCCGAGAGGCCGGAAAATACGGGCGAAGGTTGCCGCTGAGGGTGTAAGGGGAGTCGAAAGTGTAAAGCGTGCCAGCCTGAAAGCCCACGCCGCGAAGTTGCTCGGCAAGCACTGCGTACGGCATGTTGTACGGTGTGTAGTCATGGGTGAGCGGGTGGGTGAAATACTTACCGACCATAACAACAGGGGTGAGCAGAGCAAGCGAGGTGAAGGCTAGCCCCATCCCCCTCAGCGCGACCCGTGGCAAGCCCAGAGCTTGGATCCATGCGAAGAGCCAGATGGGGAAAATGACCAGGATAAAGAGATATTGACCTCGCACCATCGTGGCGCCGCTGCCGATCACAAGGATGAATATGGACGCCACCGAGAGGAGGAGAAAGATACCGAGCAGCCGAAAATACCGCTTCGATGGCCAATCGCCGGGAATGCCCTTCCGAAACGACCGCCAAGCCAAGAACAAGGCGATGGCGACCAAGGGGGCGAGCATATTGAGGATCGCCTTGACGCTCGCCAGCAAGCCGATTCCGAGCGCGAGCAGGCGCGGCTCGCTTCCGCCGATGCCAAACCGGGATGCGGCCGATTCTTCGAAATCTGCCACATGCACCGCCATCCAGTAGACATGCGGCAAGAACAAGATAAGGGCGATCGCCGCGGTAACGAGTATCCGGCGGTCGCGGAACCGAGCGCGGAATCCCGGGTCGAAAAGGCAGGCCGTCAAAAGCGACAGAAGAAAGATGACGTAGTTGTATTTTGCAAGCAGCCCGAGGCCGATCACGGCTCCCAGACCGGCGTACCAGATGGTCTTTCCCGCGTCTTCGAGACGTAACAACACGTAAAACGTGGCGGCGCACATCGCGGCCAGCGCCGCCGTGTGGCTGTATTTGATGGCAAGCCACAGTCCGACTTCATACATGGCGAAGGGCGCCAGCGCCGCCAGAACCGCCATTGCCTCATTACGAAGCACCAGCCTCGCGGACAGGTAAAGAAACAGGTAAAGAGAAAAGATCATCGTGGACTTCACCACCAAAACCGCAGGCAGGCCCACGCCAAACACCGCTTGGGAGGCGATGACGAGCCAGGTGTAGAGCGGTGGATTGCGATTGTCATAACCAAGTTGAGTGGTCTGGCTTGTCACGATCTGGTCGACATCGTGGCCGAGGCCTCCCCAATAGAGGGTGCCCTTGATCAGATAGAGAACCAGAACGTAAAGGGACAGGGCGGTGAGGTATCCCCGCTTCGTCAGCAGCCAGTCGGGCATCCAACCCGCGGCACGTTCGATTGCTCGCGTATAAGGGAAACGAAACGGCGTGCGCACAGAAAGCTCTTGGGATCAGGTGAAGTTGTGGTCAGAAATGGATGT
>JBHHZP010000325.1:0-2115 GCA_046758085.1 Acidiferrobacterales bacterium
TCCTCGACCGCACCCCCATGCTGGCGATGTCCGGTCAGATGAACACGCGGCTCGAGCCCACGTTCACGCACCAGAATGTAGACCACAACCGGCTGTTTGCGCCGATCACCAAGTGGGCCACGCGGATGGTCCCCGAGGCAGCCGGTGTGATCATGCGCAAGGCCGTGCGCGTCGCTACTGCGGAGCGGCCCGGGCCCGTGCATATCACCATGCCTATCAATGTAAGCATGGCCGAAGCGGCCGACGCAGAGATACGGCTACCGCCCATGAACGCCGAAAGCCGCTGGACCGAGACGTTTCGTACTGACGCCGTGAACACCGATGTGTTTCAGCTCCTTAACAATGCGCGGCGACCGGTCGTCATTGCGGGCATGGCCGCGAAACGTGCGAACGCCGGCGATGCGTTACGCGCGTTCGTGGAGCGAAGCAGTACGCCGGTCGCGGTTTCACTCAAGGCCAAAGGGCTCCTGGCCGAGGATCATCCCTACTACGCCGGTACCGTAGACATGGCCTGCAATACGCTGATGTGGAAGTTTTTCGGATCGGCCGATCTGATCCTGGCGGTCGGCTTCGACCCGGTAGAGCTGATTAAACCTTGGAGTCTGCCGGTCCCGGTGGTGCATATCGACGCCGTTCCCAATACCGACCAGATCTACCCGGCCGACATCGAGCTTGTCGGCTCGATCACAGCAATTCTGCAGGCCCTGACTGATAGTGACCGCGGTGAAGTGAAGTGGTCGGAGCAAGAAGTCCGTGCGCACCGCGAGAAACTGTTTGCCGCTTACTACCAGGGACGGATATCGGGCAAACTCAATCCTTCGGACGTGGTCGATGTTGCACGCGCGGCGTTTCCACGCGAAACCCTCATCACTATGGACGTGGGCTCACACAAGATTCTCATCGGTCAGGGTTGGAAGGCGTATGAGCCGGGATCAGTGCTGGCGACCAATGGGCTTTCTGCCATGGGCTTTGCCCTGCCGGGGGCGATGACCGCCAAGCTGCTTCAGCGCGATCGCCCGGTAATTTGCTTCACCGGCGACGGCGGCTTTGCCATGGTTCAGGGCGAGTTGCAACTGGCGGCTTCGCTCGGCCTCGGCGTGGTGGTAATCGTGTTTTGCGACAACACTTTGCATCGCATCGAGATGAAGCAAACGCGCAAGAACTATCCGCCGGTGGGCACGCGTTTCGATGCCAGCGATCTAGTCAAGCTCGCAGAAGCGATGGGTTGTCATGGTGAGCGCGTGGACAGCTCAAGTGCGCTGGAGCGCGCGCTTGGACAAGCGACACAGCTCGATCGCCCCTTGGTCATCGAGGCGCGGATCAACCCCACGCAGTACAGCGCGCAGTTCTAAGGACACACCCGATGCTGGTCGACAAATTCGCCGAATACGCCGTTGCTACCCGCACGGTCTCGCTGCCGCAAGAGGTTATACATGCTGCCAAGCGCTGCGTGATCGACTGGTTCGCTGCGACAATTCCGGGCGGCACCCTGCCACCGGCCACCTTGCTCAGCGCAGCGCTGGAAGAGGACCTGGACCGCGGTGAGGCCGTGCTGGTCCCATCTGGCCGCCGCACTTCAGCTCGTACTGCAGCGTTGATCAATGGCAGTGCCTCGCATACTGTGGAATTTGACGATATCTTCCGCGACGCGATTTATCACCCCGGCGCGCCGGTGATCGCTGCGGCGCTGGCAGCGGCCCAGAGCCGGCATATATCGGGGGATCAGTTCCTGCGCGGCGTGATTGCCGGTTATGAGATCTCCACGCGCATCGGCGTGGCGGTCACGCCGGCGCACTATGAGTACTGGCACACGACCGGAACGGTGGGGACCTTCGGCGCAGCGGTGGCGGCGGCGGTGATCCTCAGTCTGAATAGCGAGCGCACGGCGCACGCGCTTGCCAATGCCGGCACCATGGCGGCGGCGCTGCAACAGGCGTTTCGCTCGGACGCCATGAGCAAACCACTGCATGCAGGTCGAGCCGCCGAAACCGGCATGTTAGTTGCACAGGCGGCGGAGCAAGGCGTGACCGGTGCCAAGGATATTTTGGAGGGCCCGCGCGGCTTTGGTGCCGCCATGGCGAAGGATGCGGACTGGTACGGCGCCTTCGGCGATCT
>JBHHZP010000326.1:0-2103 GCA_046758085.1 Acidiferrobacterales bacterium
AGATCAACTCTCACTTATGCCGCAGAATCCCCGGTCCGCTCCAGCGAGTTGTTAGGCGGCGCGCACAACGGTTCAGACGTGCTGATCGACGAGGATCGGGTTACCGTCAGGATCCAGTGCGACAAAACTTGCTGGTCCGGAAGTGCTCTCGTCCGCCTCGCTGATCAGCTCCACGCCCTGCTCCTTCAGATGACGCTGTAGTTCGCGCACGTCCGTGTAGCTTTCCAGCTCACCGGCGTTACTATCCCAGCCAGGATTGAATGTGATGGTGTTTTTCTCGAACATTCCTTGAAAAAGCCCGATCGTGTGATCGCCATTCTTCATGATCAGCCAGTTCTGCGAGGCATCTCCACCGAAGACTATGAAACCGAGCTTCTCGTAAAACTCCTTTGACGCTCGGACGTCCTTCACTGCCAAGCTGATTGAAAATGCGCCAAGGTCCATGATCTACTCCCTCCAATCGTAATCAACGAAACTGATGCGCTAGAACCAACGTTTCTAATGAGCCCGAACGGGCTTTACATGCAATCGAAATGGGTTAAGACTCAAGAGTTATTGTTGACCACCGTTGCCGCCTAACGCTCAAGCTCAGCGGCGCGCGCAGCGCGCCCGCTGGAGCGCCTTGTTGGGCAGCGCCTTAGCGAGTTACACCACCTCATTCAGTACGATAGCCCCGGCGTCTTGTGGAGGTACGTATCGTCGATCAATTGTTTCAACATAAAGTCCGCAACATCGGCGCGAGAGATTTTCAGTTTTGTCGTCTTGTCAGTACTGGGAAAGCCATGCCGGTATTTGCCGGTGCGCTCTCCATCAGTGAAGGCTCCCGGACGGACGATCGTCCAGTCCAGGCGGCTTTGCCTGACGTAGTCCTCTTGGCTTACATGGTCGGCGTACGCTGGGCGCAGGAGGAGTCCAAACATGATGTATTTCCAGAAGACGTTCAGATTGCCCCGACTATCTCCGACTCCAAGGGTCGATTGGCAGATTAAACGTCGGACGCCCACCTTCTCCATCGCGCTGATGATATTTCGTGTTCCCTCTGACCGGACCGTACCTTTCCTGCCCGCCCCGAGTGAACACAGCACCACTTCGTGGCCTTGTATCGCTCTCTCCACCGACGCAGGATCCATTACATCGCCTCGAGTGACCTGCAAGTTGTTGTGCTTGATGTCAACCTTCGTGGCATCGCGTGTGAATGCGGTGACAGTGTGTCCCTGCTCAAGAGCCTGTTTGATGAGCAGGCGACCTATGCTGCCTGTTGACCCAAAGATAAGTAGTTTCATCCCACTGCCTCCGTTAGGTCTGCGGTTCTCTCATCACGTCCTCTAATAACATAGTCCTATGACCAGCAATGCCATTGCCGCAAGCGCCGCGACTGTTCTGACGTGGTTCCAGGTGGTCCACTTGTCGAGGTAGCTGGCCCACAGGCTGGTGCTGCCGGGGTCGGCTGGCGAGACCGACGCCAGCGCGTTGTTCTTAGGCACGTTGAACACAACTGTCACCAGAAAGCTGCCGACTAAATAGAGTACGCTGCCGAGAATCAAGTAGACGGCACCTGATTCGCGCCAGTGCAACAGCGAGGCGATAATTACAAGGGTGCAAGCCGCTGCTGTGCCAAAGAAAACCGTGAGAAAAATTGGATTGATAATCGCCACATTGATGGATTGCATGGCGGCAATTCCTTCGGCTGAAGGGAGGCGAGCGAACGCCTTCATCACAGCAACCGAGAAGACAAAGAAGAGTCCAGCCATCAGCCCACAGCCGAGCGATGCGAGAAATGTCAATGTAATAAGCAGATTGTCAAAAGATGCCATAAAGTCTACTTCGCTTTGTTGCCCAACGACCAAGCTCACCTGCCGCTATGAAGCGTAGCGGAATAGCGGTCGGGTGGAGCGTTTTGTTAGGTTTTGTTATTATGTTCCAATGTTATTACTACATTTCCCTTTTTGTGCCCTTTTTCGACATACCGGTGAGCCTCGGGAATTTGTTCCAACGGATAGCGTCTATCTATGACCGATTTTATCTTTCCCGCCTCGATAAGCTCTTTTAGGAAAATTAAATCTTCAGTCTTGTAGCTTGCGAACTCAAATATTACTTTCTTGC
>JBHHZP010000327.1:0-2103 GCA_046758085.1 Acidiferrobacterales bacterium
GGTCCAGCGATGCTCCGAAAGTGCGCTCACCATTGCGCGTCGTTTCGAGGGACATCCTCGGATCACCAAGGTGCTGTACCCTGGACTGCCCGATCATCCCGGCCACGCGGTTGCGGCGCGTCAAATGACCGGCGGCTTCGGCGGCATGCTGTCAATTCGCCATAAAGACGGCGAAGCCGCGGCGGTGGCCACGGCGGCACGGGTGGCAGTGTTCAAGCGGGCAACCTCACTCGGCGGTGTCGAGAGCCTGATCGAGCAGCGCGCCAGCATCGAGGGACCGTCGACACCAGTTCCCCCCGACTTGCTGCGCCTCTCCATCGGCCTCGAGAATCCCGAGGATCTGATCGCCGACCTGGAACAGGCGCTGGAGCACTCGGTCGCCGCCGAGCCCGCACATGGCGATGGGATCACGTCGCGGGACGTCGAGCCGCAGGCGAAAGATGCGCCGGAAGATGAGGTAACCGCCAGGATCAAAGAGCTTTTGGACGAGCAGGTTCGCCCGCTATTGGCAGACAGGGGAGGTGATCTGATCTTTCAAAATGTCACGGAAGGCATCGTGAAGCTCCGAATTGTCGGATCACCGGGCGCATCCATCCCCATCAAGGAAAACATCGGTAACATGATCCGCCACTACGTGCCCGAGGTCGTGGACGTCCGGCTCGTCACCACGCTCACTGACACCGACCGCGCTCTACGTGGTGGACCCGGCACGTCGCTTTCCACGAGCGTGCAACGCGTTCTGGACGAACAGATTAACCCCGCTGTAGGCGCTCACGGCGGATTCATCAGGCTGATAGAGGTCAAGGACGATATCGCCTACATCCAGTTCGAGGGCGGCTGCCAGGGATGCGCCATGGCTAATGTGACCTTGAG
The DNA here is from genome assembly GCA_046758085.1 of Acidiferrobacterales bacterium. GTDB lineage: Bacteria > Pseudomonadota > Gammaproteobacteria > Acidiferrobacterales > SPGG2 > VRUB01. The sequence continues at coordinate 874 of JBHHZP010000327.1, forward strand.
GCAAGGCGTCGAGGTGATGATAAAGGAGCAGATCCCCGAGATTGTTGCGATCGTGGACGTGACCGACCATGCCAGGGGAACCAACCCGTACTTTGAAACCAGGAAAGGCCCCTCTTAGACCCGCTCGCAGCGCGCGGCACATATTATCCGAGGACAGTGGATATCGGATCTTTGATCGCCGTCGTGATGTGGCCGCAATGTCCGCCTTGGGTTAAACCCGGTAGTTCGCCGAGTTCGTTACGCATGACCGGTGTGGACCTGATTCTGTTGCAAAAGACCCATTGATGAGTGTTGAGAATCGTGATTCTGTCTTGCTACGGCAGTCACGGGGGTCGGAGCGATGATGGGTCGGTTGAGTGGCGATCAGGACCGTCTGTTTTATGAGTTTACTCTCGACGACGTGGTGCCGCCCGACCACTTGGTGCGTCGGATCGATGGGGTTCTTGATCTGAGCTGGCTGCATGGCGAGCTTGCCCCGTTTTATAGCCATACCGGTCGTCCCTCGATCGATCCGGAGTTGATGATCCGGATGTTGATCATGGGCTATGTCTTCGCCATTCGCTCGGAGCGTCAACTCTGTGCGGAAGTCCAGGTCAATCTGGCCTATCGCTGGTTCTGCGGTCTGGGCCTGGAAGATCGGATCCCCGATCACTCGGTGTTCTCTCGCGCGCGCCATGAGCGCTTCCGCGCGTCGGACGCCTTTCGTCGGGTGTTCGAGCGTGTGGTGGGGGCTTGCATTGCAGCGGGGCTTGTTGGTGGTGAGGCCTTTTCGCTCGACGCCAGTTTCATCAAGGCCGATGTGAACCCGACCAAGCGGGTTGGCGGCGATGGGCCGATCGACTGGCCGGCTCGCGAGGAAGCCTCCCGGGCGGTTGCGGAATACTTGAGCTCACTGGACCAGGAGCTCGCCGTGGAGAGCACGGGTGGCAAGGAGAAGAAGTCGCCGAAGGCGATCTCCTTGACCGACCCACAAGCCGCCTGGGTGGCGCAGCGCAAGATGCGGCCGATTTTTGCCTATGACGCCAATTACCTCATCGACAACAAGCTCGGCGTCATTGTCGATGCCGAGGGCACGCGCGCCAATCGCAGTGAGGAGAACCGGGCTGCCGTGAGGATGGTCGCGCGCGTTGAGGAGCGGTTTGATCTGAAGCCTCGCCGGTTGGCCGCCGACACGGCCTATGGATCGGGCAAGACTCTTAAGAGCCTCATGGATCGCGGCATAGAGCCGCA
>JBHHZP010000328.1:0-2095 GCA_046758085.1 Acidiferrobacterales bacterium
GGTTGAGGGCACCCCCGTGACCGTGCCGGTTGACGCGGCCTACGTCGCGGCTAGCCCATACACGCTTGAAGCTGAAGACATCGGTCACGGAATCTACCGTGACGGCGTCCGGGTTGCTGCCGCGACGCCGGCAAGTCGACCGCGATTCTACGACATGACAACGGCAGACGGCACGCCGTATTGGAAGCTGGCGCTGATGCATTTGGACTCGCTGGCAAGCACCGTGCTGCAGACCTGTGCCTATTGGGGCAACGACGACCAGTGCCGATTTTGCGGGATCGAGGTCTCGCTCGCATCCGGCAACACGACAAAGGTCAAGCGTCCGGAGCAGCTGGCCGAGGTAGCCGTTGCAGCTGCAGAGCTGGACGGCGCCGTTGACATCACGCTCACAACCGGCTCCACCTTGGGGAAGGACCGCGGTGCGCTGTATGTTTCTCGCTGCGGTAACGCAATGAAGGAAGCCTCTGGCCTACCGGTGGCGGTACAATTCGAACCGCCCCAGGAGCTCTCGGTCATCGATCGCGTCGTCGACCTGGGTATCGATTCAGTGGGTATTCATGTCGAGACGTTCGATCCCGCTGTATTGGCCCAAATTGCACCCGCGAAGGCGCGCACAGGCATTGAACGCTACTTTGAGACCTGGGAATATGCGACAAAACGATTCGGCGAAGGCCAGGTCAGTACTTATGTCATTCTTGGCATGGGCGAAGATCCCGAGCTTACTGTAGAGGGTTGCAAACGAGCCATCGACATTGGCGTCTACCCTTTCATCGTCCCCCTGCGGCCGGTACCGGGAAGCCTCATGGCAGACGTACTGCCACCGCCTAGAGAATACACCGAACGTATCGCTAGTCTGGTGGCGCCCTATCTCGTCGAACGCGGCATTACAGCGGACAAGGTTTCGGCGGGTTGTGCACGCTGTCAGGCGTGTTCCGTCGTCGGTGCGGTGGAGCAGACAGTCTCGCTATCGGGGCTGAGTACCAGCGGGCGCCCAACGGTCCCCATCAGCTCATCATGATCACTCCAAATATCTTCGTTTGGAGCGCCAGTAAGGCAGATCTGGCCACTCATTTCATTATCCGGCACCGCGTGTTCGTCAACGAACAAGGGGCCCTGCTCTTCACTGACATTGATCGCTGGGACAATCACGCAAAGGTCGTACACGTGCTAGCCGTCTCTGGGCACAGTTACGCTGGAGCCGTCAGGCTTTACCCGCTCGATGACCAGGGGCGGTGGAAGGGTGACCGGCTTGCAGTGCTAAAGGAGCACCGGAGATCGCTCATTGGCGCCCAACTCGTTCGCTATGCCACGGCAACTGCGGCGGCGCAAGGTGGCCAGTTGATGGAGGCAAGCGTGCAACTCACCAACGTCAGATTCTTCGAGCGACTAGGCTGGTGCTGTAACGGTAGCGAATATCCGTACCTTGGCCTCCCACATCAACCGATGGTGTACGATCTTTCGAAGGCACCACCGCTGAACTGGCCGGGGCGCCCAGACTCGATGACACTTGACGATCCCGTCGATGTCGGCAATGAAGTTCTCTGCCCCGCCCGACGATTGGATGGGTCGCGTGACGTAGCGGGCTGCGCTCACCTCACGTCCATAAGCCAGTAACCGACTCCGATGTAAGATCGAGTAGGACTCGGCGGTGGCGACCATCAACGAGTATCAGCTCGCTGCTGTCGATCGTCTCGCCAACGTGAGCACAGGTGAGACCTTTGGACTCGAACACGGCGCTACACTCTTCTGCAAATTCAGACTCAGCGGCCAACCAGAACCCATAGGTTGGGAACGAAACTAACCATCGCAGCGGATCGGTAAATGCCGGCATGGGTAGCTTGCGCATGTCGACCTTGGCGCCGCAACGTCTAAACTCGAGCAGCATCGCCAGCGATCCCAGAGGCCCCGGCATCGATACGTCCTTGGCTGCAATGGCAGCACCGCTCGCGGCGACTTCGGCGAGCAGGCGAACATCGCGAGCCAAAGTTGCTCGTTGGCGTTCGATCGAGGTGAAGAATGGATAGTCGGACCGCATCTCGCCGTCGAGCGAACACGCAAACAACAATACCTGTCCTGGGCGCAGGTTGGCCATCGT
>JBHHZP010000329.1:0-2079 GCA_046758085.1 Acidiferrobacterales bacterium
GTGAACCTCTGGAGAAAGCCACAGCGCGGCACCGGCGTAACCGTCTACGTAGTAGGCGCTTTTGTGGGAAAATGCCTGGCCCCCGAATGCCTTGACGAAGCTCGGGAAATGCGTGAGGTATTGTTGCGGGTTGGGCCACAGCCAACGTGCGGCGGGGTCTGCGCTAAACGCCAGGGGTGTAATCGCGCTATTCCCAAGCCCGTGATCGGGCGGTGGGAACCGGAATCGCACTTGGCGTCGGACGTTTCACAGGGGTGAAAGGAGTTGCGTTAAAGGGGCACCTTTGGTGAAATGGTGGAAATGTTCAACCCCCACCATCCCACGTACAAGGAGCCCCTCCATGGTCCATAGTACTCCGACGAAGGTCCTGTTGACAACGACATTTGAGCCCCTCGTCATGCAGCTTGCGGGCTCACTTGCCCGTGGCGTTCGGCTCATTGATCAGTTTCTCCAAGACGAGCCGACACCCCAGAACATGATGACTTTTGAGCACGAGCTTAGCGAGCTACTCCGCGAAGTCGGTCGACGTATCATGGCCTGGACGTTGAATCGCTTGGAGCCCGAAAACGACCATGAGGCACCGTCTCAGGTGCAGTTTGCATGCCGGCTCTATCGTCGACGCCGCCAACATCCGCGCTCGGTGGCGACGCTTTTTGGCCCCGTGACATTATGGCGGCGGCTCTACGAACCCTTAGGTCGAAGGGGAAGCTCGATTCATCCGCTGGAGCTTCGTTTGGGCCTTGAAGCCGGTTTAGCGACGCCCGCTCTGGCCGAACGCGTGGGCCGCTGGGGCACCGATCACACGCAACATGAGGTGCTTGAGATGTTGAAAGAAGACCACGGTGTGCATTGGTCATGCACCTCCCTTCGCAAAGTGCTCGGCAGCCTGCGCAGGGGCATGGTCCCGCATCGACACGCCTCACAGGTTGACCAAGTGGTGGGTTGGCTGGAACAAGCGCGTGCCTCTACAGGCCGCTTCCGTCCCACCCTTTCGGTCGGGCGCGACGGCATCTTTGTGCCGCTTCTACGTGGCGTGTGGCAAGAGGGCTCGACCGCCACAGTATCGGTATTGGACCGCCGGGGCAAACGCGTCGGAACGGTGTATCTGGGGCACATGCCGGAGTCCGGTCAGGGGACGCTGACGGATCAGCTCAGCGCTCTGCTGCGGGATATCTTACGTCGGGTTGAGGGTCAGGGACTGCGCTTGGTCTACGTGACTGATGAAGGCTATCACCCGAAGGATTATTCCCATAGCGTGCTCAAAAAGATGATCGATCCTCGCCGTCCCTGGCGTCGCCTGGAGTGGATACGGATCGTCGATTTCTACCACGCCTGCCAGTATATTCAGAAGCTGGCCGAGACGATCTTTGGCGCTGGGGCCGAGGCGCAGCGTTGGGCCAAACAGATGCGCCACGTGTTGAAAACGAAGGCCGACGGGGTATCGCGAGTGTTAAAGTCGGCGTTCGCTCTGCGGCGTGGACGCGGCCTGTGTGGAATGGCCACGGTTTTCAATCAAGCCTATTCTTACATCAAAAAGCGCACGCAGTGGATGCGCTATCAGGCCTACAAGCGCCAGCAGTTCCCCCTGGGCTCCGGCATCACCGAGGCCGCCTGCAAAATTGTCTTCACGCAGCGGCTCAAGGGTTCGGGGATGTCGTGGTCGATCGAGGGGGGCCAAGTGATCTTGGACCTACGTGTGATCTACTTGAGTCGCGTCTGGAGGGAGGTCCATCAGAGGTACGTGGCGTCAAAACCGATGCCCGCCATCCAAGGGCAAATGGCCAAAGGCGCTCAGCATGGGCGAAAGGCGGCATAGGTCTTTGGGAATGGAGCGATCACACCCCCTGGATTCCGGTCTTTCATATCCTGGAGGCGCATGGCCTAGAAGTCCTTCTGGTGCATGCCCGACATGTCAAGACGGTTCCAGGTCGCAAAAGCGATGTCAACGATGCCCAGTGGCTTCAGCAGCTTCACCAGTATGGCTTACTGCGGGGGAGTTTCCATCCGGCTCAGGAGTACGCAGCGCTTCGAGCTTACCTGCGGCATCGCGAGCGTTTGCTCGAGTATGCTGCCTCTCAC
>JBHHZP010000330.1:0-2031 GCA_046758085.1 Acidiferrobacterales bacterium
CGGCAGTACAGCGCAGCATCGGTCAGACGCGCCGCCCGGGCTGAACGAGCTTCTATTCATATATTTGGTTCGTCAGAAAAATCTGTGGGCGAGTTGTGGCTCGGGAAGCTTGCCAAGTGTGTGATATAGCGAGAGTTCTAGGATCTGGAAGGTGCGAAAGCCGTACGATTTTCTCATAGTGACTTTGGCCTTGTTGTTCAACCCCTCGATGACGCCGCTCGAGAACGCCTTGCGGGCCCGAAAATAGTTCAGCAGCAGCTCACGATGTTTGCGCACGGTGCGGGCGAACTTCTTCATCGGTTCGATCCGCGAGCGCATCACTTGGCGACACCACTCATCGAGGAACTTCCCCGCCCAGGCAGGGGAGGTATAACCCCAGAACTGCTGGAAATCTTCCTTGAGCAGGTAGGCACGTACGCTCTTCAAGTTGTAGCGCAGCAGGTCGCGCAGCCGGATACGCTGGAGGTCCGTCAGATTTTCCTTGCGCTTGAGCAAGCACCAGCGTGATTTCTTCAGCACCGGCTCGTAGCCGTCGCGCACCAGCCGCCGCGCCTCGCCCGCGCGCACCTCGTCGATCGCCTTGTTCATCTTCGCCACGACGTGGAAGCGGTCGAGAATGTTCAGCGCCCGGGGGCAGTGCTGTTCGATGAGCTGCACGTAAGGCTTCCACATGTCCGAGCAGACGAACTCGATGCTCGCAGCGAGCTCTTCGCCGATCTGGGTGAAGAAGCCCTGGAAGCTCTCGGTGGTGCGCTCCTTGCCGACCCACAGCAACCGCGTGCACTGCGCCTCAATCTGGTAGACCAGGGTGAGGTACTGGTGCCCCCGGCCGTACTGGATCTCATCGACGCCAATGGCCTTCAGGGGCGTGAGGGTGCGATGCTCCAACCCCCACTGCACGACGTACCCCACCGCCTGGCACACCTTGTCCCAGCTCGTGTGGAACGCTCGCGCGGTCTCGGTCCACGACAGCTTGCGCGCCCAGTGCGCGAGAAACAGCATATACGCCTGCGTCAGACCGTGCTTGCCCACCGCCCAGGGCACCGCCTCCACCTTCACCCCGCAGCGCCTACACTCGACTCGGCGCATGGCGTACAGTAGCACTACGGCAAACCCCCACAGCGGAATGAACTCGAAGCGCCGCGTAGCCAGCCGGTCATAGCCGGGTGCAGACCGTTGGCAGCCCGAGCAACGCGGCTTCGAGCCACGCCGGGGCCGCACCTCGACCTCGACGGTGTTAGCGTCGCAACACAGCCGGGCGCGTTCATAGACGAAACCCGGAAAGTGGTGGCAGGCATTGAGCAAGCGGATCAGCAGCATGGTTCGTTCGGCAGCTATCAAGGACAAGGGGCCGATTGTCGCATCCGACGCCGAGCGTTTGATGCAGTACTGCCCCGACCTGGAGAGCTGGCCCAGGAGTTGGTCGGTCGAGCCGCGCGATATCGCGCCCGGACAGCGCGTCGTGGCGTGCTTCAAGCCGTTTCTGCTGCATCTGCTCGGGCTCGGGCTGTCACGCAAAACACTGCGCGTACACCGCGACAACCTGTGGGTCCTCGGCGGCGAGATCATCCGAGACCTGCATGAGGATCCCCCGTTGCGCGAACACTCCATCGACAAACTGCTTCTGACCGTGATCGACGAAGATGGGGGACCCCTCATCGCGCACCGTACCTCCGAGCAACAGCAACGTTCCTTTGATTCCACTTGCCGACGCTTCTACCGTTTCCTGCAGGATACTCAAACTCAGGCTCACTGAGCCGGAAAACCACCCACAGATTCTCCAGAGGAGCCTGCCTCTTTCATCACGGCGATCGCGTGCGGGTTTTTTCCATGGGCCTCGATACCGGCGGATCGTGCCTCGATCTGCGGGCCAACCAAGGCACGGGCCCAACCTTCGGCCATCTGCGAACGGCACGAGTTCCCAGTGCAGAGAAAAAGGAAGCGTGTCGTTTGCTTGCCCACGTGCGCGCGGGGCCTCAGGTGATCCCATGAATAACGGGCGTGGATGATCCTGTATACACGTTTTACGCC
>JBHHZP010000331.1:0-2031 GCA_046758085.1 Acidiferrobacterales bacterium
CAAAGGTGATGGCACCGAGCACCTTGTTGTAGGCGGCAAGCGGAAGGCTGAGGACGGAACGAATCGATCCACCTTCCAGGGCATCATCGGAAACGGGTGGCTTATCGTCGGCAGCGGCGATATCGGCGAAAAAGCACATGCGCCCCGATTTGATAACGGTACCGGGTATGCCCTTTTCTATGGGAACCGACTCGAGGGGATCTTTCGAAAAATCACGACGCGTTTCCATCAAAGTCCGAAGTCGGTATGTTGTACCGTTTTCATTTGTCAGCGCCAGGGTGCACCGTTCGAAATCGATGACCCATTTGAGTTTGTTGATGGCGCCCGAAAGTAGACGCTCCAAATCAGGCGTCTTGGCGATCAACAGCACAACTTCGGATAGTAGCGCCACGCGCGCGGCTTGCGCTTGCCATGCCTCTTGGGCAGCCGTCGATTTCTGGGTGCCGTCACCCATGTGAATTAGCCCTGAAGCGCTTGCGCGATCGCTTCATCAACCTCGAGCTTCAAGGAATCGGCTATTGTGTCGAGATAATTGCCAAGCGCGGCGAGTGAGATGATCTCAACGATTTCTTCGTCGCTAATCCCCTGCTCACGGACGCTGTCGTAATCCGCGTCGCTGAGGTTGTGCCGGTCGGTGGCGCACTTCTTAGCAAATTCCACGATCGCCTGCACGCGCCGGGGTGACAGTCCTGCCAGATCACTGTCGAGCGCGGCGAGCGTATCTTCATCGATTCCGACTGTGCGGCAGGTGACCTTGTGAATTGATCCGCAGTAATTACATTTATTGGCGGCCGCAACGGTATACAAAATCATTGCGGCCAGTGAAGTTGGCAGACTCGTTCGCAGGAAGACGTTGCGGAGCACCTGCCACTTGCCTGCGAGCGCGTTCGGCGAAATCGCGAGTGCTTTGTCGATATTGGGAACAAATGGAATTCCCATCTCCCGCTGAATTTCGTCATAGATTTGCGCGACTTCCCCTGTTGCTTCGGCTTCTGCAACGGTTGGTAATTGGCTCATCGTAATACTCTCTCTTGCAGTTGGACGTGGTGGCGCGCCAAATTGCCGCGCCGCTGGCACTTCTTTAAAAGACTGAAAGGGGGACTTTAATCCTCCAGCGATTTCGGAACAACCTGACTGCGGACGCGTCTAGCGGTCAAGCATTTAGCAGGTGTTCGATTTTCTCCAGCAGACGCGGCAGCTCGATCGGCTTGGTGTCATAGTCGTTACAACCGGCCTCGACCGCTTTCTCCCGATCGCCCGCCATGGCGTGCGCCGTAAGGGCGATGACGGGAATGGCCTGGGTCTCAGGCGTACCCTTGAGCTGGCGTGTGGCCTCCCAGCCATCGAGCACCGGCAGGCTCATGTCCATCAGGATCAGATCACGCGCTTCCACGCGGGCCATGGCCACGCCCTGTTCCCCATCGGCGGCGATCACCACCTCAATGAAGGCGTAACTAAAAGCGGCGACTAATTCTGCGAACCTTGGGGGGATGTTCTAGTGGTGGCGCATTTGGCATGGGTAAAAACCCGCTTTGTAATGCCTTAAGACACCTACCGTCCGCTGATACCTATATGAACGCCTGCTGCCTGCCGCACCCTGTGGAAGAAGCGAACCAAGCTTGGATTACCGGCCGAAAAGGCGCCCGCTAAGGTAGACCCCTTTCGGACGCAATAACGCAGGTTGAGGGAGTATACAGACCTACATAAGCTCCCAATTTTGATTTAGATCAAAAACACGTTACTTTAAGGCGGGTCGTGATGCACTGGTCGATGTAGGATTTGGACGATCGTCCAGTCCCACAATATATTTCAGGTCCAAGAGCAAAAACGCGAGTTGACACCCTTCGCTTTGTTTTTTCCCGAGCCCGAAACGATATGCGCCTGATTTCGAAGGTCAGCGAGGTCATCGACGGGCCCAATCTTAGGCCTGCGCTACGTACCCTTATGTACGGTGCGGTCGGTGGGGCGATATTTTACTGGTTCAACATGCCGCTTGCCTGGATGATGGGGGCGATGGTGGCGACGACCATC
>JBHHZP010000332.1:0-2031 GCA_046758085.1 Acidiferrobacterales bacterium
GTAACGAAAGACGGCCGCCCTATCGATGTTTCACTGACTATTTCCCCGGTCAGAGACGAAAAAGGTAACCTCATCGGTGCTTCCACGATTGCCCGCGATATCAGTAAACACAAGTTCATGGAGGCGCAACTTAAGGCCCGTACTGAAGACCTGCAACGGCGCGTCGATGACCGAGCTGCCCACGTGACGCTGCTGCGCGACATCGCGGTCATCGCCAATGGGGCAGAATCACTCGAAAGCGCTTTTAGGACCACGCTTGACCGAATTTGCCGGCATATGAACTGGCCGGTAGGACACGTATACATGGCCCGGGTCGATGACAACATCTTCGTCGACTCGGATATTTGGTCGATCAAGTCGCCACAAGAATTCGCCGACCTGATCGAGACTAGTCGGCAGGTGAGTTTTAAATCCGGTAAGGGTTTGGTCGGGCGCGTGATCGCAACCGGTAAACCGGTTTGGATAGACGATTTCGCCACTTGTGAAGGGTTCAAGCGCCACAAACCGGGAGTGGACTTGGGCGTAACCGCGGCCCTGATGTTTCCCGTAATGGTGCGCGATCGCGTGGTCGCGGTGCTCGAGTTCTTCGAGACGGAGCGCGTACAACGGGACCAAGAAGTGCTCGACGTGATGGTACAGATCGGCACCCAGCTCGGCCGGGTGGTGGAGCGAAAACAGGCGGAGCAGGAACTCTCCCACCGCGCTAAGGTGCTGCATTCGCTTTATGAGATTGCCCTGGAGATGAACCGTACGGAAGACTTTGAAGATGCGGTCCGATATGTACTGCGGCGAGTTTCGCAACATAACGGCTGGTGCTTCGGTCATGCGTTCGTTCCGGCTGAAGACAGACCGGACGAGCTGCAGGCGATCAACGTCTACTATGAGGAGGCGCCGGGCCTGTTTAACCGATTTCGCGAAGTCACGCGACAGCTCCGCATACCCAAAGGCCGGGGGCTGCCCGGTCGCGTGTTCGAGAGCGGCAAACCAGAGTGGAGTAGTGACATTAGCAACGATCTTCTGGATGGTCGCGCTACGGCCGGCGACGAAGTGGGGATCGGTACAGGAATGGCCTTTCCGGTACTGATCGGGCACGAAGTGGTCGCTGTGCTCGAATTCTTTGCCGACGATACCTTCGAGCCGAGTAAGGCGCTTCTCGAAAGCATGGCCAGCGTCGGCATGCACCTGGGGCTAATGGCAGAACGGGAACGCACAGCCAACCGGCTCCGGCAACATCAAACCGAGCTCGCCCATGCCAACCGCGTCGGTACGATTAGCGAGTTGGTGGCCAATATCGCGCACGAGCTCAACCAGCCGCTTGCGGGCATCGTTAATTACGTCGGCGGTGCCGTTCGCCGACTCCAGCAGAAAGACACAGACCCGAATGTGCTTGGCCGTCTGCGCCAGGCCGCGGCGCTTGCCGAGCAGGCCGCCGGTGTCGTTGACACCGTGCGTGAATTTCTTCGTAAAGAGGAGGTGGAACAGCAAGCGGTTGATATAAATGCCGTGATCGAACGCGCGCTTGAGCTGACCGCCGCCGAGGCACGCCACACCCGGGTCACAGTCGATGCCGAGCTGGAACAGAATCTGGCCCCCATAAAGGGATCGTTGGTTCAGCTAGAACAGGTCATGCTCAACGTAATGCTCAACGGGATAGAAGCCATGCAAGACACTCGCGTTGATCAACGCGTCTTAGCGATACAAACCTTTGAAAATGGCAAGGCCGAGATCGAAGTCACGGTGAGCGATACCGGAGGAGGGGTATCGTCGGACATTTTGCCGAGGCTGTTCGAGCCGTTCGTGAGTAGCAAGCGCGGGGGGCTAGGGATGGGCTTAGCCATCGCAAAGACGATCGTGGAAGTACATCGCGGGCGTCTGTGGGCGGATTCGAATCATGGCAAGGGCACTACGTTTCATCTCGCTTTGCCGGCCCACAACGTCAAGAACGACAATTAAATCGCATAACTCGGCGGCGACTTTCCAGGCGGCCGACACATCTCGAAGACTTCCACTAGCAATTCTTGCGTCACTGAT
>JBHHZP010000333.1:0-2027 GCA_046758085.1 Acidiferrobacterales bacterium
TGTGATTATATCAACCGCAGAGTTTTCACACAGCCTGGGTCGGAAGCGGACGTTCACAAAGGTCCGCTTACGGTAGAGTCGAGATGTGGCGCGGTGGCATTAGGGTCGGTTTGTCCGTTGCCGTCCCTTTCGTCTGACGGTGCCCAAGTAACCTCGCCGTTGCCCCGTTTCCACATCCCGCTCATCGAACCGGACATGCGGATTTCCCGCATCCGGCTCTCGGACAAGACCTCACGCCTTCACCCACGACTCGCCGCGCCCAAGTTGAGTCAGACGTACGAGACCGAAGTGCCCGTACAGGTGCGAGAGGGGATAAGTCCCGCCCCGGCGTCGCCTGACCTTGTGCTTGTGGCGCAGCCACCGACGCAACCGCGTCGCGGTGTAACTATCGATCGCTCGATACGTGCGACGGACGGTGCCTACTGCGAAGTAGTTCGCCCAGCCACGCAACGTGCGGTTCAACTCGTTCACCACGACCGTGGTCTCTTGCCATGACATCGAGTGGGCGGTCAGCGCGTGGATCTTCTCGATCGCGCGCCGGATACTTTTCTTCGACGGCCGCATGCCAAGGTACGCCTGGCCCGTGGCCGCCGAGTACATTCGCCCAAACGTGTAACCTACGAAGTCGAACTCGCCTTCCGGTACCTTGCAGATGCGTGTCTTGTCTTCGTTGACCGCGAGCTTGAGCTTCTCCATGATCCTTCGCATTTGAGACAACGCTTCATCCGCGTTGCCTCGTCTGCACAGGATCACCAGATCATCCGCATAGCTCACGATGCGTGTGCCGAGCCTTTCCTCTAGCCCGAACTGCTTCCATCCCAACACGAACCGGCGCATGTAAATATTCGCCAGTAACGGTGAGATCGGTGCGCCCTGCGGAATGCCGCGCCGCTGGTCCTTGGCTTCCGTCGTGCGTTTCTTCCGGCCTCGATCATCGGTTTCTTCGACAGCACAGATGAGCCACATCTTAATAAGATGCAGCATGCGCCGATCCACCACGCGCCGCGCCACAGACCTCAGTAGCTCGGCGTGGGGGATACTGCCGAAGTAATCCGCAAGATCGGCATCCACAACATCCGGGTAGCCGCGGTACAGCGTCTCTTCCACGTCAATAACGGCTTCTTGGGCACTTCGCCCGCGGCGATAGCCGTATTGTTCCGGCGGAAGATCGGCCTCAAAGATCGGCTCGAGCACGAGCACCGCTGCGGTCATACACACCCGATCGCGCAGCGTCGGGATGCCGAGTGGCCTCCGTTGGCCGTTCGCTTTCGGGATAAACACGCGTCTGATCGGATCCGGTCGATAAGTCTCCTCCTTAAGCGCAAGCGCCAGTTCACCGAGCCACCGATCTACGCCATACGCCTCGACCTCGGCAAAGTCCTGGCCATCTACGCCCGGCGCACCTCGATTGGCACGACACTGAGCATAGGCATGCGCCAGAATATCTTCCCGATAGAGCTTGTCGTAGAGGGCATAGAAACGGAAGCCCGGTTCCGCCTTAGCTTTCGCGTGTAACGCCGTCTGCAGTTTCTGAACACTTTTAGGAGTTGCTAGGTTGCCCAATCTCCATGTCCCTCACTACGTCTTGCGTTCGTCTTGAACTGAGGTCCCTTCCCTCCACCGGCATTACCCGGCTTCATCGGTACTACGAACCTCTCCGCCACCCCAGGGCACCCGGCCTGTCCCTCACGGGCGTCCGGTTGGTCATCCCTCACCAGGCCAAGGGGCTTCCCGTGTTGCGCGCGCTTCCCTTGTGTACATGCCGTCGCCACTATCCCGGCGCAGCGACTGGGTGCAACTCGCTCTCTTCCCCAGTCGTATCAGCCTTCCCCGAAATGGCGGTCGGGTCGGCCTGCGCAACGTCCTTTTCGAGGCTTGCTCAGCGTTCACTCACGTTACGGCCTGCACACTCGCGCTGTCACCAATTCGTGACACGCTTCACCGGAGGCTTCAACCACTTCGTTACCTCCACAGTTGCTCCGGTTGCTTCCGGCTGGAGCGGTTGCCGGGTGGGGCTTTCACCCACT
>JBHHZP010000334.1:0-2011 GCA_046758085.1 Acidiferrobacterales bacterium
ACGCTGGGTTGCGGGATGCTGGCGCTCAACTATCCAGCGTGCACCAAGCTGCTCGGACCGGTTGTGCCGGGCGCGACTATGTCGGGCGGTGTGCGAGTACCCGGCACCGCGTTCGAGCTCGAGCCGGTGCGCGCGGCGTTCAATATCGGGGCGATGATTCGCTGGCTCGATTACAACGACACCTGGCTTGCTGCCGAGTGGGGACATCCGTCTGACAACCTCGGTGGCGTACTCGCGGTGGCGGATTATCTGAGCCGTACGGCCGTCGCCGGTGGCGAGAACGCTTTGCTCATGCGCGATGTGCTCTGTGCCATGATCAAGGCGCATGAGATTCAGGGCGTGATCGCGCTCGAGAACGGCTTCAACCGTGTAGGCCTTGATCATGTCCTGCTTGTGCGGGTGGCGACCACAGGCGTGGTGACGGGCATGCTCGGTGGCGCACGCGAAGATGTGATCAATGCGCTCTCCAACGCCTGGATCGACGGCGGCGCACTACGCACTTACCGCCACGCCCCCAACACAGGCTCGCGCAAGAGCTGGGCCGCCGGCGACGCCACGAGCCGCGGCGTGTGGCTGGCGCTCAATAGCCTGCGCGGAGAGATGGGTTACCCGTCGGCGCTGTCCGCCCCGACCTGGGGCTTCCAGGACGTAGTGCTCAAGGGCAACGCGCTCAAGTTCAACCAGGGTTATGGCACGTACGTCATGGAGAACGTGCTGTTCAAGATTTCGTTCCCGGCCGAGTTTCACGCCCAGACTGCAGTCGAGGCGGCAGTCGCCTTGCACCCACAAGTGAAGGATCGTCTCGACGAGATTGACAAGATCGTGATCGAGACCCAGGAGTCGGCCGTGCGCATCATTGACAAGACCGGACCGCTAAGCAACCCGGCCGATCGCGATCATTGCATTCAGTACATGGTTGCCGTGCCGTTGATCAAAGGCAACCTCACGGCGGAAGACTACGAAGATGACATCGCGGCTGATTCGCGCGTCGATGCGCTGCGCCACAAAATGGAGGTGAAGGAGAATCCCGCATTCACCAAGGACTATCTCGATCCGCAAAAGCGTTCGATCGACAACGCATTGCAGGTGTTTTTCAAAGACGGCACAAAGACGCAGCGCGTAGAGGTCAACTATCCGGTCGGGCATCGACGTCGGCGCGACGAGGGCATACCGCTGCTCAAAGCCAAGTTCGAGCGTAACATCGCGACGCGCTTGTCAGCGAAACAATGTGAGCAGGTCCTGAAAATCTGTGAGGACCAGCGGCGACTGGAAGCAATGCCGGTAAATGAGTTCATGGATCTTTGGGTTAGCTGAAAAAACCCAACGCAGAGACGCAAAGGACACCACATTCAGATTGACAAGAGCAACGAACAAGCATGGCTCCACGGTGAACCACGCGTTACTAAATTCCATAGGTCCTCAGTGCGTCACCACTGTCGTCTTGTTGCTGGGGACCGCCTGCGCATCCACCTCCAGTAATACACAAACCGAGCCAGCGCCTTCTTCGATTCCGTGCGCTGAACCACGGCCACAGGTTTGTACCAGGGAGTATTTCCCCGCTTGCGCACGCCGGGAGAGCGGGGAGTGGAAGACCTATGCTAGCGGTTGTACCGCGTGTAGTGATGCCCGCACAATCGGCTATAGGCCCAAAACTTGCGAGCAGGCTGAGTGAGCAACGACCCACACAGTCCGAACACTCCGAAGTCCTATCTTCCGCAGTGCCCGAAAAGTCGAAACTGTGTATGCAGCGATGCCGTAGATCCCCAGCATCATATCGAACCCATTCAGCTTAAAGTTAATCTGGAACAGGCGTGGGCGACAGCGCGAAGCGTCGCCCGCGCACTGTCTCGAACTACCCTGATCACAGTTACTACCGACTACCTCCACGCGGAATGCCGCAGCCGCGTATGGCAGTTTGTCGACGACCTCGAGCTGCAGCTTCGGCCTGTAGCGCGGATGATTGCAGTGCGTTCTGCATCCCGCATCGGCTACTCCGATCTGGGCGTGAATC
>JBHHZP010000335.1:0-1993 GCA_046758085.1 Acidiferrobacterales bacterium
CTGGTTTTGACTTCTGATGTTAGCAATAAATGCAAGGGGGCGAATGGCGCGTCCGGCATAAGTCTCGCGATGCAGTCGCCTGCAAGGACCGGTTATTTCTTCTGTCCCGCCGGGGAAAAACCGGCGGGCAGCTTGCCGAGATCACCTTCGCCGAAGAGAAAACCGACCATGTGTTGCTCAATTAACTCGATGGTCTTGGGGTCCGCGGTGCTGAGCCCGTTTTCATTGATAATCATGGTCAGCCGTTCGAGCCATCTTTTCCAGCCCTCCTTGGACACATTTTCATAAACCCGTTGACCTAACGGACCGGGGTGGGGTGGTTGGTCGAGTCCCTCGGCTTCCCGTTTCAGTACCTGACAGTATACTTTGCGTGCCATTTCACGTACCTAGAAGATGGCTACAACCGTTAAATTGGCTTCGACTCGGTCGGGAAGCCCGAGGCGATCCAAGCGGTCGTTCCGCCCGCCAGGCTCTTGACGTTCTTGTAGCCGAGAGACTTGAGCAGCAACATTGCGGTGAGCGATTGCTCTCCCACGTTGCATAGGGCGATCAACAGCGCATTTCGATCACTGGGCAGAGCATGATTCCGATCACTTATCTGGTCGACGGGGATGTTTATCGCGTTCGCGGCGTGCCCCTGAGCGTAATGCGCCTCGGAACGGACATCGATCAGTATCGGCCTACCCGACTGTAACAGTTCCGCGACCTCACTCATGTCAATCGCGTCTGAGGATCGGCGCGCATGGTCAACCAGCGCCTTCCACCTCGCCTCGCCGAGACTTGGACCCGTCGCGGCCGCATCGGCCGTTTCCGCGGGAAACAGCTCCGGCAAGTGTCTTCTCATCGAAGTGGCATATTTGAACACGTTGTCGGCAAAGATCACCACGACGAGCGTATTGGGCTCGTCCGGAACTGCTTCAAACGCGCCCGCGAGCGCCATCCCCGAGCTCGGGCCGGCCATGAGGCTCTCCTCGCGATTCAAACGCAGGCAGAGCCGGTACGCGACCTCGTTGCTCACCTCCACCGTCCCGTCGTACTCGTCGGGGCGATACAGCTTCGTTTGGGCGAGCTGGCGGCTACTGCGCACCCCCGGAATGTCATGCCCTTCCTCCGGATGCACACCCAACACCTGCACCGCAGAGTTTTTCTCCTTGAGGAACCTGCCGGCGCCGGTGATCGTGCCGCACGTGCCCAACCCGGCGATGAAGTGCGTCACCTTCCCTTGGGTCTGTTTCCAAATCTCGGGACCGGTCGTCCGATAGTGCGCCCCGGGATTGGCCTCATTCTCGTACTGATTGAGCATGTGAAAATCGGGTCGTTCCGAGATCTCGATGGCCTTGGCGATCGCTCCCTCGGGCGCCCCGGGCGCGGGACACAGAGTATCGTCCAGCTCAATCACATCGCTACCGAAAAAGCGCAGCACCGTTCGTTTTTCCAGCGGAATAGCCTCGGATAGTGGTGTCGTCAACTGATAGCGCTTGGCGTTCGCCATCATCGCCAAGGCGAGGCCGGTATTTCCAGACGTGGGCTCGACGAGCTTTTCGATATCGTCGAGAATCCCCCTTTGTTCCGCATCGCGCAGCAGGTTGTCGGCGATCCGATCTTTGACCGCGCCAAACGGGTTGTACCACTCTAGCTTGGCGAATACCTTGGTGTGCTTAAAGGGCACGACACGGTTCAGGCGCACCATCGGGGTAGGATTATCTTCGTTCGATAGCAGTCCAAGCACCGAATCGTACACACGCAATGTATATTCACTCATGTGTCAAAGGTTTCCGTCATCGTCTCGGCCCCCCTCCACTGCCCGCAGTCTGGGTTGTGTGACGCTTTGCGCCAGCGTGATTCCATTGAGGAAGTCGTAGATCTTCCTGCTGAGTCTACGCCACAGGTCGTGACTGAGCTCGTCCCCCTCATCAGCGCCCGCCGCTTGCTCGCCTAAGTGCATCCCCGCCAGCGGTGCTTCCACCGACGCGATAATCTCCGCAATCGTGAT
>JBHHZP010000336.1:0-1961 GCA_046758085.1 Acidiferrobacterales bacterium
CGTGATGATCAAGCTGCACCGGTTCCCGGGGCCCGTCTGGGAAGCCCTGTCGAGAATCGGCAAACATGCGCTGCGCTCGGGCAGAACCAGGGCCGTCTCGAATACGGGGTCGCAACCCGGATGTCGGCCCGGCGGGCGATGATGCCGATACGCCATTCTCCGTCGTCGCGCACTGGCCGACGCCTACGTGAACAGTGACGCGCCCCTCGACACGTTCTATTCTTCCCTGTTTACCGACGACGTGCGCGTGCTTGCGCCTGGTATGCCGATGGTGGAGGGCTGGGAGGCGAGTCGCGCCATGTTCGCCGAATCAGAACCCATAAGAACAATCATCACGCCTAGGAGCCTGTCGGATTTAGCCGAACCCATACGGTAAAATGACCTGATCAGCAGGACAACGAAACGCCGCCAACATGTCAGACAAATTCCGCACGATTGATCGAGACACGCCTTACCTGTTCCCGCCCTCGATGCAGGACTGGCTTCCGGACAATCACCTGGCACGCTTTATCGTGGACGTTGTGGAGCGGCTGGACCTGAATGAGTTGGAAGCACAATACGGTGGTGGTGGCAAGGCGCCCTACCATCCGGCGGTGTTGCTGTCGCTGCTGTTCTACGGTTATGCCACGGGGGTGTTCTCAAGCCGCAAGCTGGAACAAGCGACCTACGACTCGGTGGCGTTTCGCTTTATCACGGCAGATAGCCATCCGGACCATGACACCATTGCGACCTTTCGCAAGCGTTTTTTGCCGGAGCTGGGCGGGTTGTTTGTGCAGATACTGGTGATTGCCAAGGCGGCGGGTGTGTTGAAGATGGGCACGGTCAGTTTGGACGGCACCAAGATCAAGGCCAATGCCAGCAAGCACAAGGCGCTGAGCTGGGGGTATGCCAACCAGCTTGAGGAACAGTTACGCCGTGAGGTCGAGTGGTTACTGAAGCAGGCCGAGCAGGCCGATGCTGAAGACCAGCCGGAGCTGGATATTCCCGATGAACTGGCCCGCCGGGAGGACCGGCTGGCGGCGATCGCCCGGGCCAAAGAGGAGCTTGAGCGGCGGGCACAAGAGCGTTTTGAGGTCGAACAGGCCGAGTATGAGGAGCAGCTCAAGCAGCGCGAGGAGCAGCAGGCGAAGACCGGGAAGAAGGCCCGTGGCCGGAAGCCGAAGCCGCCTAAGGCGGGGCCCAGGGAGAAAGATCAGGTTAATTTCACGGATGAGGAGTCGCGCATCATGCCTTCAACCGAGGGTTTTGTTCAGGCCTACAATGCGCAGGCGGCCGTGGATATCGACAGTCATCTGATTGTCACACAGCACCTGACGCAAAAGCCCAACGACAAGCAGGAGATTGAGCCGGCCCTGCAGCGATTGCATGAGGTGGAAGACCGCCTGGGCCAAGCGGATAGTTTGTTGGCCGATGCCGGCTATTTCAGCGAGGACAACGTGCAGCGCTGTGCGGCCGAAGAGATCACGCCGTATATCTCGGACAGCCGGGAGCCGCACAATCTTGCCCTGGAAGAGCGCCTCCAATCTCCGCCACCGTGCCCGGAGGATGCCGATGCGGTCACCGCCATGGCGCATCGCTTGCGCACGCCCGAAGGCAAGGCGATGTATGCACAACGCAAGTCCACGGTGGAACCGGTGTTCGGCATCATCAAGGACGTGCTGGGTTTTCGACGCTTCCACCTGCGCGGATTCAATGCGGTGCAAGGTGAATGGAATCTGATGTGTATGGCGTGGAACCTGAAACGAATGTTTGCCTTGGCGGGCTGAGATTAGACCATAGGGAACCAAAACACTGAGAAAATGTTCGCGTTTCGGTGCCCATGGTATCTTGCCCGATCAAAAATTGAGATCAGGTCTCGAACCGGCACAGAATACCAGTGTGTCGGATGGCTAAACCCGACAGGCTCCTAGGAGTGTGCGCGGTAGAAACCGCGATCTGCGATAATAGTGCGGCAAGGAAAT
>JBHHZP010000337.1:0-1951 GCA_046758085.1 Acidiferrobacterales bacterium
TGGTCGCACGCCAGTTTAATGCCGATGAGGCGCTCGCTATGGGCCTGGTCAACCGCGTGCTTCCGCGCTCACGATTTAGCGATTACGTGCAGGACTACGCCGCGCGCATCGCCGAAAACGCGCCGCTGACATTGCTTGCGATCAAAAAGATTGTCGACCAAACCCTCAAGGACCCCGACGCCCGCGATCTTGATATGTGTGACGAGCTGGTGGATCGCTGCTTCGCCAGCGAAGATTATAAGGAAGGCCGGCGGGCATTCATGGAAAAGCGCAAGCCGAAGTTTGTCGGGCGCTGACACCGCATGAGATGTTCTAAATAGGCGAGGATGACCACTTGGCAGAACGCGGACTAAATCATGGAAATTGACGCCTTCGTGTCGTTCACCATCGGGATTCTTGTCCTATTCGTGGGTCGGTCTATTAACGCAAAAGTCCGTTTTCTTCAAGATTACAACATCCCTGAACCGGTCACCGGTGGGTTATTGTTCTCGTTGCTATTCGCGCTCGGGTACATTGCGTTTGATGTAGCCCCGCAGTTTGATCTGGTAGCAAGAGACGCGTTGCTGCTCTACTTCTTCACCGGCATCGGTTTGAACTCCGATTTCCGCACGCTGCTTGCCGGTGGAAAACCGCTGCTGGTACTGCTCATTGCAACGCTTGGTTATATGATCCTGCAAAATATCGTCGGCATTAGCTTGGCGGAAATGATGGAATTACCCAAACACGTCGGCCTACTGACGGGGACGGTGTCGCTGATCGGTGGACATGGGACGACAATCGCATGGGCCCCCACTTTCGCTCAGGACTACGGGATAGAGAATGCGGCGGAGATCGGTGTTGCCGCGGCGACCGTTGGCCTCGTATTGGCCGGGCTCCTGGGTGGACCGATCGCCCATTACCTGATCAGGAAACATCAACTGGAGCCCAAGGTGATAGAGCAGCCGGACTTCGGTGTCACCTACGATAAACGCGAGGCCAGGCTCGACCACTACTCCGTACTTTATGCCTGGTTGACCTTGAACGTGGCACTTATCATCGGTGTCAGCCTGAACGAAGGGCTCGAACAAGTTGGCTTCAAGCTGCCCATGTTCGTGACCTGCCTGTTCGCTGGCATCCTGCTGACGAATACCGTACCGCTGATATTCAAGAACATCGACTGGCCGAGTCGGTCTCTCTCGCTGGGCCTGATCTCGGAAATCGCTCTGGGTGTCTTTCTGGCGATGTCGCTGATGAGCCTGCAACTGTGGGCACTAGTCGATCTGGCACTACCGATGATAGTCATCTTGATCACGCAGTTGGTGGCCACTGCGCTAGTGGCCGTGTTTGTCGTGTTCAAGATCATGGGGCGGGATTACGAGGCTGCTGTCGCCAGCGCCGGTTTCGCTGGCTACGGGCTCGGCGCAACGCCCACCGCGATTGCCAACATGAGTGCGGTAACCAAGAAATTCGGGGCAGCGCATAAGGCGTTTATTATAGTTCCCCTTGTCGGTGCGTTTTTCATCGACATAGCAAACGCCTTTATTATCAGGTTCTTTCTGTCGCCTTGAGCCCTGCGCAGAAAGTCGGCATCAGGAACTAGATCCGCGTCGCCAGGCTTGCCAAAATGCCCTGTGGCAACCCTGCAAGCCTTAATAATGGATGCCCCGAATAAAACGGTATCTCAAATGAAAGTTTTGAAGATCCTCAAGTACACGTTTTTGGCGCTAGTGGTCACGGCCGTTGCGCTGTTCCTCCACTACAATCTGCCGCGCACCGATGTCGTACAGATCACCGGTACCGATGTCAAACGCATCGATCGGAGCGATCCAGGACAGGGCGTGAGAACTCGCGATGTGCGCTTTATCAGCACCGTGACGCGCACGGGAAAAGTTAAGGTCTTTCGCAACGAGGACACGGGATGGGGTTGGCCGCCCTACTTCAAGTTCGACAGCGCAGACCTGACCGCCGAGGC
>JBHHZP010000338.1:0-1941 GCA_046758085.1 Acidiferrobacterales bacterium
GTTGCGTATCCGTTGGTGGGCCGAAGCGACTATAGGTCTGGTCGATGTAGTCGCGAATTTCGACCAGGGGCTTGCCCTCTTGCATCAGTCGCATCGTGTCACGCACGATGTCCACGCAGATACTTCAACCCAATCCCATATCGTCCCACACGATGGTGCCGTCCGGTTTCACCTCCCGCACAAAGCAGTCCTTGACACTCTGATGTGGCGCATCGCCGTGACCCTGGCCGCAGCCACAATAGCACGGAATCCGGCTCAGAACGTCCGGATTGGCGAGGGCAAACTGGTAAGCCTCGCGAACCACAGGCGGCTGCCGGCGGATATCCTGACGCAGTTGAGAAGCCGGCGCCAGCTTCAGGCCGTCGCCTTCGTCCTGGCCGCACGCGCCCAGAGCTAAAGCAATCAGTAGGCCAGTGATGACAATTGTGAGCTTGCGCGATATGCAATTCATGGGCAAGAGTTCACTCCTTTCATGTGTAGCTTGTACCGTCATCAGCATTCAAAGCACAATTCTAGCATTGGCAGATTAATAATTTATGACATAGTCCCAAAATTAGGTAGCGTCCCGCAACAATTGAGATAATTGCTGCCGTATGTTCATGGAGTGCCTGACGTTGCTTCGGAAACTCGTCTTCACCATCCGAATGCTCGTACGAATGATTTGAGACACCTTTTTCCAACGCCCCGAGGCACACGCAATCGGAGCGGGGATCGGTTTGTCTTCAGTTCAGCGCCCAGGTAATGCTTAGGGTGGCACGTGGTACATTAACAATTCTTCCATCGTCCAGGCGTGGTCCGTCAGACCGGCGGCCATGGCCGGCGTCCGCGGCTGCCATACTTTGGGCGAGCCACTGCCTCGACGTCCGCTCGCGCTTCCGGGGATCGGTTCAGGTAACCGCTCGCGCAGGCTGGCGTGATACAGCGCGAAGTGGTAGTATGCCAGCGCCAGGTGCAGATGGTACGCCAGATACGCGCGCTCCTTGGAGAAGCACAGCGTCTTGCGATGTAGCCGGCTGACCAAGTGGCGCAAGGTCAGGTTCATGCGCTCGACGTAAGAGGTGTTAACTTTCTGGCCCAGCGGCTTCAGGCGGTCCAAGATCTCCTCCATGCGTCCATAGACGGCCTGCGTGGTGACAGCGACGACCCGACCCTTCTCCCGCTTCTTGTGTACCGTGGCGTAGTGGAGTCCCGCCTGCGGCACCGGGCGCGGCTTGGGGAAGCGGCCTCGGTCCCCCTGGCGCTCCGGTTGGACCCACTTCCCGAAAACCTGCAGGATGGCACCGGCATAGTGCGGCAAAGCATCGCTGGTAAAGAGGGGCAAACACGCTTCGATCAGCCGGGCGCGCAGGCGGGTGAGCAACCCAACCGCCTCCTCTTCCGTGCGATCGCCGATCACCAGGGCTACCACCAGTTTGTGAATCGGATCGAAGGCGATCCAGATCCAATTGTCCCCGTACTGGGTGTGGAGCTTCTCCCACTCGCTCAACGTCTTTTCCTTCTTGCGGACGAAGGTCCACAGTTCATCCAACTGCACCTGGCTCAGTTCCAACTCCTGCATCATGTACGCCGAGACCGCTTCACAATGTTGCCCCGCCTTGCGCAGCCAGTCCAGCACGGTGTCAGGCTTGACCCTGTGGATGCGCGCCACGGCCCGCACTCCTAACCCCTCGGCCAGTTCGTTCAGGGCGATGCAGACCGTCTTCATCGGCGTCTTGAGACCAGAGAATGGCGTTCCCGCCGTCTCTGAGAACGACTGCTCACACACATTGCACAGGTATAGTTGGCGCTTTTCCCCATGCGAGGTCGTGTAGGTCCCGTTGCCCACGATGTCATGCTCTGGATGGGGGCCAAGGATGCCGTAGGCGGAGCAATCTTCGTGGGGACAACACACATGCTCAGTCGGGACCTCCCGTGGACGCCCCGGCCCGCGCCGCGTCGGCT
>JBHHZP010000339.1:0-1922 GCA_046758085.1 Acidiferrobacterales bacterium
CCGCCGAACATGGCGCCGATGGCAAAGGCTGTAAGCTTGGTGTTGCGCGGATTGATTCCCAAACTGCGACATGCGGTCTCATCCTCGCGCAACGCCTCCCAGGCACGGCTTACCGGTAATTTGCGAATGCGCAAGGTAAAAGCGTTGGTCACGAGTGCCAGCAGCAGGATCACGTAATAGAGAAAGATAATGCGGTCAATCGGTGAGTAGCTGAGCCCGAAGAAACTATGGAACGTCTCGGTCCCTTCGGGCGGGTTGCGCGTAAAAGGCAGACCAAAGAAGCTTGGCCGTGGAATACCCGAGATCCCGTCCGGTCCATTGGTAAAGTCGTACCAGTTGAGCAATATGATGCGGACCATCTCGCCGAAGCCTAGCGTGACGATGGCGAGGTAATCGCCGCGCAGCCTCAGCACCGGAAAGCCAAGCAGAATTCCGGCAAAGGCGGCCATGATTCCGGCGAACGGCAGACATATCCAGAACCCCAGGTCGAAATGTGTTGCCAGCAACGCGTAGCTGTACGCCCCCACGGCATAAAACGCGACATACCCAAGGTCCAGCAACCCGGCAAGGCCGACGACGACGTTGAGACCCCAACCCAGCATGATGTAGGTCACGACCAGAATACCGATGTCGAGCAAGCGGCGATCGGCGATGGGCAAGAACGGCAGAATAATCGCGCACCCCAGCAGTAAGGGACCGACCAGACGGGCCGCACGCTGGACACGCACAGCCACGCGATCCATCTTCTTTTCGCGTTCCTCGGCGCTTAGCTCCCTCGGTTCGTGGCGAAATGTCCACGCCGCGCGTCCCGCAAGAGTGGCGGCGAAGATCGCGAGCAACCAGTTGACGATGATATCTCCGAACGGCAAGAAGCGCCTGAGCCCGATCTCGGGTGCGAAGAGCTGGTCCCAGAGCAACAGTGCGAACAGCACGAGCGCGAACGGCACCGCGGTCACAAGGACCGGGAACGGGCGGCCCTCTCGCAAGAGGATCACTCCGAGGCGGCCGAAGAATGCAATCACGGTCGCTATCGCCACGGCACCAAAGCGCGTAACGACGGTGATTCCGCCAGGAACATCTTCAGTCTTGAAGCCGACCAGGCTGATCGACAGCGCGAACACGATAGCGGCGACGGCGCCCGCCTCCTTGAGCACATAAGCGGGGTCAAGCGGGCGGAGCAGGGTGCCAGCGTTCGAGGCAACGGCCATGCGTTCAGACCTTCTCTATGTCGGGCTTGCCCAACAGGCCGGTGGGCCGGAATATCAACACCAGTACCAGGACCGAAAATGCGGCCACGTCCTTATACTCCACGGTAAAGTAAGCTGACCAGAATGCCTCGATGAGGCCGATCAACAATCCGCCCAACATGGCGCCCGGCAATGAGCCGATCCCCCCCAGCACCGCCGCGGTGAAGGCCTTGATGCCGGCGAGAAACCCGATGTAGAAGTCGATCACGCCGTAGTTCATCAGAAACATGAGCCCGGCAACCGATGCCAGCGCAGCGCCCATCACGAAGGTGAGCGAGATCGTGCGGTCCACGTCGATCCCAACCAGTGCCGCCATCCCGAGATCCTGCTCGCAGGCGCGTTGTGCGCGCCCCAGGGCGGTGCGATTAATCAACGCAGTGAACCCAAGCATCAGGCATATCGTCAGTACGATGATAAAGAGCTGCAGATAACTAAGGTTTACGGAGAAATCGCTTTCGGACAGGAAACGGAAGCCACCGCTGATAACCGGTTGTAACGGCTTTACGCGGGCGCCCTGCAGCAGCTGCACGTAGTTTTGCAGAAAGATCGACATGCCGATGGCGGTGATCAGCGCCGCCAACCGCGGGGAGCCACGTAGGGGCCGATACGCCACGCGTTCCAGCGCCCACCCGTAGACCGAGGTAAGCAGCATGGTCGTTACCAGTATCAGCAGCA
>JBHHZP010000340.1:0-1880 GCA_046758085.1 Acidiferrobacterales bacterium
ATCGGCGCCTTTCCTCCCAGACGCGCGGAATCCGCGAAATTCTATGCGGGGATGGGGGTGAGTCCATCAGGCCCGAATTTCCCCTTCGGGTCAGAGTACTAAACCGCTTATATGAGGGGACTGGTTGTCAAGGGGCATTTACCTTTTTTGTGGTCCACTCTTTTGTTCGGCCTGGAGTGGCCGTTCTTTCGTCTCGGCTCTGGGATACAAGAGGCGCGACGCACAAAGACGGTCGATATCGGCGCATCGGCGCGGCCGGAAGGGCTTGCCGCTGATCGTTTGAGCCGTGTGCCATGATGGAGCGCATCGTGGGAGGTATCTGTTGTTGGCTTCAAAGTCCCTGGGTGCGTGTGTCTGTGACAGGTCCAGCGTCGAGGTCCATGGCTCGTGCGATGATCGCATCAACTTATATCCGGCAGCTCCGTTCCGGCTTGCCACTATGCTGCATGCATGGACGATCGCGCGCGTGGGATGGGGCTCATCTCGCGGACGGCAGGCTGGCCAAGCCAAGCCTGCGATGCGGTTTCGCAGCCACACATCCAACCCGCTCAGGCGCACCCGAAGGAGCGTCGAAACCGTTTGTGCATCACCTCGCCACGGACATCATCGATTGTTAAGGATTGCGCCTTCTGGGACCAGGCCGTGCTCGAGGTAGCGCCACAAGGCGATCGCCAGCTTGCGTGCCACGGCGACGATCATGATCCGCCGAATGCGCCCGCTCTGTCCCGCGGTTCGTTGCAAGAACCACCGGGTGAGTGCGCTCTTTGGCTGATGCTTGATCCAGAGCCATGCCGCCTGGATCATGATCGCCCGCACGGGACCACTGCCCGCGCGCGAGATTCCCTGGCTACGCGTCACCGCGCCGCTGTCGTAGGGGCTCGTTGCTAGGCCGAGAAAGCCCGCCACCTGGCGCCGGTTATCAAATTGACGGTAATAGACCTCGCGTGCCATGACGGCGGAGATGGTTGGCCCAATCGCTTTCAAAAGCAACAGCTGAAGGCGTTTCTTTTCAGTTGCCTTGCAGGGGGTCGCTGCCTCGTCACGCTCGCGTTCGACCTCAGCAAGCTGTTCCTGCACGAGCGCCAGTCTCTCGATCTCACGCGCGATTTCGCGCGCGAGCCGTGGCGGCAGGGCGTGCCCTTCTCCGGTCAGGAGCTTCTCGGCCTGTAAGGTCTTGTAATGCGATTTGACATTCAGGCCGCGAATGCCTTGGGCGAACAATAGGCCTTTGATGCGGTTGATGTGCGCCGTCCTCTCACGGATCAGTCGGCGGCGTTCGCGGTGCGAGCGTCGCAGGTCCTCTTCATCGATACTGGGAATGCGCACCATCGAGCAGACGTGCCGCTCGCCACGGCACCAGGCGATCAACGCCCGCAGCAGCAATCCCACATCGATCCGGTCGGTTTTCGCGCGCCGCCCGCGCCGGTTGACCTGCAGACTGGCCGGTTCGATCACCAGGCACTCGATGCCGCGCGCCTTGAGCAACCGCGCCAGCCAGAACGCGTCATAGCCTACCTCGTAGCAGAGCGTGATCGACGGTGGCTTACCACTCAACTTGGCCACACGATCACGTGCCGCCATGAGCTTTACCATCAAGCCTTCCGTGTCGCCACCTTTGATCGGATAGAGGCTCGGTTGCGGGCGATCAGGGAACTGAATCGCCAGAAGCCAACTGTTCTTGCTCAATTCCAACGCGCAGCGAAGTACATTCTCGGGACATGTGGAGCTGATTGCTCGGTTCATTTCTCGATCTCCTTACGTCAATGAAGTGGACGAAGGAGAATAAGACAAATCTGAGGCAGCCTTCGTCCGCCTCATAGCATCTCGCGGTAGTTTATTGCGGCGGGTGATCAGTTCAGTGGAGTGACGGGCAGGGTCTG
>JBHHZP010000341.1:0-1823 GCA_046758085.1 Acidiferrobacterales bacterium
AAGGCGACACGTAATCGATTGGCGGCATCCACGGGGTGCCAAACCATTGCTGGGTGACGATCAACAGCCCAAGAATGATCATGATACCGAGCCAAAAGGACGGGATGGCGATACCGGCAATGCTGAAGCTACGCACCACGTAGTCGATCCAGGTGTCCTGCTTGATCGCCGATACGGTGCCGAGCGGGATCGCAATAAGCACCGACACGATAGTCGCCATAATGGCGACCTGCAGCGAAAGCCTGAAGCGCAGACCGATTTCATAGGTGACCGGCCTGCCGGTCCACATAGAGTCGCCGAGGTCGCCGGTGAAATAGCCACCGATGAAATCAAGAAACTGGCTGTCGTAAGAAAGGAACAGCGGTCTGTCCAGACCAAGATTTTTCTGACAGAGCTCAATCTCCGCCGGATCGGCGTACAAACCGGTGCCGGCCAAGCGCATTTCACAGGGGTCTCCCGGAACCAGACGCAGCAGAACAAAAACGAGGACCGCCGCACCGAACAGCGTCGGGATCATGAGCAGCAGGCGCTTAACGATGTAGGTGTACATCAGACGACGCACACCCGCGCCCCACCACTGGGCGGGGCGCGGGTGTGGAATGGTTTACATCAGCGACTTATCGAGCCAGACGTTATCGAGCTGTTGGTTGAGGTAGTGGCTCGGCGCGATCTTCCACCCCTTCACGAACGAGCGGTGCGGGTTGATCTTGTACCACCACAGCGTGACCCCCATGTGCGCCTGGTCATCGAGCGCACGCTTCTCGTACTGGCGAATCAGCTTGCGCTGGGTAGCCTCGTCCCCGGTGCGAAGCAGCTTGTCGTATATCTTCTCGAGCTCCGGGTCCTCATACGAGCCGTAGTTGTTACCGGCACTGCCGAGGAACTTCGAGATGTCGGCGATCGGATTGATCACCGACTGGCAGTTGAAATCCATGGAAACGTCGAAGTCCTTTTTCTTGCGCAGCGAGTCATAGAACGCGGGGCTGGGCTGCACGCGCTGCGTGACTTTCAGGCCGATTTGCCGCCACTGGTCGATCATCCAGGTTCCTACCACCTTGTACGGCTGATCGACGCCACGGTTGTTGAACGTAAAGGACATCCCCGCTTGACCTGCTTCTTTAAGCAGCCGCTTCGCCTCGGCGCGGGATTTCTCTATATCCGGCCAGTAGCCCGCGATCTGTTGCAGCTCTTCTTTCGTGGCGGCGAGCGGGTGACTCGGAAATACGACGCCACCCACGGTCTTCACGATGGCGATGTTTGACAGATACTTGGAACCACCCCAGCGATCGAGGGCGAGCGTAAGGGCCCTGCGCACCCGCGGATCATCGAATGGCTTCACCTTGTGGTTGAACGTGACCTGCAGCCCGCAGTTCCAGTCGCTTTCCTGCACCGTGATCTTGTCCCCCAGCGCCGCTACCAGGTCGTCCCGGGCCTTGGGCGGAAAACCGCGGAACTCGATCGCTGCGCGGCCACCGCGAATGGCCTGGAGGCGCACTGACATCTTGGACGCCGATATCGCCTTGTACCCGTCTAGATAGGGCTGGCCCTTATGGTGGTAGTTGGGATTGCGCTTACCTTCGACAAACGAGCCCGGCTGGTGCTGCACGAAGATGAACGGACCACTGCCGTTTACGTTCTTCTGGTGCCAGGTGTAGCCGTTCGTGTCCAAGTCCTTCTTGCTGTAGACCCAGTGGTAGGGGTCGGCGAGTGCCGGGAGGAAGGCGCCTGACGGAAACTTGAGCTTGAACACCACCTCGTACTTGCTCGGCGCAGACACACTGTCCACCGACTTGAAAAAGGCCTTGCGCGCACTCGGGATACCT
>JBHHZP010000342.1:0-1811 GCA_046758085.1 Acidiferrobacterales bacterium
CGCTTCTGTCATGCGCGCTCGGCGCGCTTGCGACGGAGGCGACGTTCGACCTAGTGCACTGACGCAAACACAGGATTCACAAACTCCCGCAGGCATGCGAGTCTATGGGCATGGCACAGGATGTTTGCGTGATCGTGGCAGCCGGGGACCGCGCGCGACTGGCCGCTGTCGCCGGCGATCGGAGCCGCCCGCTCAAGCATGTACAGCGGGCTCGGATTGTTCTGTTCTCCGCGGATCGATTGCCGGTGGCCGAGGTGGCGCGCCGCGCCGGGGTGAGCCGGCCGGCGGTCTGGCGCTGGCAGCGGCGCTATGGCGAGCAGGGTGTGGACGGTCTTCTGCGCGACAAGTCCCGGCCACCCGGCAAGCCGCCGCTGCCTGCTGCGACCGTGGCCCGGGTGCTGGCGCTCACCTGCTCGGAACCGCCGGGTGAGACCACCCACTGGACCGGCCGGGCGATGGCCAAGGCGGTCGCCATCAGCCTGCGCTCGGTGCAGCGCATCTGGGCGACGCACAGGCTCCAGCCGCATCGCATCCGCACCTTCAAGCGTTCGAACGATCCGGCCTTCGCCGAAAAGGTCGAAGACATCGTGGGCCTCTACATGGACCCGCCAGCCCACGCCATGGTGTTGTCGTTGGACGAGAAGTCCCAGATCCAGGCCCTCGACCGCACCCAGCCCGGGCTGCCGCTGAAGCCCGGAAAGTGCGGCACCATGACCCACGACTACAAGCGCCACGGCACCACCACTCTGTTCGCCGCCTTCAACGTCCTCGACGGCACCGTGATCGGCCGCTGCATGCAGCGGCACCGCCATCAGGAGTTCATCCGCTTCCTCAACTCCATCGAGCGCGCGGTGCCGCCGGGCAAGCTGATCCACGCCATCATCGACAACTACGCCACCCACAAGCACCCGAAGGTCTTGGCCTGGCTGGAGCGCCATCCCCGTTGGGTCTTCCATTTTACGCCAACCTCCGCCTCCTGGCTGAACGCCGTGGAAGGCTTCTTCTCCGCGCTCACCCGCAAGCGCCTCAAGCGTGGCGTGTTTCACTCCGTCGTCGATCTCCAGGCCGCCATCAACCGCTACCTCGAGCAACACAACCATGACCCAAAGCCCTTCGTCTGGACCAAATCCCCCGAAACAATCCTCGCCAAGATCGACCGGCTACCTGTACCTTCCGAATGAGTCGGTGCACTAGTGTCTCGTTCATGATCGAGGACGAACAAGCTGATGTTGACTCTAGCGAGGACGAGCAAAGGCGTTGGAATGATCTTGTCTGTGAGGTTACGATCTGCACCGGCGAAGCCGCTATTGATGACTGGCGAGACAAGTCTCGTCGATCCATTGAGGGAGGTGTTGGACTCTTCAACTTTGACAAGGGGTTCATAGATACAACCGAAGAATATCCACCATCGATCAATTGCTGGTTTACGCTCGACAACGAGGAATTTCAGGACGTCTGGCAGCGAATTAGCAGCGGCAGGCAACCTGAATACCTTCTTACCCTAACTGTCGAGGAAGGCGTCCACAACGCCGGAGAGTATTTCCGCGACCTACGGTGGAATGTAAAAATGCATCAAAGTTTGAAGATACTTTCGGTTGATCTGCGGTTCACATACGCTGCGCCCGACGACTTCAAGGAGTCTATTGATCGACTTCGGCGTCGTGGCTGGGGAACGGCCAACATTGATAATGCCTTGAAAAGGAATCTAGACGAACATTTGCTAAAGCCCCCAAAGGACAAAGAAAACAGCTGGTCTTTCTATTCGCAGTTCACTGAGGTTGCGAAGCAAGTAGCACGGAATGTCGCGCAGT
>JBHHZP010000343.1:0-1772 GCA_046758085.1 Acidiferrobacterales bacterium
TCTTTGGGCACGCAAAGAAAGGAACCCGTCGTACGGGGGCGGAACCCCGTTAGTAGACAATTGCCGTCAGGCGCACATGGTTTTGGGAACTTCGGCCGAAACCAAAGTTCGTCGTCCGCCGGGACGAGACCCGGCTAATATACATCGCCGGTAGGCAATCCCATTAAAATTTGTCTGGCGATAGTCTCCCCCCAACTCGATCAAACTTTAGTTCGAACAGAACATGGAAAAATGCGAACGTCACATCGGTTGCGGCAGAGCAATCCGTGTGGCGGCTATTGCCACTGCATCGTCTCGAGGTAGTCGCGAAGCCGGCCGGCGGTGCGAAACTTCTTGAGAATCAGGGATCGCTTGAGACCACAGCATACAGCCTTTATCTCTGGCGATTGCTTGGCGTAGTGTTTTTGTCCACCGATGGCGTCGTAAAAAATTCTGATCAAGTCACACACGTCGTCGTGAATATTTTCGGGCCTTGGAGTACCCCAGTGAATCATATCGATCAGCTTGATATCGAACCCGAGCCCATAACGCTGAATGATTATATTGTCGGTATGAAGATCTCCGTGATACTCGCGTAGATCGTGGATAATGGCGATACCGCTGGCCAGGGCGTGGAGCAGGTGGAGTGCTTGAAAGGCATTGAGCCGTTTGCCGGGCTGGCGCAGCAGGAATCCACTCAGCAGTTCACCTTCGACATAGTCCGACACCAGAAAGGTGAGCGGTTTGCGGTCGAAAGTGATCTTTTCCTGTGTGTGGTATTGGATCAGGATAGGACAATGGCGAAGCTTGTGCAGTTTCTTGGCGTAGTAGTTGATCGCACGATCGCGCGGGTTTCGCAGAGGGAAGAAAAACTTCGCTGCCCGTTCTATACGGGTTGCGATCTCGCGAATCTTATAGACCTCTCCTTCCCAGCCTGCACCCAGGAGCGACAACACCTCGTATTTCCGGGCCAGGATGCGACCAGGATAGAGGCCGAATGAATCAAGCATCTAGACGTTTAATCCCGGGCATATCGGCAACTGGGACGAATCTTACGATTTGCGGGGTCTGGCGCCAAGGCCATTCGGTGAGCGCAATGCAGTGGAGAATCAGGCGATTCCAGGGTGCCGGACAAGAACGCACGCCGCTGATAATCACTCGGTACGCCGAGCGCGTGGGGCCCAATCCGGGTCCGCGCTTGGGTATCAGCGGTGCCGGCGCAGGTAGCGGATTAGCGTGCGCCGGTCGCGCTTGCTCGGGCGTCCGCGCTGCTGGGCACGCAGCGCACGCTGTTCGTGGAGTTGTTGGGCGGTTTGCGCTCGATCCTCCTGGCTTTCCTGTGTTTCTTCATAGAGCAGGGCGGCCTGCGATGCAGGTCGCCTTCGGGTTGCGAGCCCACGGACGATCACGACGAACAGAAATCGGCCCCGCCGTATGGTCAACTGGTCGCCAACCGCTATCGCTTTGCCTGGTTTCGCCCGGGCTCCATTGACCTGTACCTTGCCGCCCGCAATAGCTTCTGTTGCAAGCGGACGCGTCTTGAAAAAACGGGCTGCCCATAACCATTTGTCTAAACGGACTTTCTCCGCGCTGCTTACATCATGCATCATATTTCGGTAATCGGTTTTCCATGCGGGATGGGCCATAGCGGTGTCCATCGTGTACAGGATATTTTTGCACTAGCGGGATGCTGAAAAGCTATTCTCGGCAGCCTGCTAGAGTGGTGCATGGATGCGCTGCACATTTTTCGAACACGTAAGTGTTTGAAAAATGGAGCCGAGCAAAAACCACGC
>JBHHZP010000344.1:0-1758 GCA_046758085.1 Acidiferrobacterales bacterium
GATGACTTGATGATGTCATCCTGCTGCAAAAGGTCCGTGGCCGAGAAGATCTGCTTGAATCGCGTGTTCGCCTGCACCGTGGGCCGCAGGTCGGCGGCGTGGGTGACGAGATCACTGATCGTCTGGTTGCACAGGATGGCGGCGATCCCGGAGTCACGGGCCATACGCAGCACGATCTCCAGATCCGCCGACACGATCTGCTGGAACTCGTCTACGAACAGGTACACCTGGTGATCGCGGTTCTTGTCCAAGACGGCCGCCGTGAGCAGCGAATGCAGCGCGAGCTTGGCCACCTCGCGCATGGTGACTTCTTGCAATTGTGCATGCAGGTAGAAGTACACGACCTGAGGTCTTGCAATAACATCGGACATATCGATCCGGTGGGCGAACACCTCCTTGTCGCAACCGTTGTCCGGCGTGATGTTGAGCGCATCCATCGTGGACAGCATGTTCACGGTGGTGAGCAGGTGCGCGCCGCGCTCGCGCTGTTCCCGGGTCATGTCGATAAACTCGCGGGCGTTGGAAAGATACTGTTGAAGCATGCGAAACGAGTTGATCTCCGGGTATTGGTCCAAGAGTTTGGTGAGCACGTCACGATGCAACGAAGAGAAGTAGCTCCGACCATAGCCTTCACCGTATTCGAGTCCCAGAGACTTCAAGAGCACTTCGGCCAGTTGGACGCGGGTGATTTTCCGCATGTGCTGTTGCAGGAAGGGATTGAACGCGAACGTGGCATCCATGGGGCTATTGGTGACCCAGCGGAAGGGGATGCGGTTCCGCTCTGCCTCCAAGCGGGCACACTCGAAGAGGGCACGATCGCCCTTGAGGTCTATGACCACGATGGAACTGCCGGGGCGACCGGTTAACTGCGTCAGCAGTGATGGAATCCCCAGAGCGCTCTTACCCGATCCGCTGTCACCGGTGATGTGGGCGTGCTCGGCGAGAATGCTCTGATGCAGCAGGATGGGGTAGTCGATTTGGGCATGGAGGCCGATGAAGAGGTGGTCTCGCTCCCGAACCATCCGCCCGGACTGGTCCACGACAGCTTGCTGCGATTCTGCCAGCCGCTTCTGATACGACTGCCATGCGGAATCCGTATCCAGGCGGTGATACGGCGCGCCCTGGACTTCGAGCGTTCGGTCAAAGTGCGCCAGCGTGCGACCGCCCAGCGCGAAGCAGATGGCCAGGAAAACAATCGGTCCGGCCAGCAGCGTGGCGATTGCGGAAAAGAGCAACGCCCACAAATAGGATTCGTTCCCGTTGGCCACTTGAGTGGCCGCTACCAGAAACCACGATTCCGGTGTCGTCGTCAATCGTTCGAACGCCGGTTGGATCGCAGCAGTAACCGCGGCCTGATACTGCGCGGTCGCGATCTGATTGAGGTACGCCCGGCGATGCCGCTCGGATGGCAACTGGTCGAGATAGACTTGCTGCGCTTGCGTAAGCCGCGCCAACACCTGATCGCGCGTGGGCGGTGCCGGCAACTGAGGCCCTCGATACCCTGAGTCGTCGATCCATCGTAACGGCTGGGCGGCCGCCCGGATCCATTCGTCCGGAGGCGACGCCAGTACACCCACCGGGAAATACGCCGCAAGCGGAACCACCGTGGCGGACAAGGTGGCGATGGCCAGGAAGAGCAGCTCGCGCCGGCGGCGGTTGTCACCACACGGGCTAAGAAAAATACCGGGGGCATACACGCCTTCGTTGTTGTAGGTCGCCCATGACACAACCGCGCGCCAACAGCACGCGAGGCAGACC
>JBHHZP010000345.1:0-1703 GCA_046758085.1 Acidiferrobacterales bacterium
AGACTGCGACGATAACGAGCTTGCCTGAAGCTTTCGAGATGATCAAGGAGATGCGAGCGGACGGCTTAAAATAGGGCGCGGCACCGGCGCACGACCAGCCCGCAGCCTGGGGCAGCTGACCCTATCCTGCCGAGGCTTCCAAACGGCTGAGAACTTCCTGCATCGCCGGAGAAACATCAGTGTGGTGGTGGACAATCTTCCACGCCCCGGCTTCTCGGCGATAGATGTTGGTTACGCGAATCTCAGCTTGGACTGTATGCCCGGCGAGCGTCACGACCACATGTTCGGTGCCCAGCTCATAGGCCACATTACCGGCGACGTGAATGAGTTGATCGCCCAGTTTGACCTGTCCGTCTGAGGCGATCTTGGCTACTTGTTCCCACGATTCCCTTACTTGGTCCCAGCCGACCTGCCGACCGCCTATTGGGTGCATCATCGTCACGTCCGTGGTGTTCGAGCAGATTTCCGCCATTGGTCCGGCGTCTCCGTTCACCAAGCGGTTCAACGCTGCGTAGAATTGTTCTGAGGCGCTGCGAACTTCATCCTCTGCAGTCATGGTGGTTTCCTCCTCCCTGTGGTCTTGACTCTTCATCGGACTGCGTGGTTTGGGGCTCAGTACTAACCCGATATTTCCCGGATGGCTTCATCCGATCGCCTTCAACCACAGCACAGACCGCTCTCGCTTAGGTATGAGCCCAAATTTCTACCTCGAAAGCCTTGCGATTGCCAGGATGTCGGATTCACCGGACTGGGCGTCGCCCCTGGGAAAGTCCGCGCGGCGGTGCTCGCGAAGCGACTATTCCAACGGTGCCAAGCGTCCGAAACAGGACGCTAGGGAGTGTACTCATAAAGAGCATTGGTGTTGGATCTAGAGCTTAACCCGCCGATGTCCGCTTCTGATGCAGGCTGTGTGAAAACGCGCATCCAACGTCGAGCGGTTCGGAGGCACTTGTCCGTATATTGATGGGCTGCTTTTTGGCCGATTGCGCATATTGGACGCGCCTGAGCGGGGTATAGAGCCGGTATGCCCGATTCCCAGCCACAGCAAGTAGGATACAGGGTAATTTGAGGCGCAGGGGTGGCCTACGCCTGCATGACCTCGATCAATGGCAGGACACCTACGATATTCATGACCCGCTTCAAGTTGTAGGCGAGCACATGCAGACTCATCTCCGTGCCGACCCGATCCAGGGTTCTCGTCAGGAAGTGCGTCGCGCCCATCCACCCCTTGATCGTGCCGAATGGATGTTCGACTGTCTCCCGCCGCACCCGCATCTTGTCCGGGTCCCGATCGAGCCGCTCCTGCATGGCATCGAGGACGCCTTCGTGTTCCCAGCGCTTGATCCGCCGCTCCTTGCCGGTCGTACACTGCGCCTTTATCGCGCAGCCCTGGCAGGCCGAACTCCAGTAAACGTGTAAGTTCAGCCCGTTCTCAACGCTGGTAAAATGGTTGCCCAGGCGCTCACCGGCAGGACAGAGATATTCATCATCCTCCGCCAGGTAGTGAAAATCCTGCTTGCCGAAACGACCCTTGGCCTTGCTGCCCGAAGTCTGCGGCCTTGGCAGGAAAGTCGTGATGTCAGCCTGGTGACAGGTCAGGATCTCCTCGCCTTTGAAGTAACCGCGGTCGGCAACTACGGTGAGCTTATCCGCATCCATCGCGCTGCGCGCCTGCTTCGCCATGCCGGAGAGCTGGTCCCGGT
>JBHHZP010000346.1:0-1699 GCA_046758085.1 Acidiferrobacterales bacterium
GAGGACCGGCTCCCGGTGGCAGGTGCCACCGGGCTCAGCGGGTTTGGTTCTGCGCGTGGGAGTGGTGCTGGCGGCGGTCGCCTCAATGCTGGCGGTGGTGGTGGGGCTGAACGTGGGCGGGTTGCGGGAGCGGCTGTGGGGCGGCGCTGGAAGTCCGCACATTGATTCGATCGCGGTGCTGCCGCTGGACAACCTGATGGGTGATACGGAACAGGAATACTTCGTCGAGGGTATGCACGAGGCTTTGACCGCCGAGCTCTCAAAGATCAGCGCCCTAAAAGTGATTTCGCGCACCTCGGCGATGCGCTATCAGGACACAGACAAGCCGATGCCGCAGATTGCGCGGGAGCTTGGCGTGGAAGCGCTGATCGAGGGTTCGGTGCTGCGCGAGGGCAACCAGGTGCGCATCACCGTCCAGTTGATCCACGGGGCCACGGACGAACACCTTTGGGCGGGGGCTTATGAACGCGATCTCACCAACATTCTGGTGCTGCAGCGCGAAGTAGCCCAAGCGATTGCCCGGGAGATCAACATTGCCCTGACCCCGGAGGAACAAGCACGCTTGGCCAGCGCCCGCCCCGTCAACCCCGAAGCTCATGAAGCCTATCTGAAGGGCCGCTACCATTGGAACAAGAGGACGGCAAGGGATCTCCTGAAGGCAACCGAGTATTTTCACGCGGCCACGGAGCTTGACCCGAACTACGCGCTGGCATACGCCGGACTCGCCGATTCCTACGCCCTGTATAGCTTTTACGGTGTTCTCTCGGCCCGGGAATCGTTTCCGCAGGCGCGGGCGGCGGCGTCAAGGGCGCTGGAGATCGATGACACGCTTGTCGAGGCCCATACGGCGATAGCCTTTGTCACCTTGTATTACGATTGGGATTGGGCCGCTGCCGAGATCCAACTCAAACGCGTACTGGAGCTCCGTCCTGATTACGCCATAGCTCGGCAGTGGTACGCAGAGTACCTGTCGGCGATGGGACGCCACGAAGCAGCCATCCGCGAGATCAAGCGAGCACAGGAGTTCGATCCCCTTTCATTGATTATGAAGTCGCAGGAGGGCGCGTTTTACTACTTCGCTGGGCGGTACGAGCAGGCGATAGAAGCGTGTGAGAGAGCACTTTCCCTCGATCCGAATTTCGCGTTCGCATACTTGGCCTTGGCCCGGGCTTACGAAGCGAAGGGCATGTACAGAGAAGCAATGGACGCATTTCGGAGAGCCACTGAATTGAGCGGCGGTCAGACACGGGACAGCTTGGCTATCGCTCACCTGTACGCGCAGTCGGGAAGACCCCGCGAAGCTAGGAAGGTGCTCGACCAAATTTTGAGCACGCGCCCCGAAGCACAACGGCTGGGGTCACCTTACATTGCCATGGTTCATGCGGCCCTCGGTGAAAACGACGAAGCCATGGTCTGGCTGGAAAAGGCCTACCAGGAGCACCATGTCAGGCTTTTCCTGCTCAAAGTCGATCCGCGATATGACCCCCTGCGGGACGACCCGCGCTTCCAGGACCTGCTGCGGCGGATGAACTTCCCGGCGAATTGACAGGCGAAAGAAACGGCTGCTAGAGTGCTTTCGGGACGGGCAAGGCCAGGGGAGGGAACGTGGCGCGGATCAGCCGGCAAGAACTGAAGCAGGACGAGTTCGTCGACACGGTCGACCAGGCGTTCGACTACGTGGAGCGCCACGGCCGCGCGC
>JBHHZP010000347.1:0-1662 GCA_046758085.1 Acidiferrobacterales bacterium
TGCCCGAAATCATCACGCATGGGGTCCAGTCCAAACTCGCAGATGGCATTACACTTAGCGCAGTCGTTACAAGTCTCCACGATCCGTTGGATGCGGAACGCACGATAGCGACCGAGCAAGGAATACAAGGCGCCGCCCGGGCACAAGTAGCGGCAGAAGCCGCGCCGCGCCACCAGCAGGTCGAATAATAGGGTCAGCACAAAAAAAGTGGTGCCTGCGCCGAACCCGCCGAGGGCGATTGCATAGTAGATTTCCCGGCCGATGATGGCAGGCGGATAGATGGCGGCAATGATCACCGTGCCGCTGACCGCCGAGATCACGATACCCAGTCCCAGCACCAGGTATTTGAAGCGTTTGTCGAAGCGACGAGCACCAATGCGCATACCGGCCCTGCGCAGCAGGGCGGCCAGGTTGGTGTTGAGCTCATAAAGAAAAGTGGCGGGACAGACCCACCCGCAGAAGAAGCGGCCGAATAGCATAGTCATCGCGACCGGGATGAGCGCAGTTAGCACGAACGGCCAGTAAACCGTAAGACCCGCGGCGATCTGGCTGACCACAGCGAGCGGATCACTCAGTTTCAATCCGAAAAGGGTGCCCGACCAGGTCGTGCCTTTGACAAGGTCGAGGTCCTTCGCGGGATCGTCGGTGAACGGCGAGGTGAACCACTCCGCGGTGTCGTAGAGGGCCCGCTCCGGCGGCGACAGCAGATCGTAGGCATAGGCCGCCACATAGTTTTGATAGACGCTTATGAACGGCAGCAGCACGAGCATCGCGAACACCAGGCTCAATGTAACCCAGCGCAACTTGTTGAGGTGCCGCCACAGGAAGAACGGCCTCTTTGTGACCCTGGTCACAAGTCAGCTCCCTGCCTGGTTCGGAATGATGCGGATCGCCTGCGGCATCTGGATACAGGAGCGCTCGCACAGGCCGCAACCCACGCAGGACACCGTCACGTGGGGCTGTTCCATGTATCCTACTGTCATCGCCACATCGGGCAACGGGCACGCACGATAACACACCCCGCAAGACTTACCCTGGTAAGACAGGCACAGGCGCTCATCCACTCGGGCCTCGCCCATCCTTACGCCAGCGAGAATCGCCACGGCTTCCCTTTGGATAGGCTGCAGCGCCCCCGTGGGACAAACCTCACCGCACTTCATGCAAAGGATGCAGGCCTGCTCGCGCGGGATGATATACGGCGTGCCGAGCGACGCCAGGCCGTTTTCGAGATTGAAGTAACGGATGCACCTATTGGGGCAGATCTCGCCGCACTGGCCGCAACGGATGCAGCGGGCCAGGAACTCTTTCTCCGGCAACGCCCCGGGCGGGCGCAGATATCGCAACGACGGCTTTGCGCGTGCTGCCGTCGCTGCCCCCGACGCCAGTGCCGTGGCGCCACCGGCGGTGACGGTCTTAATGAAAGCCCTGCGCTTCATGGCGTGTCCGTAACTTCATAGGCGTGAGGCCTAAGGTGCACGGCCGTCCTGGCTGATTCCTCGCCCCGCTCCTTTCACACCTTCTCCACTCGGCACGCGAGCTTTTTGAAGTCCACTTGCCCGGATACCAGATCCCACACACGGCTGGAGGTGCTGTTCACCAGCCACTTATTCTTGCGCGGGTCGGCACTGTCTGCGACCGAGAGATTCCAGGGGCTAAACAGAT
>JBHHZP010000348.1:0-1582 GCA_046758085.1 Acidiferrobacterales bacterium
CGTAGGCCTGGCGGGCGAAACGGCTGCAAGTGCGCCGGCATGATCGACCTCCGGCACGCCCATCGGAGTGTCGGTATCGCGCATACCGGAGATCACCATCCCAATCGCAACTGCGATAAGAGCCGCAGACCCTGTGCCACCAAGCATGAGTATCTTCCCCTTCATTCTTTCTTTGATTCCCATCGTTTTCTACGTCGCGCAATCGTCAGGGGTCCAATCGGCCATGCCCAGGAACGAGGACGTCGCGCTATTGTTCACGATCCAATCATCTGGTTGACCACGCCTATGGCGATCGCCGCGGTGAAGACGGCGATTACGAAAGCGGTGAATCCGAGCGCCATGGCCCGGTTCTTTCCAGCCGCACCCTGAATCAGTTCTGCGGCCGTCATCGGCGGCTCGTTGTGCCCATACCCCCGGTGGCGAAGCATCATGCTGCGGCGCTGTTCTTCCTTGGTTTCGTGGCGCCCCCACATGTGAACCACGATCAGGACCACCACGACGCCCATCATGCTGCTTGGGATCCAAATCAACGCGCCGCCCAACAGCTCGTCTCCGAGAGCGGATAGACCCCACAATCGGCCGAGCTCCGCATAGGCGGAATAGAGAACGGGCTTTTTGAACGCGAGGTAGGAGCCGATCACGATGTTCGACAGAATCATGACCCACAGCATCATCAAGCGCACGCCATAGCGAGTGCCCTGCGGCGCGGGGCGCGTGTCGAAGACACGCCAAAAGAAGAGAAGGCCGGGAAGCAACATGCTAAGATGCATGAGGTAATGCATATAATCGTTCAGTAGCGCCAGGTTATGGAACTTCGGAACCTGCCAGAAGTAGAGCGTACCGATAAAAAGACCCGTCACCGTCACTGGATGCGCGAGTACGCCGAAGGATCTGCGAATGGCGCCACTGGTGATGACAGGAGTCAGAATCCGACGTTGTGCCCAACCGGGTGTGCCGGCCACCAGAAGGCCCTGCGGCGCGGCGAGGAACAGCAGCATCGGCCCGATCATGCGGAGCAGCAGGTGCTGGACTTGATGTACCAGGAACACCCGTTCCGCAATGGGGTCTATGGGCGACTGGAGCGCCAGGAAGATGGCGGCGAGCCCGGCGAAGAAGGAAACGTGTCGCCAGACGCGCACCGTATCGGTTTTGTGTTGCCGGCGCCAAAGGCCGGCGACATAGAGACCGGCAACGAGCAGCGTACCGAGCGTGATCTCCGGTGTCAGATTCCAGGCCGTCCAGGCATTCTCGCCAAGTTCGAGCGCGCCATGCGCGTGAGCACCACGGGTCGCCAATAGACTCAAAACCAGCCCTGTCGGTGCGCTTGCGCGCATTGTTCTCAGAAAGCTCATTACCGGTGCAGCCAAGAGAGCATCTTCGTAAACGCCCGCTTTGCCGGACCGGTCGTCCGTCCGAGGGCCTGTTGCGACCCCTCTGGGCGTCTCCCTAGACTTGGCAGCGACCGGTATCGATCCGAGCGGGCGCCGCGCTGCGGGCCCCGGAATGAAGTGAGGTGGATACTTCGATATTGGGCACCAGTAGTGTCCGGTTAAAAAGCGAATAGATTCAATTGGTTAGTTAT
>JBHHZP010000349.1:0-1576 GCA_046758085.1 Acidiferrobacterales bacterium
GGGAGATCGATGAGCCGAGTCCATCTCGATGCCTCGGCGATCATCTACTTCGTTGGCTCTTCACGGAATCGAGTGGGTGAATTGTGGTGATTTCGCGCGTTGAAGACGGGGTGGGGGCGGCGCGGGCCGGTAACGAGCCAGGCGACGCGGTGGGGCGGGGCGTCTGTGAACACCACGCCCGCCGGCGCGTGCGCGCGACGTCAGAGCTTGGGCAACATGCAGGTCAGGACCTTCAGCCGCAGATACTCCTGGTCGCGCAGCCCATAGGCGCGGCGCTGGATGACTCGGATCTTGTTGTTCAACCCCTCGACGAAACCGAGCGAGACCTTGTTCTCGGGTGGACAGTAGGCGGCAATTCCGTCCCAGTGCCGTTCGATCATCTCGGCGAACTCCTCGTAGGGCTTGAGTCGCTGCCACTTCAACGCCGCCTGCCAGTTCTCGAAGAAGCGTCGTGCCCAGCCTGCGCGCTGGTAATCCCACAGCTGGCCGAAGGACTCTTTGAGCAGGTAGGCGGTGTTGAGTCGCTTGTTGGCCGCCAGCAGTTGCTTGAGCGCGCGACGTCCATCGAGGGTCAGATTCTCTCGGTGCGACAGCAGCGTGTACTTCTGTCCCTTGATGAAACGCCGGTCCTTGCCGCTCAATCGCGCATACTCGCGCTTGCGCACGGTATCGAGCGCATCGCCGAGGTGGCGCATGATGTGGAATTTGTCGAACAAGATGCTGACCTGCGGCGCGTGGCGCATGGTGGAATTGCGAAAGGCCTTCCACATGTCCATCACCGCCAGCTGAATGCGCCGGCACTTCTTCGGCCCCAGCCAGGTGAAGAACTCGTCCATGCTGGCTTCCGAACGGTCCTTGCCGCCGAACCACATCGGTCGCATCCGGTCCAGGTCGCTCACCACAATCCGGTACGTGTGTCCCTTGCGGATAGAGATCTCGTCGATCCCGATAGCGCGCGGGGCCGGAGTACCCACGCGGCGCAGTTGCTCACGCATGTACTGCTTCTCCAGCGTCTTCACCGACTCCCAGTGCAGGTGCAGTTCCTCGGCCACGTCCTTGATCGTGGAGATCCGGCATCGCCGCCCTACGAAGAACGCAAACCGCTTGGTGTAGTACGGATTGTCGGCCAGCCACTCCAACCGCTCGCGCTTCACGGACCCACAACTCCGGCACGCCACGCGCCGGACTTCCACGTCCAGGTAGATGCGCAGATCGGCGCACGGCAGGTCCCGCACCAACCGGCGTCGCCGGTCGTAGAAAGCGCGCAGCCACCGTCCACACTCGCCACATGCCGTTTTTTTCGCCGCCGCCCCTGCACGACGATTCGCGCCTTCGGATCGCCGAACACCCCACGCACTGTTGCCAGTGGGCGCAGCCCCGCAAACCGGTACGCGTCCTGCAGCCGTCGCTGTTTGCCCATCGCCAAATCATGCCAGGTTTCACGCTCCGATCGAAACGCTCAAACCCTTGTGCCCTGCGCTTGTCCGGCACCAACCGCATTACTTTCCACCCACTCGATTCCGTGAAGACCCCCAAAACTGCCACCACGGCTTGCGGGGTGCAGGCAGCAGTCGAC